>DYPM01000025.1 GCA_020719895.1 Sulfurovum sp. | reverse complement strand
ATCAAGGAGTCTGTTATGGCATACAATGAACTAAGCGAACAAGAGCAGTATGTGATACTACACAAAGGTACTGAAAGAGCATTTGCGGGAAAATACTTTGATCACAAAGAGAGCGGTATTTACAAATGTCGTCAGTGCAATACACCACTTTTTACTTCCGATGTGAAGTTTGATAGTGGCACGGGATGGCCGAGCTTTGATGATGCGATCACAGGAGCAGTCGAAGAGATTCGTGATGCAGATGGCAGACGTGTAGAGATTGTTTGTGCCAATTGCGGTGGTCACCTCGGACATGTTTTTAGAGGCGAAGGATTCACTTCCAAACAGACACGACACTGTGTCAATTCTATTTCGCTTGATTTTGAGGCGAAATAAATTTTTATAAAAGCCACAAGTAGCCTAATAAACTTATTCGTTAAGCATTCTGTGAGTTCTAAAAGAACTCTAATAAAAAAGGAGCAAGTATGAAATATACGTGGCTAATGGTGATTCCTCTGTTTGGTTTTGCACAAACAGGAAATCTAAAGTCTTTGATTGAAGAGGCAAGTAAGCACAATCAAAATATCCAAGCCAAATCGCAACAGATAGATGCCAAAGAGGCGGAACTTGATGCACAAAAGCGTACATTTTGGCCAACGCTTGATATTGGCGTTTCAGAGTCGTTGACTGATCCTGTCTCGTTGGTTTCTCCAGGAAAAATCACCTCTGGATTTATGAAGATTGGAATGGACATCTATGATGGTGGCAAAAGAGGTGCACTCAAAAGAGCCAAAGGACATGAGTATCAAGCCGTAGCGTACGAAAAAGAAGCATTCAAAAAGAGTGTAACACTTGATATCGTACATCGGTATTACGGATTCAAGGCGTACCAAGCACAACTTGAAGCATTGGGCGAAAAATCCAAAGCGTTATCAGCACAAATGAATCGTATCAGACGGTTCAAATCTACGGGTTTGGCAGTGCAAGATGATATAGACAAACTTCAAGCCGCGTACGATGAGAATCTCTATCAGATAGAAGCGGTCAAAATGGCATTGGAGACACAACGACAAAATCTCAAACTCCTTAGCGGGGTAGAGATAGCACCAAATTCTAATAGTCGCTTTGTAATGCTCAAATCATTGAAGCTTGACTCTTTGGAAAATGTCAAGATTCTAAATGCACGTGCTGATGCGATAGAAGAGAGTGCCGATGCAATAGGAGCAGTTTATAGACCGCAAGTTCGCGTAGAGGACACTTATGTGAAATCCAATTATGATGATGTTGTCGATTCTGGTTTTGGGAGCAATATCTTGCTTGATCATCAAAACGCACTCAAGATATCAGCCACGATGCGTCTTTTTGATGGTGGTACGACGAGCAAAATACAAGAGTCGTTGCGATATCAAAAGTTGGCACTCAAAAGTCAAAAAGCGTATGCTACACAGGAGCAAAAGAGCTATTTTTCACTTGCCAAACGGCGATTATTGACTGTTGAGGCACAATTGGGAAGTGCTAAAAGTGGTCTTATAGCCTCTCGCAGTAGCTACAAAGCGACACTGTTGCGGTACGAACAAGGGATCGCAGACCATATTGAATACCTCGAAGCACTCACTGTAGAAAGCGAAGCATCCGCACGACTCAAAGCAGTAGAGTATGACTATGAGATTGCAAAATCTCTTTATTATTATTATGCAGGCAAAGACCCTAAGGAGTATGTAAAATGAAAAAAACAGTGACATTGTGGATGACAGCAACCGTTTTGATGTATGCACAAGAGGTGTATGCGACTTTTGAAATACACGCAGCACAAAGCGCTACAGTGGCGTTTAGTGGCAATGGTATTATCGAAAAACTTTATGTGCAGATTGGCGACACAGTCAAAAAAGGACAACTCTTAGGAGAGCTTATCAATGACGATATCCAAGCACAAGTTGAGATGGCATCTATCGCACAGAAGTACGCCAAAAGGGACTACGAAAGACAAAAAAAGGTTACAAACGTCACCTCTGAAGCACAAATGGATATGTTTGCCTACAAATACGAAAATGCTAGTGCTAAACTTCGACTGGAGCAGAGCCAACTTGATAAAACAAAACTTAAAGCACCATTTGATGGCACAATCACGATGAAGTTTGTCGAAAAAGGAGATCTTGTCAGTGGTCAAATGATCACCAAAGCGCTCACTGTTCAGAGCTTGAGCGACAGAAGATTGATATTAAGCTTTGATCAAAAATACCATACACAAGTCAAAAAAGGGGACGCGTTTGTCTATAAAATCGATGGCGACGAGACCAACCGCACAGGTGAGATCTACAAAATCTATCCAGCCATAGATGAAAAATCCCGCAAAATAATCGCCGAAGTCAAAGCACAAGATCTTCCCGTCGGACTTTTTGGCGATGGCATTATCACTACAAAGTAAGACGATATGTATAAATTAGCAATCAATAGACCTATTACAACCCTTATGTACGCATTGACGCTTGTCATCTTCGGATGGATGAGCTTCAAGGCGATGCCTGCAGCACTTTTCCCTAATGTCGATTTCCCTATTGTCACAGTCAAAACCGTCTATCCAGGAGCAGAGCCTATCACAGTAGAGTCTGAAGTAACTGATAAAGTCGAAGAGGCAATCTCTCGTATCGGTGGCGTAGATTCTATCATCTCTACAAGTAGCGACGGTGTGAGTGTCGTAACGATCAAGTTTTTTTTAGAACGCAATATAGACGAAGCGACCAACGATGTGCGTGATAAAGTCTCTGCCGTGGCACTTCCTAAAGATGTCAAGACGCCATTGGTAAGTAAGCTTGATATCGGTGGTGCGTCGGTGATCAATGTGTTTGTCGCTACCAAAAATGATACGCTACAAAACCTGATGGTGTTTGTCGATGAAAAAGTCAAACCCAATCTTCAAAAGATAAGCGGTGTAGGTGCTATCAATATCATCGGCTACAAAGACAGAGAGATTCATATCTATCCTGATATCTCCAAACTCAACCGCTATGGCATTACTGTAAGCGAACTCAATGCGATTGTCGCACGAGAAAATATCAAAATCGGTGGCGGAAAGCTTATCACCAACGCTAAAGAGTTTGTTCTCAAAACCAAAGCCGATGCACTGAGTATCGAAGAGTTGGAGAAGATAAAAATCAAAGAGGGACTTCGTCTTGCAGATCTCGCACGCATAGAAGACAGTATGAGTGATCCTAAAAGTTATGCCGCGTACGATGGAGTCGAAGGCGTAATGCTTGAGGTGCAGAAAATCTCTGCTACTAATACACTTGAGATTGTCTCCAAAGTCAAAGAGGAGTTGCCAAAGATCAAACAGATGGCAGGTGATAGGTTTGAGATCAAAACACTCAATGATACTTCACCGTTTATCATTCACTCTTTGGAAGATGTCGAGTTTGACCTTATCTATGGGTCATTTTTGGCGGTGATCATCATCTTTGTTTTTTTACGCAATACTACTATTACGCTTGTGTCGGCATTGTCGATTCCTACTTCTGTTTTTGGGACGATTGCTTTGATGGACTTTATGGGGTTTGATCTCAATAAAATGACGCTCATTGGACTCACACTTGCGATTGGGATTATCATCGATGATGCGGTTGTTGTCATCGAAAATATCTACAAAAAACTCGAAGCAGGTATGGGAAAACTTCAAGCGGCGTATGAAGGTGTGCATGAGATCGCGTTTGCGATTCTTGCTATCTCTGCGATGCTTCTTGCGGTTTTTATCCCTGTTGCCAATATGAGCGGGATTGTTGGAAAGTTTTTTGAGTCGTTTGCGATGACTGTAGGGTTTGCAGTCATTATCTCTTACACTATTGCACTGAGTTTTATCCCCAGCTTTGGGGCAAGAACTCTACAGAAAAAACACAGCCGTTTTTATGATCTCACCGAACCACTCTTTAAGGCGATAGAGAGAGTGTATGATGGGAGTTTGCGGTTTGTTCTAAAGCGTAAGATTTTTACACTTGTTGCTGTGATATTTACCTTTTTTGGATCTTTGAGTCTTTTCCCACAGATTGGATTGGATTTTTTCCCTAAAGAGGACAAAGCGGAGTTTGAGATTCAAATCAAAGCACCCGCGGGAATATCGCTAAGCCAGATGATACGTCAATCAAAAGAGATAGAGAAGGTTGCAAAAGAGGATAAAAATATCCTTTATACCACATTGGGTGTTGGATATAACGCCGCACAAGAGATCAACAAAGCGACCATTTATGTCAAACTCAATGCGGTCGAAGAGCGTGATATCAATCAAGAACAGATCATCCAAGACTTCCGAGAGCGTGCGAAGCTTTACCAAACACAGATGCACATCACCGCTGCTGCGATTCCCAATATCAAAGGAGCAGGAGTCAATGTACCCTATCAGATCATCCTAAAATCCGATTCGTTTGAGTCGCTCAAAACTGCTACGCACAACCTTACTGAGTACCTTTCCAAAAAACAGGGATTTGTCGATATCGACACCAACCTCGAAGAGGGAAAACCACAAATAGAGCTACAAATCCTTAGAGAAAATGCAAGCCGCTTGGGGATTAGTGCATCACAAATCGCCGAGGCGATCTCGATAGCATTCTCAAGTGACATTGAGATATCCCACTACGAGGAAAACGGCAAGCAGTATGACATCACATTGCGGTTTGATGATACCCATCGCAAAACTATCGATGATATCAAAAAGATACAGCTTCGTGCTACAAATGGCACGCTTGTCTATCTCGACGGATTGGTAAAATTCGAAAAAAGCAATTCGTTAGCAAGTATCAATCACCTTGACCGCCAGCGACAAGTAGCCATCTATGCTGATCTTTTTGGTTTGGACTTGGGTAGTGCGGTGGGATACACCAAAGCTAAAATAGATGAACTTCTGCCAAAAGAGGTTACCTACAAATTTACAGGTTTTGCTGAAGAGATGGTAAAAACAGGGCAAGCCTTTGGTGCAGCGATAGGACTTTCGATCATTTTGATGTATATCATTTTGGCGATACTCTATGAGTCATTGATTCAGCCTATCATCATCATGGTCGCTTTGCCACTAAGTATCATCGGAGTGATGCTTGCACTGTTTGTGAGCGGTCAGCAGTTTAGTCTTTTTGTGATGATTGGATTTATGTTGCTTATGGGAATGGTAGGCAAAAACGCCGTTTTGTTGGTCGATTTCGCCAATGAAGCGATGCGTGATGGCAAAAATGTCGATGCCGCACTCCTTGAGGCAGGAGAGAAACGACTTCGCCCAATTTTGATGACCACTATCGCGATGGTTTTTGCGATGCTACCACTGGCTATCGCAACAGGACTTGGAAGTGAGACCAAAGCACCTATGGCGATTGCTGTTATTGGTGGACTCATTAGTTCAATGCTCCTCACACTCCTCATTGTCCCAGTTATCTACAAAATGATCACACCATTAGACAGACGCCTAAGAAGATGGTATGAGGTGGGAGAGATAGTGTAATATTTTACGACTCCCTCCAAAAGCTACATATCAGAGTCTTTGGCTCTGATATAAATTCTACAAAAACACACTTTCACCATCAAGACTCATCGCAATAGCTCTTCTATCCAAATCTCAACATCCGCGTCGCTTGGCATTTTCCAGTCTGCTCTTGGGCTTAGAGAGATAGTTCCGACCTTAGGACCATCAGGCATACAGGAGCGTTTAAACTGTTGAGTAAAGAAGCGTTTGAGAAAAAGGGTGAGCCATTGGGTGATCTCTTCGTGTGTGTATTTTTCTTTGAATGCTATTTGTGCGAGGTGTCTTATCTTTTTGGGGTTTGAGCCGTATTTGATAAAGTGGTAAAGAAAAAAGTCATGCAGCTCATACGGTCCTATGATTGTTTCGGTCTCTTGGATAATTGTGTCATCGTTGTGCGGGAGAAGTTCAGGGCTGATTGGTGTGGCTAAAATATCGTCAATGATGGGTGCGATGTTTTTGTTTGATTTGAAATGTTCGATGAGATACTTCACGAGGGTTTTTGGAACTCCTGCGTTAAGTGCATACATACTCATATGATCACCATTGTAAGTACTCCATCCCAATGCAATCTCGCTAAGATCTGCTGTGCCGATCACCAAACCACCTATTTTGTTGGCGGTGTTCATCAGTATCGAAGTTCTTGCTCTTGCTTGGACATTTTCGTATGTGATGGTGTGTTCATCAAGTTCGTGTCCAATCGCTTCAAACTCTTTGGTGGAAAGTTCGGTGATATCAATCGTTTTGAATGTCACGCCCAATGTTTCACAGAGTGCGATAGCGTTGTTTTTGGTGCGTGACGTAGTGCCAAAACCTGGCATGGTAATGGCGATAATGTTGCTTGTTTCCCACTGCATGATCTCAAATGCTTTGTGAGTCGAAAGCAATGCAAGTGTCGAGTCCAAACCGCCTGAAATTCCAATCACTGCCTTGGTGATACGTGCATGCGTCATACGCTTGATGAGCGAATAGGCTTGGATACGTATGATCTCTTCGCATCTTTTTTCTCTATCATCAAAGCCTGAAGGGATAAACGGATAGGGATTGATTGCTCGTTGGGTTTCACTCATAGCAGGCGTAGTGCCGACTTTGATTTTGCGTACTTCTGTTTGTGGAGCATCGCCAAAACTTGAGTCACTCAAACGAAGCGATCGCAACCACTCTATATCAATATCGGCTACAATGAAGTGGCTTTGGATTACGAAGCGTTGGTTTTGTACGACTGTCGTACCGTATTCGGCGATGATTGCATGACCGCCAAATAGAGTATCAGTCGTAGATTCGCCAACACCCGCAGAAGTATAGACATACGCTCCCATGCACCTTGCACTTTGGGTGCGTACCAACTCTTCGCGGTATTCGTGTTTGCCGATAAGTTCATTGCTTGCTGAAAGATTGAAAAACAGTGTTGCACCATTGATTGCTTGTTGATTGCTCGGTGGTGTGATAGCCCAAAGGTCTTCACATATCTCTATGCCAAATATCATATTTTTATTATCACTAAACAGTAGATCTACACCAAAAGGAACTACAACTCCCAAAAGCTCCGTATCACTCTGTATGATATCTCGACCGCTTCTAAAGTGTCTTTTTTCGTAAAATTCTTTTTTGTTAGGAAGATAGGTTTTAGGAATTACGCCCAATATTTTACCACTCTGAAACACAACCGCACAGTTGTATAGCCTATCACAATGAAGGTGTGCTATGCCAATGATGACAATCGTCTCCGTCTTTGCAGTTTGCTCCAAAAGCGTTGCAAGTGCATCGTATTGTGTTTGAATAAGTGTTTGATTAAGCAAAAGATCTGAGGCAGTGTATCCTGTAAGTGTGAGCTCGGGAAACACGATGACACAAACCTCTTGTGCGTACGCTTGCTTGATAAGAGCAAGAATCTCTTTGGCATTCTTGATAGGATTGGCTACTGTAGTGTGATTGACAGCAGAAGCAACGCGATAGTATCCAAACATATAAAAAACCTTTATATTAGAGTTTTTGCAAAGTGTTGACTATTGGTAGTCTCTTAAGAGCCTCTACCTCTGCCACGCTCAAACCTACCTTTTGTGCAATCGTCTCAATCTCCAAAATCCCTATAAGACTCTTGGCAATTTCTATTTTTGCCTCTTCTCTACCCTCTTCTCTGCCCTCTTCTCTACCTTCTTCTCTACCTTCTTCTCTTCCTTCTTCTCTGCCTTCTTCTCTGCCTGTTACTTTAGCGGTATTAATGGTATTGAAGTAATCTCTTAGATGTTTGAGTTCTAAGTGATAAGCGGTTTGATCCATGGAAGAGAGATTGAGAAATTTAGCACGTACAAACGCTTCTGAGACGATATCCTCTTTGAATTTTTCAGGTATCTCTATAAGTTCTGTAGATTTTGTAAAGAAATAGAGCCAATACTCAAGATGCTTAGAGAGTTCTTCGTAGGCTTTTTTAAATTTGGGAAGTTCGATATAAATGTAATTGAGTGCATTAGAAATGGGGTTGTTGATTTCATCTTTGAGAATGCAATAGTGGATGTAATCATCGCTTTTAAATGTAGGCACTGTGAAGTTCAAAATCCCTACAAAATAGACTGGAGAGAGTGAAAAATCCCATTGACCTCGCATCGCCTGCTCTTGAATAGGGAAAGTCGTGTAATAGATGGCTCTCTCGATAAAATAAAACTGCGAAGCCCTTTGAAGCTCTACGATAAACTCTTTTCCGTTTTTATCAACACAGTAGATATCGTAAACTGCTCTTCTGTCTTCTGGTGTTGCACCCAATTTTTCAAGGTTTTTATAGGTGACTGTATCAATCGGAGAGTCGATTGGCAAAAGATCATTCAAGAAAGAGACAAGAAACGGTTTGCTCTCCTCCTCTCCAAAAATTCGTTTAAAACCAAAATCGGTAAGAGGATTGATAAAAACTTCATTGGAGAATGGATACATCTTGATTCCTTTTATACTGTGTTATTGCCCAATTGCGGGTTGCAATCTGCTCGGAGCATCAACCCAGATATTGGGGACAGCACCGCCTGGTGTTAGGAAGATTTTTGCATCTTTATTGACCTGAAGTGCTTCGTTGAACTTCATTTGTGCTTTGATATGTTCAAGTTCGATTAGCTGTGGCGTAAGTGAATCGGAGATAAGTTTGTTGGCTTTTGCCTGCTCCTGTGCTTCAATACGAATCTTATCAGCTTGTCCTTGTGCTTCGATACGATTTCGTTCTGCTTCCCCTTTGGCGATTTCAGCTTTGCGTTGCGCTTCTTGTTTGGATTGCTCTTTTTGTTGTTCGGCGATAGTCACCTCTTGTTTGGCGATTTGGACACGTTCAATCTGATCTTTTATTTTTAAAGGAAGATCTATATTTCTAAGCTCTACAGAGGAGAGAACGACAGGCTGTCCTTCGATGGAGTTAACTTTATCATTTACTTTGGTTTGGATAGCCGATGCCATTTCGTTTCTCATCTCGGGAAGTTGTTCTGCGGTGTATTGACCGATGACGTCACGTACCACTTCGCGTACTTTGGAGTTGATAATCTTCTCTTCCCAACTCGCACCCCACGTTTCGATCGTTTTTGGTGCACTGGATGCTTTGATGCTGTACTGTACTGCAAGATCAATATTGACAGTCAAACCACGCTTGTCAAGTACCTGAATAGAAGGATTACGTTTAAGACCGCCTTCAAACTCTTCTTGTGAGATATAAGATCCTTTGGCATAGTTGTCGCCGATCGTATTGATCTCAGTCGTGCTATAAGTAATGAGTCGAATCCGTGTATTAACAGGAATAATCTTCTCAAAAATTGGAATATAAAAATGAAGTCCTGGGTTGAGTGGCTCTTCATTGAATTTACCTGTGCGTACTTTAATGCCCACTTCGCCCGAGTTGATAATCGCAAAAGGTTTAAAAACTACCATTACAAACAAAATCAATAAAATCACAACAACAACTGACGCACCTTTGCCTTTGAAATGATTGAGTGGATTGTTGAAATTTCCAACGTCGTTGGTGTGATTGTTGTCACCGCTATTTCCAGAACCGTTGTCTTGCGTAGGATTGGACTTCTTTTTTTTGAAATAATCGTTCATATCTGCTGGCATTTGTTCTCCTTTAGGATTGATTTAATTAATGTAAGTGAGGTGTTGGATAAAGTTTGGATTTTTGCCCATTACGATATCAAAATATCCCGATTGGAGCTTCTCTGTGATAAAACCTCTGCTTCCACAACCGATAATGCGTGCATCAACCTCTCGAATCGGCGTTACCTCAGCAGCAGTTCCTGTAAAAAACGCTTCATCGGCGATATAAATCTCTTCGCGGGTGATACGTCTTCTTACGACCTCAATTCCCATCTCTTTAGCAAGATCTATCACGGTTGCTTGCGTAATCGATTCAAGCGTGTTGTCGTTGGGTGGAGAGATCAGTACACCATCTCGCACGATAAAAAAACATGCACCGCTGGCTTCAGCGATATAGCCTTGATCATCTCGAAGCAACGCTTCATCGTATCCCGCTTCGACTGCTTCATATTTTGCCATTTGGCTGTTGAGATAGTTGGCTACGGCTTTGGCTTTGCCCATTCCTGAAGTGTTGGGCGTGCGTGTAAATGAAGAGATTTTGACGCGAACTCCTTGTTTAAGTCCTTCTTCACCAAGGTACGCACCCCACTCCCAAGCAGCAACAGAAACTTTTACAGGAGCATCTTTATGATAAAGTCCCATAACACCATAACCCAAGTAAACGATAGGACGTATATATGCACCTTCAAAAAGTGCATTCTCTTGTAGCAGTTTGATTTGTGCGACACTAAGTTCTTCAAGACTAAAAGGAACATCCATAAGTGTCATCTTAGCGGAGTTGAGAAGTCTTTGAGTATGCTCTTTGAGTTTGAAAATCGCACATCTTCCATCGACCGTTTTATATGCTTTTGTCCCTTCGATTGCACCGTTTCCATAGTGTAGTGTGTGTGAAAGGACGTGAATATTTGCCTCATCCCACGGAGTGAGTTTGCCGTCCATCCATATATAAGTGGCTTTGTTCATTTTGTATTCTTTCGTTAAAATTTTTGGTATTGATAATAACAAAAATCGCGTTAAAGAGAGGTTACAACGCCTATCTTAGACTTCGATTAGATTAAAACTCTTTGGTTATAATCAAAACTATTTTGAAATAAATATAAAAGGTATTAATCAAATGCTAAGATGGTTTGAACAAGACGGAATAGCCGAAGCGAAAGTGCTGTTTGGCTCAACTAAAGAGATCAGAGCAAATATAGAAGAGCGACGCAGTCCATACGATGGAAGTGTCGTGAGTATCGCATCGGTATGCAATGCTCAAGATGCCAAACGAGCATTAGAGATAGCACAAAAAGCATTCAAAGAGACCAAAAAAACACCACTCTCGCAACGTATTTTGTGGCTTGAAGATGTCGCCTCCAAACTCAAAACACACAAAGAGGATTTTGCATTAATGCTTGTTAAAGAGGTGGCAAAACCAATCACATTTGCACGCATTGAAGTGGATCGTTGTATAGAGACGATCAAAATCACCGCAATGGAACTATCGCATCTACACGGTGAAACACTCTCTACGGATATCATGCCATCGGGCAAAAAAACCACTGCATTTTTTAGACGTGAGCCTGTAGGTGTAGTCGTTTGCATTACGCCATTTAACTTTCCGCTCAATCTTGTCGCACACAAAATCGCTCCCGCACTTGGTGCAGGAAACGCTGTCGTACTCAAACCCACACCAGAAGCACCAATGATAGCCTATATGCTTGCAAAGCTTTTTATAGATTCCAATTACGCAACCAAAGATGCTCTTTCGGTGGTTTATGGTGACGCGGAAGTGGGTTCGACATTGGTAAAGAGTGATATTCCACGCGTTTTGAGCTTTACAGGTTCGGTACCTGTAGGCAAAATTATCACACAACAAGCAGGAATCAAAAAGGTCACACTTGAGCTTGGTGGCAATGCGGCAACCTACATCGATACCACAGCCGATATTTCTCTTGCTGCAACAAGGTGTGCTTTTGGTGCATTTTACAATTCAGGTCAAGTGTGTATCTCACTCCAACGCATTTATGTCAATGAAGCGGTCTATCAAACGTTTGCCAAAATGATGGCGATAGAGACTGCCAAACTCAAGGTGGGATCACCTTACGAAGAGGAGACTTTTATCGGTCCTATGATCGACGAAGCGTCCAAAAATAGAGTCAAAGCGTGGATAGAAAATGCCGTGAGCGAAGGGGCAAAAGTAGCCGTAGGAGGCGAAGAGATCAATGGGATTTTTTCTCCAACTGTCATGATAGATGTGACTGATGAGATGAAAATTGTCTGTGAAGAGGTGTTTGCTCCTATAGTGAGTCTCATCAGTGTACCCGACTACGAAACTGCGATAGAGAAGATGAACAACTCCCCTTATGGATTGCAGTTTAGCATCTTCACAAATGACCTCGCACTCACCCAACGTTTTATCGATGATGCGATGTGCGGTGGCGTAGTGATCAATGATATTCCAACACTTCGTTTTGATGTACAACCTTATGGTGGTAGCAAACTCTCAGGTGTAGGAAGAGAAGGACCACGGTGGGCTTTAGAAGAGTTTACAGAAATTAAATCAATCGTTATTTGTTAAAGGAGTCAAAATGACTCCTTTCTTGCCAAGGGCAAAGCTTTAGCAAACTTGTACAATCTGAACTTGTTTAGATTGTACAAAATTTATTAGTAGGAGAGCTGATGGAACATATGTTTCAAGCAGGGTTTTTAGGGACAAGAGCACCACTTTTTATGGATATAGTGACACTTATCGTAGCGTTATTACCGTTTTTGGTTTTTGGTGCGATCGCACTTGCGAAGGGTAAAAGATATCAAACACACGCAACAGTACAACAGGTGTTATTTGTGGTTTCGCTCATCGTAGTGGGATATTTTGAGTATGGCGTACGTAATTTTGGTGGTTTTGAGGCATTTATGCAGACGAGTCACACTTCTCGCACTTATGCGCTTTGGGTGCTAATCATACACATTGTGATCTCTGTAATAAGCTTAGGGATTTGGAGTGCCACACTGCTCAATGCACACAAAGCAAGAAAAAACAAAACCCTACAAGGAAGTGCAAGCTTCTCTCACAAAAGAGCAGGAGTACGTACATTCATAGGAATCGTTCTTACTTCTGTGACAGGATTGTGGGTATATGTTTTACTTTTTATCTATTAGTCCAAGGAAAATTCAGTGAGTGACAATGAACTAAAAGAACTTATGGCTCAACTATTAGCTTCGCAAGCCAAAACCGATGCACAAATTGCCAAAACAGACGCTCAGTTGGCACAAACAGACGCACAACTTGCCAAAACCGATGCACAGTTGGCAAAAACAGATGCACAGTTGGCAAAAACAGATGCACAACTTGCCAAAACAGACGCACAGTTGGCAAAAACCAATGCACAATTGGGCAAAACCGACAAAACACTCAAAGAAGCACTCAGACAGTTGGGAGGAATTGGTCAAAGCCAAGGAGAAGTTGCAGAGGAGTATTTTTATAATGCTCTTGAAGAAAAAAAAGAGATTAATGCGATTCATTTTGATGCGATTGCTCAAAACTTCTATAACAAAGTAGGCGATATAGAAGGGGAGTATGATATTGTTTTGATCAATGGCAAAAGTGTGGCGATTGTAGAGACTAAATACAAACTCAAAGATGAAGATGTAGTGCATTTGCTCAACAAACAGATACCAAACTTCAAAATCCTTTTTCCAATGTACAAAGAACATCAACTCTATGCAGGAATTGCAGGATTTAAAATCCCAAAAGCAACTCAAGAAAAAGCAATTAAAAACGGACTGTTTGTTCTCAAAAGAAAAGGTGAAGTGATGGAGAGCGTAAGCCAAACACTTCGTGTGTATTAGATGCACAAAATGAAAAACCAAAAAGTCGCAATCTCTGCTTGTTTGATGGGCGAAAAGTGCAAATATGACGGAGGTGACAATCTCAACGCTTCACTTCTACAAAAACTTGAGGGCGCGGATCTAATCTCTTTTTGTCCTGAGTCGGAGAGTTTTGGTACACCGCGTCCAAGAATGGATTTGATATTTCAAGAAGATAAAAGCATCCAAGTCATCTGCTCTGTGACAGACAAAAATCTCTCATCGCAAATCGAGTCGTATGCTTATCGATTTTTTGAAAATCACAAAGAGATTGAGCTTTTTATCGGTAAAGACAGAAGTCCAAGTTGTGGCGTACATAGTGCCAAACTCCACCAAAAAGACAAAACGTTAATTCACAATAATGCGACTGGATTGATGGCAAAAGAGGCGATACGAAGAGGTATCAAAGCAGTTGATGCAGAAATATATTTGAAGGAAAAACTATAATGAAAAAAATTTTACTACTCACGATGATATTGGCGACGATAATACACGCTCAAGGAAGCAATGATGAAACAAAAAGAGCGATTGTAAAAATCTATACGGTTTTTAAACATCTCAACTATCAACAGCCATGGAACTCCTCAATCTCAAGCGGTACTGGCTCAGGAGCAATTATTCGACTTTTGGATTCAAATCAGAGTTATATATTGACTAATGCTCACGTTGTAGCCAACCAAACTTTTATCGAAGTCCAACGCTATGGAGAGCGTGAACGTTATATCGCCAAAGTACATGCAGTCTCACATCAAGCTGATTTGGCGTTGCTTGAAGTCGAAAATCAACAGTTTTTTGAAGGTGTCACACCACTCACTTTTGGAGAACTTCCCGAAGTAGAACAGCAAATTGTTGTGTATGGTTACCCGATGGGAGGAAATACGCTTTCAGCAACCATTGGCGTAGTATCACGTATCGAACACAATGTTTACGCACATAGCGGAGAGAGTTTTTTGTCGATTCAAGTCGATGCAGCGGTCAATCCTGGCAACTCAGGCGGTCCAGCTCTTTGCGATGGCAAAATCGTCGGCGTAGTGATGCAGGTGATCTCAAACTCTCAAAGTATCGGCTATTTAGTTCCAATCAATCTCATTAGACATTTTTTGGAAGATCTCAAAGATGGTCGCAATGATGGCTTTCCAGAACTGGGAATCACGACTCAAACATTAGAAAACCCAACCATCAAAGCCTATTATGGATTGGATGCGAACACTACTGGAAACTTAGTCGATGAGATTGTCTACAACTCTACTCTTAAAAATGTGCTTCACAAAAGAGATATTTTAACCTCAATCGACGGTCACAAAATAGAAGATGATGGAACAGTAGAGTTTAGAGAACACGAATACACCAACTTCGGATATTACATCGATATGCACCAAATAGGAGAACAAATCACACTTGAAGTGATACGAGAAGGCAAAAAACAGAGCATCAAAACCAATCTCACACGTATTGCAGATGAGGTGCTGTTGGTTAAAACTACCGAATATGATCGTATGCCAAGTTATTTTATCGTTGGTGGATATATTTTCTCTCCAGTCTCACGAAACCTACTTCTCTCAACCACACTCAATCGTGTGCTTTTGAGCTATTACGCTTCACAGTGGCCCAAACCTGATCGCAAAGAGATGGTGGTACTACTCAAAGTACTTGCTTCGGATATGAGTCGTGGCAATACCGATATGCAAATGTGGCTGATCGAAAAAATAAATGGAGAGAGATATGTTGATTTTGCCGAGTTCTATCGCAAAATCGAAGCGTTCACAGGAAAATATCTCACACTCGAAGATAAAGACGGAGCACAAGTCATTATCGATATGGAACAAGCCAAAACAAAACAGACGCAAATACTAAAACAATACAATATTGAGTATGACAGATCTATCGAACTACGCGAAAACAATATAACCAAAAAATAGAGAACTCAACAAGGATATTTATTTGCAGATCACTTATGCGACAAAAATTACACTGTTATTACTCTCGATGACTACAATGATGTCCAATGTAGCCATTATCACTTCGCTTCCGCATCTTGCGGATCACTTTCCCAATACTCCACATATTGATTTTCTATCTCGTATGATGATCACATTGCCGTCATTGGCGATTGCGATACTTTCTCCTTTTTTGGGACATCTATTGAGTCGTTTTAGACGTAAATATACGCTAATGATTGCTCTTGTTTTTTTCGCATTAGCAGGAAGTGCGGGGCTTTATCTCTCAAGTATTTATGCTTTACTTTTTTCACGTTTTATGCTTGGAATTGCGATTGGTGTCTTAATGATTTTGGTCACATCATTAGTGGGAGATTATTTCAAAAACGAAGAGAGACATCGTTATATGGGATTACAAAGTGCATTTATATCTATTGGTGGTTTGCTTTTTTTGTTTGCAGGTGGCGTATTGAGTGATATATCATGGCGTTATGCGTTTGGTATCTATCTTGTGGGACTATTTTTTGTGCCTTTTGTATTCAAAAATATTGTCGAGCCAAACCACTCCAGCACAACAGAACACGCCAAAGAGATACAACCCAAACTGATTGGTATTTATCTTCTTGCATTTTGTTTGATGTTGGTATTTTATATTTTGCCTACACAAATGCCTTTTTTAATTATGAATCATTTTGGTGCAGATGGAAAACTTGCAGGAATGATTATCGCAACAGCATTTATATTTAATGCACTTGGAGCATTGACTTTTGCACGTTTGAAAAAACATTTTGATTTTGGTGTTATTTATCTGATAGGTATGGGAATTGTGGCTACTGGATTTTTATTGATTGGTCATGTAGATAATGTGTATCTTTTCTTTTTTACATCTCCAATTTTTGGATTTGGCGGTGGACTTTTGATGACAAATGTCACAGCGTGGATGCTTCATCAATCTAATGTTGTGCGACGCATTAAATCTTCTGGCTATTTGACCAGTTTTCTTTTTTTAGGACAATTTTTTTCTCCTATCGTATTTCATCCTTTTGTCGCCTCTTTTGGAGTGCAACACTTTTTTGTGGTGCTTGGTGTGGTGCTTGGAAGTATTGTGATAGGAGTATCTGCTATATTTATAGTGAAACAAAAGATATAAAAAGATATTTTAGACTTTGCTTTTGATTTGATTTTAAACAAAGTCCAAATTGAACCATCTGATTAATTCTCAAATTTTAAGCAAGCTCAAAATTAGGTCTTCGTGCCGACGGCTCTCGCGAATAGTCGCTCTTAGAGAATTTATATCTAATCAGAGGCTTCAATTAACTGAGTTCTATTGGAACTAAAAAATTAATATAGCTTCAGATTTGCTCTTTTGCTTTTTGCAAAGCCTCAATCACTTCATCAATGTTTTCTTTTGGAATGTGAACTTTCCAATCTGGCTCTTCTGCCCTTTTTTGGAGTGCAATTCCGATGCTTGCGACACTTTCGCTTCCTGTGCCATAAGGTTCTGTGATAGTGCTAATAGTGATTTTTCCGTTTTCTGTACCGCTTAGTGCGAACTCTGCGATTTGTGAAACTGTACTACTCATATTTGTCTCCTTAGATAAATTTAATATTCTTCATCAATTGAAATACAACGACAAAGAGAGGTGATTATAACACAATCATTTTTTGTTAAAATGAAAATTTTGAAGGTTAAAATAAAAAATACGACCAAAAATAGCTCTTAAAGATATCTTCAAGAGTATCACTCTATAATCAACCCTTGTTATAAATCTGCTCAAAAGTAATCCAATGTATCATGCAATGCTATCAATGTTTCACGGTTTGATTATTTATATGTATTATCACAAAGACAAAAAACACCAAATGCCTCATATTCATGTCAAATATGAGTACGATGAAGTTGTTTTATCAATTTTGGAAGGAGAGATTTTGGAAGGAGAGATTCCACAATCAAAAATAAATCACGTACGAACATGGATCACTATACATAAAGATAAACTTATGGACAATTGGGAGTTGGTTCAAAATGGCAAAACACTCTACAAAATAGAAGCACTGGAGTAAATAATTCGATGAAAATAGCAATTATCGGTGTTGGAACGATTATTTTTCAAGATGAAGGAGTTGGTGTTTACGCCTCTTTATATTTGGAAAAAAATTACACTTTTGTAGGGATTGTCCCACACGATATTTTGAGTGTAAATATAGGGCTTAGTGATCCAATCAAATCAAAATTTGGTGCATTTATCACCACTGCACTCAATGAACTTGACAAAATAGGAATCTCATATCAAAAAAATGACAACTACACATCAATCGAAAAAATCATCGATAGTTATGCAAATCCTCAAAAAACAAAAGGCTCTATTCAAACATGATACAAATAAGCAATCTTATCTATTGTGATGAGAGATTTGAAAAGATGGAGATTCGCAATCGTATCTTGCCAAATCCATATAGAGACTTTCCATTTTTGATACTCAAAGGATTTTTTAGTGCCGAACTTTGTGCAACTCTTGTAGCTTTCATCAAAACAAATCAAGATGCCCAACAAGCCAAAGTCAAACAAAAAAGTATTGATGGAATTATCCAATCCAAAGTGGAAACACACTATCGAAAAACCAATATTTACACTCTTGATAATTTCTACAAAACATACTACAAAGAGCGGTTTTTAACTTTCAAGACAGAGATTGAAACTTTTTTCAGTGCAGTATTGACACGCTCGACTGATATTCAAGTGTTGGAGTATCAAGAGGGAGATTTCTATGTCAGACACGCCGATGATTCGAGTGCGTTAGTGGACGAAACTGGAGAAATTGTCGGGTTTCGTTGTGTTGCACCCAAACGTAAATTTACAACAGTGCTTTTTGCGACAAGTCACTGCGATGTAGCACAAGAAAACGATGTGGTGTTTGAAGGTGGCGAATTGCTTTTTAACTCTCTTTTTGATCACGAAGGAAAAATGATCACACTCACACCACAAGCAGGTGATATGATCATCTTTCCAAGTAATCCTTACTTCTCTCATCAAGTCGCAACAGTCACAAAAGGCTATCGCCTAACACTCGTACAATGGCACGACGCGATAGTATAACAGTAGATACAAATCGTTATTGTCACACTTAAACAGACTCGTTTAAGCATGTAGCATTTGGATTGAATAAACAAAGCGAGGCTTTAACCTCACTTTGTTTTA
>DYPM01000148.1 GCA_020719895.1 Sulfurovum sp. | reverse complement strand
TTTTGAAAAAGCAGGTTTTAAAACCGTTTGGGCGAATGAATGTGATAAGAATATTTGGGAGACTTTTGAAAAAACTTTTCAGATACGAAGCTTGATAGAAGAAGTATTGCGAGTTTTGGTTCATTTGCTTGAGTGTGTAACGTTGTTTCAAATATTTATCTGATGCTTCAAACATAACTGTGGTACAATCTTTGGATTTAGACAAAATGAGTCAAAATGACTCTTTTCTTGCCAAAGGCAAAACTTTAGCAAACTTGTACAATCTAAACTTGTTTGGATTGTACAAAATTTAATAGTAGGAGAATTAAATGTCAAAAGAAGTCATTCAAGAGTGTTTTGAAAAACTACTCAAGCTTCAAGAGAGTATCAAAACATTTGGCGAAAGTAAATATGATTCTACGCTAAGCGAAGAGGCAAACCTTAGCCTTGTGAATATGTATCACTATCTCAAGTCTCGCTCCATTGACAGTACGCAACTCCAAAACCAACTCATCAAACTCGGACTCTCTTCTATGGGCAGAAGTCACCCTCACCTGCTCTATTCGATTCATCAGATGATTTCTATTTTAGCAAAACTTCAAAATATAGACTATCCTCATCTTGAAAACTCTTTGGATTACACACAAGCCTACAAGATACTTCATAAAAATCTTTCTATATTTGGTCACTATCCTGCGAGTGAAGATCACACCTATCACACCAAAATTATGATTACATTGCCAAGCGAAGCTGCTAAAAGCGAAGAGTTGATTGCCTCATTTTTCCATAGCGGTGCGGAGCTTTTTCGTATCAATACAGCACACGATACACCCGAAGCGTGGCATAAAATGGCAAAACGAATTCAAAATCTCGACACAACAGAAAAACCCAAAATATATGTAGATCTTGCTGGACCAAAAATCCGTACAGAGAGACTCTACCGTTGCAACAAAAACCACAAAAAAACCACAAAACTCAAAGTATTCGTAGGAGATCGTATACGTATTAGTCATAATCTCAAAGAGACATTAGCACACTACGACACAATCGAAAAAAGTGAAGCGATTATTGAATGTAGCAATATCGAAGCGTTAGGATATGTCAATGTAGACGAAAAAGTATTTATAGATGATGGCAAAATCGCGCTGATGGTTTATGCACGTTCAAAAGATTCTCTGCTTTGTGAAGTGACACGAGCCAAAGAAGAAGGAAGCAGTATCAGACCCGAAAAAGGAATCAACTTTCCAGATAGCAAAATCAAACTCAATGCCATCACGCAAGAAGATCGTATTGCGATGGAACACATCATCAACTATGCGGATATTATTGGAATCTCGTTTTGTCAAGACAGAAAAGATATAGAAGCACTACGAGCTATTTTGGAGTCATTTGGACGAAGTGATATTGGTATCGTAGCCAAGATCGAAACCAAAAAAGCAGTCGAAAATCTCCCTGAAATTCTCCATGCTCTTATCGCACATGGCAATAGTGGCGTTATGCTTGCACGTGGAGATTTGGCGATCGAAGTTGGATTTGAAAATCTTTCTTTGATTCAAGAGGAAATTCTCAATCTCTGCGAAGCAGCACATATGCCAATCATCTACGCAACACAAGTACTCGAAAATATGATGAAAACGGACTTGCCAAGTCGCGCAGAGATAACAGATGCCGCTGTCGCCCAAAGAGCCGATTGTATTATGCTCAACAAAGGTACTTACGCAGAAAATGTGATCAAAACTTTACGTGTGATTTTAAAATCAATGCACACACTGTTTCGAAAAAATCGACAAATGTTGCGTGCTGAAACTATCTTTAGATTCTAACAAAATCACACAATAATAAATGGGCATCTCTAAAAACTATATTTTGGATTGCTTCGGCTCGCAAAGACGGTGCTTGTCATTGCGAACGAAGTGAAGCAATCTATGTTTTTAGAGGCTCTCAAATTTAATTTTTATGGAAATAAACATACTATGAACACTCCAACAGAATCAACCAACCCTATAAATACTTTTGTCCATCAAGACTATTTGATTACAGTGATGCTTAAAGCACTCATTGTGATATTTCTCTCCTCTGCTATAATCAATCTTTTTTTTACCAACTATATCCATAATGCAATTACACAATTTATCGCAACAATAATTTTGGCAGGATTGTATCTCTATTTCAAAAAAAGTAAAAATATTCCATTCACCTCTACAGCGATTTTATTTTTACTTGGATTTGTCATTATTTTATTTTTTCATTCAGTAGAACAGTACTATTATAGCTTTGTGTGGATCTCTGTTTTTATTCCTATAGTTTTTTTTCTCAAAGGAATCAAACGCAGTATCTCCTATCTTACACTCTACTTTGGGTATATTTTTTATTTTATTATCAGTCACGCATCGCAATGGGAAGTGAACGGTTATATGTGGGAATCAACCGCCAACGTCATCACCTCTTCTATTGCGATGGTATTGATAATCGTCTATTACGAACACAGTCGTCAAAATGTCTTTGATAAACTTCAGCTTAAAATCAATCTTCTCAATAGACTCTCCGCGATTGATGTTTTGACGGGTCTATGCAATCGATTAAGACTTGAAGAGTTATTAGAAAATGAGATTGAACGTGCCAAACGTTACAATCACCACTTTTCAATAATCATCATTGATGTTGATCACTTCAAAGAGATCAACGATGCGTATGGAAATCAAATAGGAGACGAAGTTCTCATTGTGTTGGCTCAAATACTCGAAAAAGCTTTTCGAAATACCGACACTGTAGGACGATGGAGTGGTGATAAGTTTTTGGTCATTTGTCCTCAAACAAATTCAGACGAAAGTATTATTGTCGCTGAGCAAGTACGCAAAGAGGTTGCAAATTTCAAACACTATCGCGTAGGCTATATCACCGTTAGCCTTGGTGTTACTACTTGCATCAATCATGACAATACATCCAAAGTTCTTATTTCACAAGCAGAAGAAGTCCTCTTGTCTGCAAAACAAAACGGTAGAAATCGCGTAGGCTATTATTACGGAAATCATTGAACCATTACAACTTCACAAATAGTTCTAAATTGTTTTAGGGAACCTCTAAAAACCCCTTTTTGTCATTGCGGGCTTGACCCGCAATCTCCCA
>DYPM01000147.1 GCA_020719895.1 Sulfurovum sp. | reverse complement strand
ATAGCTACAAACATCAGTTAAAAATGCAAGATTTTAACACAGTTGGGTAAAATTAGAAATTACAAAAAAAGGACATCAGAAGATGAAACAAATCGTAATCATCAACACTGGAGGTACTTTCAGCAAAGAGTACAACGCTATAGATGGTACACTCAAGGTGTCCGAACACAATACTATACTCGAAGAGATTGGACAGTTTTGGCGATGTCGTTTTGATACTTTGCATATTATTCACAAAGACAGTTTGGAGATGACTCGCACAGACAGGCTTGAGTTGCTTATAAATATCAATATGCAAAAAGTCAATCATATTGTGGTAGTTCACGGCACAGATACGATGGAAATTACCGCCAATTATCTTGCTGAAGCAGAAACAAAAAAGCAAATTGTTCTCACAGGTGCAATGGTGCCTTACAGGATCAATCCTATCGAAGCAACCGCCAACCTCGCTTCAGCCATTGGATTTTTGCAAAACAACACGTCAGTTGGTGTTTATATCGCAATGAACGGTTTGGTGACCGAATACGCCAAAATCACAAAAGATAGAAATGAAGGTAGATTTGTCCTCAAACACTCTTCTGATACGCAATAGGATCTTTGGCGTTTGCCTCAATAAACCCTTTAAGTCTCAATCTACAGCTATCACACACGCCACACGCCACCATTTCATTTTGATAACAACTCCAAGTATCTTGTAATGGCACGCCAAGCTGAAGTGATTTTGCGACAATCTCTGCTTTACTCAAGGCAATCAAAGGTGTTTTAATCACAAGTCGTGTCTGCTCTTTTGTGCCAAGATTGATCGCTTTTTCCATCTGTGTCATATAGTCTTTGCGACAATCAGGATATCCAGAACTATCCTCTTCGACTACGCCAATAAAAATCGCTTCTGCGTGATGTTTTTCTGCGATCGCTGTAGCAATCGAAATGAAAATACCATTACGAAATGGCACATACGTGATAGGAACTTCAGAGGTAAGCCCTCCTGTAGGAACGGCTATTGAGCTATCTGTAAGTGCCGATGCTCCAATGGTTGCAAAAAAATCAAGATCTATTTCATAGTGTTTGATCACTTCAAGATGAGCGACAATCTTACGAAAACACTCCAACTCTTTGGTTTGAGTGCGTTGTTGGTAGTTGAAGTGAAGAGCGATGATTACATACCCTTCATTTTTGGCAATCCAAGATGCCAAGGCACTATCCATACCGCCCGAAATAATACACACTGCTTTTTTCATAAATAATCCTGAAAGATTGACAAGGAGAATGATTTTATCGCTTTTTGGATAAACTTCGCCACATGATAGAATATGAAAACGAAACCACACTATATATTGATATTGCACCGCTTGAAGTGATCGCCTCAACTCTTACCGACGCGACAATCGAACTTATCATCATCGAAAGCGAAGCGATGCAGTCACTCAATCTCACCTATCGTAAAATTGACGCACCCACTGACGTGCTAAGCTTTCCATTGGAGCGTCCGATTTCACAAATGCCATTAGGAGCAATAGTGGTCTGTGAATCATTGATACGAGAAAAAGCTCTACTTTTAGGACACTCCGAACAAGCAGAAATATCACTTCTTTTTATTCATGGATTGCTACATCTTTTGGGGCATGATCACGAAAGCGACAACGGCGAGATGCGTTCCAAAGAAGAAGAGCTTATACGAACATTTGGTTTGCCCGCAAGTCTGATTGTACGAACGCAAGAAGATACATAAAATTTTATCTCTTGCCTAGTGGATTATCGCTTCTGTTTTTGACTTTTTTCTCTTGTTCTTCGGAGATGTTAAGCTCTGAAAAAGTGACTTGATTGCAGATGACGCATCCTTTGCATCCAGGGTCACATTTGTGATTGAGCTTAATGCACCACTCTTTCTCTTCATCTTTGGTTCCCATATATTGGCAACTCCATCCGCTACTCATTTTGACTCATCGTATCTGATTTCAAATTTTTTGCTTTTAGGTGTGATACCGTCTGTCTTGCGATGCTCGATACGCTCCACACGACTCAACGGAGATCCTTTCTGAAGCACTTGCAAAAATCCATTCATGACTTTATCGGAGACTTCAGCAACCACTTCTACACTACCATCACTTAAATTTTTGATATATCCACTAAATCCTTGTTTTTGTAATGCCGAAGAGACAAACTTGCGATAATAAACTCCCTGCACTTTGCCATATATGATAAATCGATACATTGCCAATGATTCTCCTTTTTGACGCAACAAAATTAACATAATTTTAACAAAAGATTATTATAGTGTTTCCCATGGAAAATATTGACTTTATGATTATTTTAACAACAGCGTTTTTAGGTGGTATGGGTCACTGTATCGGAATGTGTGGTGGTATTGTCGTAGCATATACTTCGACCAAAATAGAACCAAAAAGCAGTTGGATACGCCAAAGCAGTTCACACTTAGCATACAATTTTGGTCGCGTAGTCACCTACTCTATCTTGGGAGCAATATTTGGATTGCTTGGCAAAACTATCGCTTTTACGCCTCAAACCAAAGGAGTGTTGTTTCTTTTGACAGGTGTTTTAATGATTTTAGCAGGACTTTCATTGGTGGGAAATCTCAAATTTCTCAACTCCGCAGAGTTTTCTATCTCCAAAAATGGATGGTATCAAAATAGTTTTCGCCAACTCATCACCTCCAAAACACTCAAAAGCTTCTTTTTATTGGGAATGCTCAACGGTATTATTCCTTGTGGACTTGTTTACTCTTTTGCAGTGATTGCTGCAAGTACTGCTTCTATCTTTTGGGGTGCAGCAGTTATGGCAGTATTTGGACTTGCAACGATTCCTGCACTCTTTTTTCTTGCTACAGTCACTCGCTTTTTACAACAAGGATCATTACGACAAACCATGATGAGAATCGCAGCACTTCTTGTAGTGCTTTATGGTGCGATAACAATCTATAAAGGATACAACTTCATCGCCAATCCTGAAATAATGAAAAAGAAAATGGAACAGATGCACCACCAAAACACAATCCCAAAAACAGAACAGAAATGTGGCGGACAAATGAAATGTACTCCAGGAAAATGCGGATGAAAAATGATGAAAAAAGACATCACCACCAAAGAAACAATCCAAACCATCACCGAAGATATCG
>DYPM01000024.1 GCA_020719895.1 Sulfurovum sp. | reverse complement strand
GGCTTTTACAAAGCCTCGCAATGACGGGATTTGTCATTGCGAACAAAGTGAAGCAGTCTATGTTTTTATAGGTTCCCTTTATTTGTTTGCGACAATAAAAGCGATGAGCGAACTTATAGTTCGTTCATTTGCAATAACAGATCAAATCTAAAGAGTCTTGGATTTTATCTGTTATTAAATCAAGGAGTTTTTTAACTCCTCTCTCGCCTTTAGGAGAGGGTTTTAGTGACTGAAATACAATCTGAATTTTGTTTAGATCGTATGAGATTATCATTAAGAAGCTTACATGAAAACACTTTATCTTATCAGACATGCCAAATCAGATTGGAGCGATGGTTCGCTTAGCGACTTTGAAAGAGGGCTTAAAAAACGTGGACACAAAGATCTTGAGACGATCAGTTCTTATATGTCACTGCAACGCCTCAAACCTGATTTGATACTTTCAAGTCTTGCGTTGCGAGCACAAACTACTGCTGATATTCTTGCCAAAAAGATCGAATACGAAGGGCGTATTCATTATATGGCGGAGCTTTACAATACTCGCCCAGAGAAAATTATAAATATTCTTACATTGCAAGATGACGGATATAGTTCAATTTTTTTGGTTGGTCATAATCCAGAGCTTACCGAATTTGCGAATTTTTTAGTTAAAGAGAATTTTGCCAAAATGCCTACTTTGGGAGTGTTGGCAATTGGTTTAGAGATAAATTCATGGAGTGAAATTAGTGAGAAGTGTGGCAAGGTGGAATTTTTTATCCAACCCAAACAGTTTAGATACTACATGCCAAAACAGATTAGAACAACGTTGCCAATAAAAGAGCAACAAGAGAGTTAAAAAAGGAAAATAATGAACAACAATATAAAGTCTCTCGTCTTGATAGCCAACATTATCAAGGAGATTTCTACTTTGAATGACAAAAAGAAACAGTATGAAATTATCGTAACATTTTTAAAAGATATTTTGGATTCTGATGTTGCAGAGTGTATGCTTTTTGATGAAGCAAAAAACATTTTATATAGTGAAGCTAAAAACAGTATAAATTTTTCTACTCTACATTTAGAAGGGATTCTTGGAAAAATATTTTCAATTACAAAACCTGCATTTTTCAACTATATCAGAAGTGAAAAATTGTATCAAGAAGAGATCGATAATCCTTATAGTATAAAGCTTAAAGCACAACTTATTTATCCTGTTCTTAAAGAAGAGAGACTGATTGGAATATTTAGATTTTCAAGAATAATCGGTCAAGCCAAGAACTATACGCAACAAGATATCAAGTTGCTTGAGTCGATTGAAAACTATCTCATTAATATCATTGTTTTGATGAAAAATCAAGGGAATCTTATCGAAGTTGATCAAGGAGCGATAGCAGAAACTATCAAAAAACTTGAAGAGCAAAACAAAAAAGCACAACAAGAGATGAATGACACAGTTTTATTTCTCTCCAATACAGTACATGATATCCGCACACCTGCGAATAGTCTTTTTGGATTTTTGGAATTGATGGAAGAGCAAATCGAAGATAAGAAATTGCTAAACTTTGTCAAAAATGCCAAAGAGAGTGCTATGTTTATCAATGCACTCACAGACTCTATTCTTGAGAAAGTCAAGTATGACAATGAGGTGCGTACTTCATCGTTGGAGATAGTCAATTCGATAGCTTTTTTTGCCGATACCGCCAATATTTTTTGTGCCAATATGACCAGCAAAGGAGTTCATTTTTTAGTCAAAATAGATCCAATGATGCCAAAAAAAATCAAAACAGAAAAGATAAAACTCAAAAGAATTTTGATCAATCTTATCGGAAATGCTTATAAATTTACACCAACGCAAAAAACCATAGAGTTTAATGTCTCATATAAAGAGGGTAGAATTTTTATCTCCATTAAAGACACTGGTCTTGGGATAGAAGAGAGTAGTCAAAAAGCGATATTTAAGGCATTTGAACAGGCAAAGGAGGATACGAGTATTCACTATGGTGGCACTGGTTTGGGACTTGCGATTTGTTCAAAGTATGTCAATGATCTTGGTGGTGATTTGAAACTCACAAGCAAAGTGGACGAAGGAAGTGATTTTTATTTTGATATTCCTGCACAAATCGTAGATGTTACTCCATCTTATGCTCCTTATCTAATTAGAGAAAAAATCATTACGATATTCACAGATAATGTAGCGTGTATTGATGCCAATTTGATGAAATGGCACTTTGAACAGTTAGGAATTTCGCCAAAGAGAGTCTTTATCACAGAAGAAATCAATAAAAACACTACTCATCTCATCTGTTTTGAACATATGTTAAGCGATGCGGTGATCAAAACAGCATCAGAACATCATATGAAATTAGTTTTATTTGAAAATAAGCTTTTCTCTCTTTCAAAACAAGAAAGATACAAAGCATATCCGATAATGTCAAAAAACAACTACTACACTGACGTACTTTATGGTGCTGTTGCAACTAGGTTTAAACCAAAAGTATTGATTGTCGATGACAATAAAATCAATGTAAGTCTATTGGTGTCGATACTTGAAGGGGAATATTGCGAAGTGATGTCAAAATACAATGGTAAAGATGCCTTAAAGATTTTGACTGAAGCGTTAGAGTCAGGCAACCCATTTGATATTTTATTTTCAGATAAAAACATGGAAGAAATGAGTGGTACTGAAATGTTAAAACATTATCGTGATATCGAACTCAAATATCCCAATCAAAAAACAATTTATGCTGTTTCGATCACTGGAAATGGAGATTTGAGTGAGCTTGAAAGAAATATGTACAACTGCTTAGTATGCAAACCGTTCAAGAAAGTCGAAATCATTGATGCTCTGACTCAAATATAAGTGTTAAAACTTTTATTTGAGGATTGCGTCAATTTTTTTCATCTAAAAGTTTATCTGCAATTTTATAATTCATCTCTCTCAAGCGTTTTGCGAGAACTTGCATGACGTAGAGTGCAAAATGCGGTTCTTCTTTGATCAATGCCAAAAATTGATCTCTATCTAAAGAGACTAACCGACAATGCTTTTTGGCTCTTGCAGTAGCACTTCGTCGTCTTCCATTTTCAATAATTGCCATTTCTCCAAAAATAGTTCCCGCTTCTGCTACCTGAATCACTTTCTCTTCGATGATGATTTCTACTTCACCCTCGACAATGACATACATTACATAGGCTTCCATTCCTTTTTCAAATATTACCATTCCTTCTTTGAACTCTTGTATCCTTTGCGATGCACTAAAAATCTCTTGAAGATCCATTCGTATTGCCTTTTTTTGATTTGTTTGGTGTTTTTTTATTGTACTTTGACGAAGATTAAATCAAGACCTCTAATTAAATATAGATTTAACAAGAGCGACCAGTCGCGAGATCCTTTGCTTGCGACCTAATTTTGAGCTTACTCAAAATTTGAGAATTATTTAGATGGTTAAATCCTCTATTTTTCTATCAAAATAATTTTTATTCCTTGCTCTTGGCTCACTTTACTAAGACGTTTGAGAAACTGTTGCTCTTTATTAAGATCTATAATCAAGCCAACAGCGGGTTTTTTGCCTGTCATTTTTGCATAATAGAGTGATTGTCCGATTCCTTCTGCCCATTTTTTGGCAAAATCCACTTCAATAGCATATTCATCAGTCAAACAATCCACTCTTGCGTTATCAAAAAGTCGCTTTTCCATTACGCCACCGAGTTGATTACACATCTTCTCTTGATAGTAGCGTTCGTTTTTTTTGACTGTAGTGGTGCGTTGTGATGATTGTTGAGTGTTTTGTGAAAATTCATCAAAAAGATAGCTTGCAACTCCTATGGCAACAATAAGCCAAAGAGGAAGTTGTTTGATTTGGTTTTTGGTCATTTTTATCCTTGTAACTCTTCGTATCTCTCAAGCACTCCAAGGTATCGTTCGCTCTTCTCTTCGTAAATGTCTTGAAGTGACGCCAACTCTTCGCTAATCGCACCAATCCCCTTTTGGTGATAACACTCAGGGTTTTGCAAACAAAGGTTGAGTGCGTCGATTTTGCCTTCTAAAACTTCGATTTCATCAGGAAGTGTATCGAGGTCGCGTTGCTCTTTGTAGCTTAGCTTAGTTTGTGTTTTTATTTTGATAGGTTCGGGTGCTTTTTTGTTTTCGGCTTCTATCTCTATCTCAAGTTCGCTCAACTCTTTGATCTCTTTTTCGATACTCAAATATTCAGTATAGCTTTGGTATGACTCCTCTACTATGCCATTGCCTTTAAAAATAAAAAGTTTTGAAGCGAGTTTGTCGATGAAGTAACGGTCGTGAGAGACGAAAAGAATCGCACCAGAAAAGCCTATCAGTTGCTCTTCGAGGATATTGATCGTTTGGATATCGAGGTCGTTTGTCGGCTCATCAAGGATAAGACAATCCACTTTTTTACTAAGCAACAACGCCAATGCGACACGGTTTTTTTCGCCACCACTCAATACACCTATTTTTTTATCCAAAAACTCTTTGGGGAAAAGAAAGCTTTTGAGATAGCCATAAACGTGCATATTTTTACCTTGTGATTCGACTCTATCGCCACCATCAGGACAAAATGTATCGATTAGCGTCTTTTCATCATCAAGCATCTCACGGTGTTGGTCAAAATACCCTACAGAAAAATCCCCTTGTTTGATTTTGCCAGCATCAGGTTTGAGTCGCCCAAGCATCAATTTGAGCAGTGTCGATTTGCCAGCACCGTTGATTCCGACAATGGCGATTTTGTCTTTTTGCAAAATCCGCGTGCTGAAATCTTCAATGAGTTTTTTGTTTGGGACACTGTAGTGCAGATGTTCGATCTCAAAAAGCATTTTTTTGCGTGATACACTCTCATCGCGGTTGAAATGTTTTTTCTCCCTCTCAAGCTCCAGCATCATTTTGCGTATCAATGTTGGGTTTTTTTGGGCTTGATCACGCAACTCAAAAACACGTCTTTTACGTCCTTGATTGCGTTTTTCTCTAGCTCTTACTCCTTTAGCAAGCCATCCCTCTTCTTGTTTGAGAAGTCGCAAAAGATTATCGTGACTCTTTTGCATCGCTCTCATACGAGCCTCTTTTTGTTCGAGATAACACAAATAACCGCCATTATAAGAGACTAACTTTTGATTGTCCACTTCGATGACACGCGTCGCAATCGTATCGATAAAATGCCTGTCGTGAGAGATAAAAAGAAGCGTAAACTTCTCTTTGAGTAGCATCTCTTCGAGAAATTCGACCATATAAACATCAAGGTGATTGGTCGGCTCATCAAGCAACAACACGTCTGGTTTTTTGAGGATCAATCCTGCCAAAGCAACACGCCGTTGCTCTCCTCCCGATAGTGTAATCGCAGGACGCGACTCGTACTCTTTGAGTTTAAACTCCTGCAACACCCGTTCGATTTTGTCGTCAAGATTCCATGCGTTGTGGTGATCAAGATAGTTGCTTAGTCTTTCGTGCTCTCTAAGGAGTTCGGGATTTTCAAAATCTTCAGCGAGTCTAAGCGAGATCGCATCGTAGGCGTGTTTTGCCTCTTTGAGTTGCGTAAGTTCGTTCTCAATCGCCTCTTTGACACTAAAGCTCGGATCAAATTTTGGATTTTGCGGAAGCATCTCGATTTGCACTGATTTGTCAATGACAATTTTGCCTTCACTCGGTTCTTCAACACCTATAATGAGTTTCATCAATGTCGATTTACCACAACCATTTTGTCCGATGATACTCACCCGTTCACCATCACCAAGATGAAAATCGACATCATCAAGGAGAAGTTTGATGTCATATTGTTTTTTGATATTAAAAAGGTCTATTAACGCCATTATTTTTTCCTAAACGTAAATGGCAATTATAACTGCTTAAGTTTTTATTGAGACTGAATATGTCTTGTAGGTTTGCAACCCATTGACAATATGAATGCAATAGAATGAAATAGTATTCAAGGAACTGCATATGAAAACAGTGACTATATTTCCACTCTTTGAGAGCGTGAAATCAGTTCGGACAATTTCCATTTTGAATATAATAAAGAGCCGTTGCTAACATTGTTTCGTTTTGATCTCCTAATTGATAAGCAGGATTATCTTCCACGCTACAAGTAGGTGCGATTCCATCGAAACTCGTGGTAATACCATCATTGTTTTTGACATAAAAGTTGATCAAAAAATAGTAGTTGTCGCTCCCCTTAAAAGTAACGCCTCCCATACCCACAGGTTTACCGTGCGTGTTGTTGCCAATCGTGATTACGTTATTGCTACCCAAATAAGGCACCAACGCATTGATGACTGCTTCGCTTGCCGATGCTGAATCTTTCGTCACAAGGAAATAGACTTTTTGCATGGTAAGCTCATTGCCATCTTGCGTATCTATACTTTCAAAACGGTAGTCTGCGTTATTGGATTCGTAGTTGTCGTTCCAGTCGAGATAGAGTTGTCTTTGAGAAGGGTATGCGTTTGTGATATTGTCCAACAATGCACTCGCAACATAGAGTAAACCGCCACCGTTATAACGAAGATCTACGACCAACTCATTAATCTCATTTTGTTTGAATGTAGTAAAAACTGCTTCAAGCTCTTGGGAAGAACTTTCAGTAAAAGAGTCGTACTGTATATAACCAATTTTTTTGCCATTTTGTTCGATAATCCTGCTTCGAGTAACAGTATAGCCGTAGTCGATTGCAGTGAGGTTGATATCAATACTGTTTCCATCTCTTAAAAGGGTAAATAGAGTTGATGCACCACTCTCTTTTGCTGATAAAAGTGTTTCGTAGGTGATATTTTGGTCATTGATTTTGAGGATACGATCACCTCTTTGAAGTTTGTTTTGTGCAGGTGAACCGTCGATGACATTTAAAATTTCATAATTTTGATTATAGAAAAATCCAAACCCTTTTGTCTCTTGGTTTTGCATCGCCTCGTACTCTTGTTGTGTAAGTGCATAGCTCCATTTGTCTGGTGGATTGACACGTAGTCCATTGACGAGTTGCATTGGTGTTGTGTATTGATTATAATCTACTGCTGTGGCAACTTGATCACTCCAAAGGTATTCGGTCAAAAAGAGTTTATGCACCTCTTTTTTCTCTTTTGAAAAACTTAATTTTTCCTCTTCATCACAGCAAACACTACATCCACTCGTGACAAACAAAGAAATAATAATCCCTAAAAATCCATAAAGTACAGTTCGCATATCATTTCCTTGTGTAAAAAATGTATTAAAATGGTGAGATTATATCAAAATAAAGAGAAATTAGAGTAGCTGAAATAGGAAGAAAAATATAAAAGTGTGGCGCGGTGGACGGGGCTCGAACCCGCGACCCCCTGCGTGACAGGCAGGTAATCTAACCAACTGATCTACCACCGCATCCAAATAATTTAAAAAAGATAAAAACAACAATAGATTTATAGATTGTGATTTCAACATTAAGAGGAATAAGGATAATTTCCGTTTTCTGCTTTATGAATATCTGTTTTTTGTAATGGTGATCGCTACAAGACTCGAACTTGTGACATCTACCTTGTAAGGGTAGCGCTCTACCAACTGAGCTAAGCGACCGTTTTATTTTTAGGATTTCCAACTACATTTGGCGACCCTTAGAGGATTTGAACCTCTGTGACTGCGATGAAAACGCAGCATCCTTGGCCACTAGATGAAAGGGTCATCTAGCCCAAACAGTCGTTAAGTTAAACATGGTGACTCATCATGGATTCGAACCATGGGCCCATTCATTAAAAGTGAATTGCTCTACCAGCTGAGCTAATGAGTCATAAAGAATAAAATATAACATAAACAAAAGTTTAGAAACTTTTGTAATGGCGCGGTGGACGGGGCTCGAACCCGCGACCCCCTGCGTGACAGGCAGGTAATCTAACCAACTGATCTACCACCGCATTTTGTGGTGGTCGCTACAAGACTCGAACTTGTGACATCTACCTTGTAAGGGTAGCGCTCTACCAACTGAGCTAAGCGACCGTTTTTGCTTATATTTAATGTAAGCATGATGAATGGTGACTCATCATGGATTCGAACCATGGGCCCATTCATTAAAAGTGAATTGCTCTACCAGCTGAGCTAATGAGTCACTTTATTTACACCAGTTTTAAAATAAGTGGACGGTATTATAGCTTATACAAGATTCTTTGTCAATAGAATTTTTAAAATCATTTTATTTTTTTTGATAAAAGCGTAAGAGCAAAAAGTGTGGCTTGTTCTTGAATTGCATTGCGGTCTCCATCAAAGAAACAGTGATGTATCTCACTCTCTTTGTTGGGTAAACGGATTCCGATATAGACTGTGCCAACTGGTTTGATTGATGTGGCTCCTGTAGGACCAGCGATACCTGATACTGCGAGTGTGTATTGAGAATGTGCCATTTTTTCCATTCCAACTAACATGGCTTCTACACACTCTTGACTTACTGCTCCTTTGGTTTGAAGTATCTCTTTTGATACACCAAGCCACTCTGTTTTGATTTCGTTAGAGTAGGTGATAGCAGAGCCATGCAAAATTTCAGATGAACCAGAGAAAGAGGTGATCGCAGCGACAATACGTCCGCCAGTACAGCTCTCAGCGATACTAACGGTTTGTCCTTTCGCACTCAGCCGTTCGATGATGGTTTTAATCGTAGGGTATAAAGTTTGCATAAATGTTAGTATAGCACATCTTGTATGAGCATATTATAAATGTGGAGTTTCAACCACTTTTGGATACAATTTTGGGAAAATAGACCTCTTTTAAATAAAAAGTCTAAATAGAAGGTGTTATTAACTATGGATTTCAAGGAAACACTACTACTTCCCAAAACAGATTTTCCGATGCGTGGAAATCTCCCCCAAAGTGAACCTAAAAAGTATAAAAAATGGTTCGATACTGATGATGTTTACACTACAATGAAAACAAAGCGTCACGATGCCGATGAGATGTTTACACTTCATGATGGTCCTCCTTATGCCAACGGCGAGATTCATATCGGTCATGCACTCAATAAAATTCTCAAAGATATTATTCTCAAATACCACTACTTTCAAGGCAAAGCGGTACGTATGACTCCAGGTTGGGATTGTCACGGTTTGCCTATCGAACAAAAAGTAGAAGAGAAGCTTGGCAAAGAAAAAAAAGAGGCGATGCCTGTAGCAGAGTTTCGTGCGTTGTGTCGTGATCATGCGGCACATTTTGTTAATCTTCAAAGAGAAGGGTTCAAGTCGCTTGGGTGTATTGCCGACTGGAACAACCCTTATGTGACGATGGATTTCAAGTTTGAAGCCAATATCTACCGAGCTTTATGCGAAGTGGCAAAGCGAGGGCTTTTGGTGGAACGTCACAAACCGATCTATTGGTCATGGGCAGCACAAACCGCATTAGCAGACGCAGAGGTGGAGTATGAGAACAAAGAGGACTATTCTCTTTATGTACATTTTGAGCTAAGCGACGCAGCCAAAGCAAAAATTGGCGTAGAGGGAAAAGCAGGAATAGTGATATGGACAACAACGCCATGGACACTTCCTGCTAATACAGGAATTGCTATCAATCCAGATGAGATGTACATTCTCACCGACGACGGACACATCGTCGCAGAGGCACGTTATGATACTATGATAGAGCAGGGTGTTGTAAGTGGACATTCAAGCAGAAAAATTGCCGCATACGAACTTGAGCATCTTTTGGCGATCAATCCACTCAATGGCAGACCTTCTACTATCGTACTTGGTGATCATGTCACGATGGACGGCGGTACAGGATGTGTCCATACTGCTCCTGGACATGGAGAGGATGACTACCGTGTGGGACTAAAATATAAATTAGACGTGATTATGCCAGTCGATGAGCGTGGATGTTATGATATGTCGGTAGTAGGACTTAATCTTTTGCCGAATCCAGAGCATTTTGTTGGAATGCATATCTTTAAAGCCAATGAATCGATATTGGAACTTTTGGGTGAAAATCTTCTCAAACAAAGCAAATTTATTCACTCCTATCCGCACTGTTGGAGAACCAAAAAACCACTGATTTATAGAGCAACAAACCAATGGTTTATCTCTGTTGACGAGAGTGCAAAAGGGGAAGAGAAGTCCTTGAGAGAGACTGCGATAGATGCGATTGAAAATGTCAGTTTTTTCCCTGCGAGTGCGAAAAACAGACTCAAGCCGATGATCGAAGGTCGTCCTGATTGGTGTATTTCACGTCAAAGAAGTTGGGGTGTGCCTATCGCATTTTTTAGACTCAAAAGTACCAAAAAAGTGATTTTAGATGAGGATATTCTCACTCATATTGCTTCTATCTTTGATGAGAGAGGTGCTGATGCGTGGTATGATTTGAGTATTTCTCAGTTGTTGCCTAAAGATTCACGTTATCTTCCAGATGATTTAGAGAAAATAAATGATATTTTAGATGTGTGGTTTGATAGCGGTTCGACATGGAACTCAGTGATTTTGAGTGGCGAATATGACGCAGGAATGTTTCCTGCATCGCTCTATCTTGAGGGGAGCGATCAGCATAGAGGATGGTTTCAATCCTCTTTGCTTCTTAGTGCAGCAATCAAAGCCAAAGCACCTTACGCATCAATCATCACTCACGGCTTTACTGTCGATGAGAAGGGCGAAAAAATGTCTAAGTCCAAAGGCAATGTTGTAGCACCTGACAAAGTGATCAAAGAGTACGGCTCTGAAATTTTGAGATTATGGGTGGCGATTAGCGACTATCAAAGCGACCTGAAAATCTCAGACAATATCCTCAAACAAACCGCAGAGCAGTATCGTAAAATCAGAAACACTTTTAGGTTTTTGCTTGCTAACATCGATGATTTAGATGTGATTGTGCCGATTGAGTATTTTGGAGAGCTTGACTTGTGGATTATCTCGGTTGCAAATGAAGTGTTTGCATCGGTCAAAGCGTCGTTTGAAGAGAACGATTTCCTTCGTGGATTTGCCTCACTCAACCATTTTTTGACCAATGAACTCTCAAGCCTTTATATGGATATCTGCAAAGACCGACTCTATTGTGATGCCAAAGATGCACCGACACGCAGGGCTTCTCAATCGGCGATGGCGTTGATCGCTAAGTCTATGTTGGGACTTGTCGCTCCTGTGCTTACCTATACAGCCGATGAGATTCTTGAGTATGCACCGAGTATTTTAAAAGGCGAGATGGAATCAATCTTTGATTTGGTGTATGAGCCGCTACCTCTTGTCGATAGAACATTTGATATCGTTGCGTTAATGGAAATTCGCGAAGGATTTTATGAAGCGATCGATAAACTCAAAAAAGAGAAAGTGATCAAAGCAACACTTGAAGTGGAACTTGTAGGAGATATTGGTGGATTTAGTTCTACAAAAGATATGGAAGATTGGTTTGTTGTCTCAGCGGTACAGCCTCACAGCGATGGAGAAAAAATCGCTATATTTGAAGTCGTAGACAAAACCTACACCATTCACAAAGCGACAGCCAAAAAGTGTCCGCGATGTTGGAAGTTCGTCTCAACCCACGAAGATGAACTCTGCGAACGATGTTCTGAGGTGGTCAATGTTTGATCTTAGCCAACCCGTACCTGATATAGTGATTGTCGGATCACTTCTTTTGATGGTATTGCTCTTCGGAATTGGACTTGGAATCGTGGCGTATTATAAAAAGAAATTAAATACCAAATAAGACTTTTCAAAAGCTACAATTCAAGGGAATCGTCGCTTTTTATTTATAGCAAAAATTAAAATTTTAAAATCGTTTAAATAATTTGATTTGTTATTCAAGTATAGGGAATCTCTAAAAACTACATTTTGGATTGCTTCGGCTTTTACAAAGCCTCGCAATGACGGGATTTGTCATTGCAAACGAAGTGAAGCAATCTATGTTTTTAGAGGTTCCCTATAGTTATTTTGATGTTTCTATATGATACATCATATTTTGATGCTTTTCAAGACTGTATAGCCTATCATAACCTTTACTTGAAGTTTCTTCGCCCAAGCATAGAGACAATGTCAAAATAACAGATCTCCATTGTATTCTTGCACTATTTTTAACGCCACTTTTAACTCTTTGTGTTTTAGTTAGTTTTGTGCTAACTTGAAAGTCACAAGTTCAATCTTTATAAACCCATAATTTTTTTAAACATTAGTGTTAAATGCTTACATTAAGCCCAAAACTACTTTTAGGTATAATCAAAGAATTTAATTTTAAACAGGGAATCTATTGTGATTACATTAAAAGAAGCATTAACAAAAACAAAAGAGGAGTTGGCAATCCTTAGAGAGGAGATTGAAGCCAAAGCTAAAGCCTCTGATTTAAATGCCTATATTGGATTTGAAAGTTCAGGTGAGGGCGTACCGATTCTTATCAAAGACAATATTCAGGTTCAAGGATGGTCTATCACTTCGGCTTCCAAAATCCTTCAAGGTTACATTGCGCCTTATGAAGCGACAGTGATCAAAAATCTCAAGTCCAAAGGAATGATGGCTTTTGGACGTGCTAATATGGATGAGTTTGCGATGGGTTCGACAACAGAAAGTTCATTTTATGGTATCACCAAAAATCCTCATGACGCCAGTCGTGTGCCAGGAGGAAGTTCGGGTGGTTCAGCAGCAGCGGTTGCTGCGGGAATTGCGATTGCTGCGTTGGGTTCGGATACAGGTGGTTCGATCAGACAACCTGCTGCGTATTGTGGCGTTGTGGGAATGAAGCCCACTTATGGACGCGTGAGTAGATATGGTCTTTCTGCGTACGCGTCAAGTCTTGATCAGATAGGACCGATCACGCAAAATGTTGAAGATGCAGCGATTTTGTACGATGCGATCAAAGGACACGATCCGATGGATTCCACTTCAGCAGATTTTGATTGGGAAGATATCGCAAACACAATGAATGCAGAGAGAAAATTGACCATTGCAGTGATCGACAACTACATTAGCGAAGCAAACGAAGAGATTCAAATCGCATACGCACAGACACTCAAAGCACTTGAAAGTGCAGGGCATACGATTGTACATCACACGATGCAAAATACCAAGTACGACATTGCTACCTATTATATTCTTGCAACCGCAGAAGCGGCGACAAATTTGGCACGATTTGATGGTGTGCGATATGGACGTAGAGCAGAAGCCAAAACTACTGAAGCACTTTTTTTTAATACACGAAGCGAAGGGTTTGGCGAAGAGGTGAAGCGTCGTATTTTACTGGGCAATTTCGTACTCTCCTCTGGATTTTATGAGGCGTATTATGTCAAAGCACAAAAAGTAAGACATTTGATTTTAGATCAATTTAATGCGATTTTTAAAACGTGTGATTTGATTCTCTCTCCTGTCGCACCATCAGTCGCTCCCAAAATCGGCTCTGTTGGTGATCCGCTCGAGATGTACAAAAGCGATATGTACACCATCGCCATCAATCTTGCTGGACTTCCTGCAATCTCTCTTCCTGTTGCCAAAAACAGCGAAGGAATGCCGATAGGATTGCAACTCATTGCCAAAGCGTTTGATGAGAAAACCCTCTTTGATGGTGCGTTGAGTATGGAAAAAGTGGTCAATTATCAACATTGATTAAAACTTCTCTCGTCTTTCAAGTGTATTTATCAAATAGACTTCTTGCAAAGCAAGAAGTCCAAGCACGAAGTGCGTGAGCTCTCATGCACGAAGACAATCCATAACGTTCATTGGGCGTTATTTTGAGTTCTGCAATAACTCCAAAAAAAAAGGAAATCTAATGAATATTAAAAAAAGAGCATTAACCTTTGAAGATGTCCTTCTTGTGCCACAATACTCAAACGTCCTTCCAAAAGAGGTCAATATCTCGACGATGTTTACTAAAAATGTGCCACTCAATATCCCGATTGTCTCTGCAGCGATGGATACTGTCACTGAATATGAAGTTGCGATTGCATTGGCACGATTGGGTGGAATTGGTGTCATTCATAAAAATATGGATATTAAATCCCAAGCGATGCAGGTAAAGAAGGTCAAAAAATCTGAAAGTGGGATTATCATTGATCCGATATTTATAGATCCCGAAGCGACTGTAGCAGATGCGGATGCATTGATGAGAGAGTATCACATTTCTGGTGTTCCTGTGGTGGACGACAATCAAAAGTTGGTAGGAATTATTACCAACCGTGATATGCGATTTATCACTGATATGAGTCAAAGGATCGCAGATGTGATGACACGCGCACCACTTATCACCGCAAAAGAGGGGACAACGCTCGAAGAGGCAGTACAAGTATTACAAAAACATAAGATCGAAAAACTCCCAATTGTCGATGAGGAAGGGACGCTTCGTGGTTTGATCACCATCAAAGATATCGAAAAAAAAGTCCAATTTCCACATGCCAATAAAGATGCGTTTGGACGCTTGCGTGTTGCTGCGGCGATTGGAGTAGGGCAATTGGAGCGTGCTAGAGCGTTGGTTGAAGCGGGTGTTGATGTGGTCGTTCTTGACTCAGCACACGGACACTCTCAAGGGATTATCGATACACTCAAAATGATCAAAAAGACACTACAAGTAGATGTTGTAGCAGGCAATATCGCAAGTGGAGAAGCTACAAAAGCATTGATCGAGGCAGGTGCGGATGCGGTCAAAGTGGGAATTGGGCCGGGTTCTATCTGTACGACTAGAATCGTTGCTGGCGTTGGTGTACCACAAATGTCAGCGATTGATGAAGTAGCGTCCGTTGCTCGTGCGATGGGCGTGCCTGTAATCGCAGACGGTGGAATCAAATACTCTGGAGATGTTGCCAAAGCGTTAGCAGTCGGTGCAAGTTCTGTGATGCTCGGCTCTGCATTGGCAGGAACACATGAAGCTCCAGGAGAGATGATCCTTTTTAATGGTAGACAATTCAAAGAGTATCGCGGAATGGGAAGTATCGGTGCGATGACACAAGGAAGTACCGATAGATATTTTCAAGAAGGAACAGCCACTGATAAACTTGTCCCCGAAGGAATCGAAGGGCGTGTACCATACAGAGGTAAAATCTCTGACGTAGTACACCAAATGATCGGCGGATTGCGAAGCTCAATGGGATATTGTGGCTCAAAAGATATCCAGACATTTTGGGAGAAAGCGGAGTTTGTGGAGATTACCTCCGCAGGACTCAAAGAGTCTCACGTACACGATGTGACTATCACCAAAGAGTCACCAAATTATAACGCTTGATTTGATGCGAATCTAAAAGAATCCACTTCTCAAGAGGGGAATTTTTTGGTTTCTTTCTTGCTCCCATTCCCCTCCTTAAGAGGTGTCCGAAGGGCGGGGTGGATTTTTTTACATCAAACAAAAATATTTTTTTAGGTTTTTTAATTCTTTATTTTTTCTTCAATTTCTTCTATCAAAACAGTACTTTCTTCTTGTGTTTCTAAATTTTTTATCCATACTTTTCCATTTTGAAGTTCATCTTCGCCGATGAGTATTGCAAAACACGGATTTATTTTGTCTACACCTTTCATATGGCTTTTGAAACCTTTTGCACTATATTCAAGTGTGACTTTGTGGTTTTGGCGAAGTGTTGTGGCGATAAAAAAAAGAGATTCAATTGCTTCTTTGCACATTGCACCAAGATAGATTCCTATTTTTTGGGATTCTGGCATTTTGACCAACTCCATAATGCGTTCTATTCCTATCGCAAATCCGACTGCTGGTGTTGGTTTGCCGTCCAAAAACTCTACCAATCTGTCATAACGTCCGCCACCCGCAATCGCTGATTGTGCACCAATTTCTGTACTGATAAATTCAAATGCAGTTTTAGAGTAGTAGTCAAGTCCGCGTACAAGATTGGTATTGACTTTGTAGGCAATTTTTGCACTATCAAGAAGTGAGGTTAATTTTTTGAAGTCAGTGTCGCAACTCTCACAAAGTTGATTGATAAGTTTTGGGGATGTGACTAAAAGCGATTGACAAGTTTCGTTTTTACAATCAAGAACGCGTATAGGATTTGTCACCATTCTACGATTGCAATCTTCGCATAGATCTTCGCTGATGTGGGTCAAAAATTCAATCAACTGTTTTTTGTAATATGGCATACATTCAGGACATCCCAAAGAGTTGATTTGAAGTTCATAAGATATACCAAGCGTATCAAATATCTGTGCCACCATCGAAATAAGCGAAAAATCCTCATACACCAAACTTTCGCCAAAACTCTCGCAACCAAACTGATGAAAAGATCTTAGTCTCCCTTTTTGAGGTCTTTCGTAACGAAACATCGCACCATAATAGTAAAATTTCTGTTTGATAGGTTGTCTGTCTAATTTTGCACTTACAAAAGCACGCACTACGCCCGCTGTTCCTTCGGGTCGCATACACACATCGCTTCCCCCTTTGTCTTCAAATTGATACATCTCTTTACCAACAATATCAGAACTCTCTCCTACGGAGCGTTTGAAAAGAGCAGTCTCTTCGAGAATTGGAGTTTCGATATAGCTATAGCCATACCGTTTGGCGATTTCAATAGAGGTTTTGATGATATGTACGAAGCGTTCGCTTTGTTCGAAAGTGAGGTCTTTCATGCCACGTAGAGGTTGTATCATAATTATTTCCTTTTGATTTGGAGAGTTAAAAATAGTAGTCAAAAAATGGAAATAATTATAGCATACTCAAATATGAGTAGGTAAAGAGCAGTTTATAAAATCCAACCATTTCAATGTTTCAAAACTAAATTAATTCATTAATCTCTTCTAACAATAAAGAACAAAATAGACTAAAATCAGGTAAATGAAGTGAGGATTCTCGTTGTTTTACGCCCCACATTGGCTCTGGAAAGTAACTGTCCTCTTCAAATCTTGCCATAATATGCCAATGGACTTGAGGTAGATAGTTACCAAAACTTGCGATATTTATTTTGGTGGGATTGTAGTAAGCGATCATTTCAGTTTCAATCGTATCGAGCAATCCATAGATTTCCATTCGAAGCGAGTAGGGGAGTTCGCTCATCTCTTTGTATGGAGTTTGAGTGAAGATTTTGAGCCACGGAATTTCACTTTGGTGTATTTCGATGCGTATTCTTGGATTTTTATAGAGTATAGACATTATCGTATCCTTTTTATAGTATTGTGACCAAGTTTATAGATAGTAGAAGGTTGTCGTGTTTTGTGAAGTGGTGCAATGATAATATCGGCAACTGTTTTGGCAAAATCTTCATCATAGTTTTGACCACTACGATTGGCTGATGTAGTGTATGCCCATTTGATACGATGAAGCAAAAGCAGATGGTGCGAATCGTAAGTCACACGATAAGAGTGACCATTTGGCATCACAAAAGTAGTTTTACAACTTCTACGAACTCTATTTTTGTGCATAGCAGGAACACGCGTATGTTGTGTGAGTGTCGCGAGAGAATCAACTGCTTTGATGTAGTGTTTGGTTGCTGGTCGCTCTTTGATATGGGTGAGTCTCTCTGCATTTTGAGAAACAAATCCAATCGTCGTATCAGTTTGGGTGAGGAATACAAGATCACTCAACATTTTATTCTACTTTATCGCAGTCATCAAAAATATATCAAATATTCTATGCGGTTTGGCAATGGTGCTTACATGAGAAAAGCAGATCTCTTTAAATCCTGCCGATTGTGCAACTGTTGTGAGTTTTTCTCTTTCAAATCCAAAATGAAATACGCCTGTATTGTCATCATGGAAAGTACCATCTTCACTTTCAAGATCCGCAATTGCGATAAATCCATGATCACCAAGAGAGTGATAAAGTTTTGTAAATAGAGCAGGTGTATCTTCGATATGGTGAATAGTCATAGAGGAGATAATTCCGTCAAAAGCTTCATCAAGAGTGTCTTGACTAAAATCAATCTCTCTCACCTCTGTTTTACACTCAAAATCATTGCACTTACTCTCAAACTCTTTGAGCATTGAAGGTGAGTTATCTACAGCGATAATCGTACCAACAAGCGGAGAGATACAATAACTTAGCAGTCCAGTACCTGCTCCTAAATCCATCAATTTCATATCTTTGGTAAGGTGAATTTTTTTGACAATAAGTTCGGCAATCGCTTGTGTATTTTGTACGCGTTTACTGTTTGTATCCCACTGTTTTGACTTGTGAGCAAAAAGATCAGTTTGGTGTTGCATAAAATTATTCCTTATTATTTGATAAATAGTGCCAAAAATGCTCTACATGAACATCATACATTGCGAGTATTTTGTCTATAGGTTTTTTGTTTAATTTTAGCAAAGAAACCTCCATTTGATAACCCAAAAGAGGCATAAAGAATTGATACGCCAATACAAGTGGCTCTTCGGTAGCAACTATCATAGTTTCTTTGATCATTTTTTCAAAAACAATACAAAGAACACGAATATTCGCAACACATATTTGATCATGATAGATTGTTCTTATCTGTTCATGGCGATACATCTCTTGAGCCATCAATCTCCATAATGCATCGTATCTGTTCTCCATCGCAAATGACTTAAAGGCTTGAGAAATAGCAATAAACACAGCTTTGCCTTGTATATGAAGTGTATCAATATTTGTATTTGCAAACAAACAAACAATGGGCAAAGTGTCAAACTCTAACAGTAGAATTTCAAATATCTCTTCTTTGTTTTTGAAATGATTATAAAGAGCACTTTGTCTTATCCCTATCGCATTGGCAATATCACGAACGGTAGTTGCATGAAAACCTTTAGCAGCAAAGAGCTTGAGAGAGACTTTAAGAATCAACGATTTGGTATCAGTCTGATATGACATAGATAGAGCCTTACATTTATAGGACGTATTTTATGTGTGAAGTATAGTAGAGATTAGATAAAGAGGGGGGATTATTATTTTTATTATATTTTATATTATGTTAATCAATAGACTTCTTGCAAAACAAGAAGTCTAAGCACAAAGTGCGTGAGCCTTCACGCTGAAAGACAACTTTCTGCAAGAACTCTAA
>DYPM01000146.1 GCA_020719895.1 Sulfurovum sp. | reverse complement strand
CTGCTTAAGTATAAAAAGATGCCAAATCAAGTTTGGCATGACGGTTTTTAGAGATCCCCTTAAACCAATACCTTCACTGTTTTTAAATATTTCATAGCAGTTGCGATAATATCATCATCATCTCTACTGGGAGATTTGAGTGTGATACGCTCTTTGTTTGATTCACTAAATTCAATAAAAATATTTTCGTAGTAGGATGAGACTTTGCAAACACCGCGTTGGCTTGCAAGTACTTTTATCGCCATCACATCTATAAATTGTTTTGTGATGGTGTCAAGTCTGCCAAAACGATCTTCTATCTCAGAACCTATCTCATACACATCGCCGATACTCTCACAGTGTGATAAACGGCGATAAAGCTCCAATCTCAATCTGTCTTCACTGATCAACTCTTCATTTAGGTAAGCATTGATACTAAGCTTCATATCTACTTGGATGGTTGTCTCTTTCTCTTGACCGCTTAGCTCTTTGATCGCATCTTCAAGCATTCGCAGATAGAGTGAGTAGCCGATTTGTTTGATATGTCCGCTTTGTGCTTCGCCGATAATATTACCGCCACCACGAATCTCAAGATCGTGAAACGCCAACACCGCACCGCTACCAAGATCAGAGTGCGACTCAAGTGCAAGGAGACGCTTTGTCGCTTGTTCGGTAAGTGCATCGGTGTCTTTGACGATAAAGTACGCATATCCTTCTTTGCTTCCTCGCCCGACACGTCCCCGTAATTGGTGTAAATCGGCAATACCAAAACGATCAGCTCCTTCGACTATCATCGTATTGGCGTGTGGCATATGGATACCAGACTCGACAATGGATGTAGAGAGAAGAAGATCATATTTGCCCTCTTCAAATTTCATCATCTCATCTTCGGTCTCTTTAGCGGAGATTTGAGAGTGAAGTACCGCGATGCGAAGTGTAGGGAGAAGTGAAAGAAGTGTCTTTTTTTTATCCTCAATCCCTGCAATAGAGTTGAAGACATAAAAAACCTGTCCGCCACGTCGTTGCTCTCTAAGTATCGCCTCTTTGATAATCTTCTCATCGTAGTTTTTGACAAATGTACGCACCCCTTGACGCTCTGTTGGTGGCGTGAGTATCTCGGAGAAACTTTTGACTTGCGACATCGCGAGATTGAGACTGCGTGGAATCGGTGTGGCAGACATTGAGAGTAGATGAACATCTGTGCTTATCTCTTTGAGTGCCTCTTTTTGTTTGACACCAAATTTATGCTCCTCGTCAATCACTACCAATGCGAGTTTTTTGAAAGTCGCACCAAGCAAAGCATGTGTGCCAATCACCATATCAATCGTTCCACTTTTGAGTCCTTCAAGGACAGCGTGCTTCTCTTTGGTGCTACTAAACCTATCGAGTTTGGCGACCTTGAACTTCTCATCGCTAAAACGGGCTTTAAGTGATTTGTAGTGTTGTGAACTAAGCAGTGTCGTGGGTGCAATAATCATCGATTGGTAGCCGTTTGAAGCAGCTACAAACATTGCGTTCATTGCCACTTCGGTTTTACCAAATCCTACATCCGCACTCAAAAGTCTGTCCATTATCCGACCACTTTGCATATCTTCAAGCATCTCATACACAGCACGCTCTTGATCTTCGGTGTGGAGAAATCCTGCTTTTGCCATAAACACCGCGAGTGTCTCTTTATCAATCTCAAGAGTAATTCCTCTTTTGAGATGGCGTTGTGCTGAGAGTGCAATTATTTGCGAAGCGATGGCGAAGAGTTTTTCTCTCACCTTTGTTTTGAGTTTTTTAAAGCTTGTTTTACCTAAGCGATCAATAGATGGAAGCGTACCACTCTCTGCTACAAACCGATCTATCACCTCAAGATTGCTTACAGGAATAAGCAACACATCTTCACCCAAATAGCGTATCACGACAAACTCACTTGTCGCACCCAACACATCTCGTTTTTCGATTCCTTTAAATATCCCAACGCCGTGATTTTCGTGTACGATATAATCGCCCACTTTGAGTTCATCGAGAATAATCGACGCTTTTTTGACTTTTTTGGCTTTGACGGGTTTATTGAGTGAGAGGATAAGCTTATCTTTTCCTACGAGATTGACAATCCCTTCTTGATAGACAAATGTAATCCCCTCCAAATACTCCAACGCACTTCCTCTTACAATCGATTGGTTTTTAGCGATGATCGTGATGGTTTTATTTTTGTGTGTTTTGAGAAGTTTGTTATGATCTACTACTTCAAGATCTTTATACTGTTTACTCTCTGGTATAAGAGGCAAAACAAACGCTTCACGTGGTATCAACGGCGTATCAAAACAGTATATCTCTTCAAGTTGCGCGTCGATATTGCATGCCAATATGGCTTCAAACTGCTCTAATGCACTTTTGCCAAGTTCTCCCAAATGCCACAATCCCAACGCGTCAATATCTTTGATAAAGCTATCGTACCTGCTTTGTTTGACACGGTTTTGGAGTATCTCGTGTGCTTCTTGATCCAACGCAAGAAATGCAGGCGAAAATGTCATAGACTCAAGCTCTTCCTCTGTAGCTTTAGGCGTGATACGTTTTTGACTCATCGGATCATAGCGGTGTATCGACTCCACTTCATTATCAAAAAGTCCTATGCGATAAGGATTTTGGGCATCGATAGGAAAAATATCAATAATATCGCCACGAAACGACACCTCTCCAGCAGTGGCTACAATATCTGTAAAATGGTATCCCCAATAGTAAAGTTGTTCTTTAAGTGACGCAAGAGAGAGTCTATCAGCAAAGGAGATGATATGAAGTGCAAAATTTTTTGCCACAGGAAACGGGAGAAGTGTCGTACGCGCTGGAGAGATCAGCACTTTTTTGTGTTCACTGCGATGATACTGTGCAAGTGTGCTTAAAAAAAGTCGAATCTCCTCATCATACGGACGCAAATCCTCTCCGACACTCACACGGATATCAGGCAATACAAAACTCTCAAATTCCAATAGGTTCGCGACATCACGTATCGCTATCGCCTCTTTGTCGTCACGACAGATAATCAATTTTGGGCTATTGAGTGTCTGAAGATATTCATAGATATTACTTTGATTCATGTTTTCCTTTTTTACTGATATTACACACTTTTAACGAACAAGTCCGTTAAAAGTGGCAGGGACAATTTGTCCCTACA
>DYPM01000023.1 GCA_020719895.1 Sulfurovum sp. | reverse complement strand
GGTATTTGGGCAGAATTTGTTAAAGATAGCAACGGAAATGATTTGTTTGGCAATGATCATATTGCATTATTCATAATGAATGACACTAATTCAAACGATATTGTCAAAATACCTGTTCGATTAAGATTCTGATGAGTATTCAGGCGTTGTAGCCCGCCCGAATTTTCGTGCTGGCAGACAGGAAACTTCTCCGCAATCCCTTACGGCACATACACTCAACCGTTAGCGGTCATTGTAACACGTCGGAGAACCTATATTTGACAATGAGATGTCCAGTTTCACTACATTATAGTTGCCTATTTTCATAAATACGAGCAATAGACAAACAACAATCAAGTAAAATCTTTAAACCAAAAAAGGATTTAAAAGATGTGTCAAATCTATCACTCTAATGCCAGTACAAACCAGCATGTAAGAGAAATTATACAAAAGTCTGATTTACCAAATGTTGAATTAGCCAATATGTACAGCATAAATGTTCAAACAGTTTCCAAGTGAAGAAACAAGGATTATCAAGAGGATAAAATAAAATTTTGGATTATTTGAAGCAGGAGATCAAGATCGGTGGTACACAGGATACATGAAATTTTAAAAGGGAAGCGATACTATATCATTTTTGAATATGTACCAAACGATCTAGACAAAATAATATGATAACATTTCTGTTATCAACCTTAAGTGTAAAGCAAAATTAAAGAAAAAATATCTTCTGCTTTATGCTCTTTAATGTAACAAAAAAAGAGATTACTCTCCTTTTTTCTGTGCCTCAAGTGTCGGTTTAGCTCCTCTTGGAACGACCATCCAAAACTTGCGAATTTCAGTTCTAAAATGCTCAAGGATAAATTTGGCTCGTTTACTTCCTGTTTTTTCCAAATAGTCTTTAAGTAATTTCTTGAGAGCAAACTTCTCATAATCAAACTCATCTGTATCAACACGGAATGCTTCTATCAGTTCAGGGTTCATCTTCTCATAAAATCCGCCTTCAAGATCATAAATAAAAGCCTTTCCTCCAGTCATACCAGCACCAAAATTGATACCTGTTTTGCCAAGAATTACCACTATACCGCCTGTCATATATTCACACGGATGATCTCCTGTGCCTTCGACGACTGCCGTTACGCCAGAGTTTCGCACCGCAAAACGCTCTCCAACCATACCATTGACATAAAGCGTTCCGCCTGTTGCGCCATACAAACATGTGTTGCCACCCAATGCATACGACGCACCTGCGATTTTATCAGCAGTAATGACGATCGTACCGCCATTCATTCCTTTGCCAATATAATCATTTCCAGCACCTCTTACATTGATAGTAATTCCTTGCACAAGAAATGCACCCAAAGATTGTCCCGCAGTTCCGATAAGATCAAGATTGATCGTGCCTTTAGGAAGTCCTGTATTGCCGTAACGTTTGGCGATCTCGCCTGAAATGCGTGTACCAAAACTTCGATTGAGATTGCTAATCTGTTTGGTGATGGTGATAGGAACTTCAGGATTTTCGATGGTTGGCATTACCATCGCAAGAATCTCTTTTTCGTATTCATTTTTGTCATACGTCTCATTGGAGGCTACTTGACAAGTGTCCACTCCGTCTATTTTTTGAAGCAGTGTCTCAAAATTAAACTTTTTAGCAAACTCATCATCAATGACTTTGAGAAGCTCTGTTTTTCCGATAATCTCTTCGAGCGATCTGTACCCAAGTGAAGCCAAAATCTCTCTTACCTCTTCACCAACCAACGTAAAGTAGTTGATCACTTTCTCGACATTCCCTGTAAATCGCTCTCGAAGATGCGGATCTTGTGTCGCTACACCAACACCACAAGTATTGAGGTGACACACACGCAACATCATACATCCTACAATTACCAACGCACCAGTACCAAAAGCGTACTCCTCAGCTCCCAAAATTGCAGCTTTTACGACATCAAGACCAGTTTTAAGTCCACCATCAGTTTCAAGCGTCACTTGACCTCTAAGATTATTGACTTTGAGTGCATTATGAGCCTCAACAAGTCCAAGCTCCCACGGATTACCCGCAAATCGAATCGAACCGATGGGTGCAGCACCCGTACCGCCATCACCACCTGAAATGATGATTTTATCTGCATACGCTTTGGCAACTCCCGCTGCGATTGTTCCAACACCTGCGGTGGAGACCAACTTCACTGCTACTTTTGCTTTTGGATTGGCTTGTTTGAGATCAAAAATAAGCTGTGCCAAATCTTCTATCGAATAGATATCGTGATGTGGCGGTGGAGAGATGAGCGTTATGCCAAGTTTTGTGTGTCGAAGTTTTGCAATCAATGTCGTTACTTTAGACCCTGGAAGCTGTCCGCCTTCGCCTGGTTTTGCTCCTTGTGCGACTTTAATCTGAAGCTCCTCGGCACTTTGAAGATACGCGGGAGTGACACCAAATCTGCCTGATGCTATCTGTTTGATTTTTGATACCTTTTCAGTACCAAAACGAATCTCATCTTCTCCGCCTTCTCCTGAGTTTGATTTCGCACCGATACGGTTCATCGCTACTGCCAAAGTCTCATGTGCCTCTTGAGAGATTGATCCTAATGACATCGCCGCAGTAGAAAAGCGTCGATGAATGGCACTGAGTGGCTCTACTTCATCAATAGAAATTGGCGATCGCTCACTTTGAAGCTCAAAAAAGTCACGAATAAACTTTTTGTCTCGATGATTGACCAATTGCTTGACCTCTTCGTAATCCTCTTTTCTTCCACTTTGTGCAACTTTTTGGATTGCACTAATTGTTGGACGAGAGAAATCGTGAAACTCCTCTCCTTTTCTGTATTTATAAAATCCACCTTTATAGAGTGTATTTTTTTCTTTTTCAAAATCATCAGTAAAAGCTTTGGCGTGGTAATCATTGATACGCTTTTCAATATCTTCATATCCAAGCCCTCGAAGCAACCCTTTCGCTCCATAAAAACACTCATTAACCACTTCATCACTCAATCCAATCACATCAAAAAGTCTTGAGTTACGGTAGCTTGAAAGTGTTGAGATACCCATTTTTGACATGATTTTGAGAATACCATTTCCTACTGCTCGACGTACTCTTTTAAGTGTCATTGCAAGCTCTTGTGGCTCTTCATCGACGACACTTTCTACTGTATAGTGAAGCATATAAGGAAAAACCGCCGCTGCACCAAATCCAAGCATACACGCAGCAGAGTGAGGATCAAACACCTCTCCTGTCATAGTCACGACACTCGTAAGATGTCTCACTTTGTTTTCAAGTAATTTTTGGTTGAGTCGTCCTACTACCATCATCATCGGCATCACTTTTTTGTGAGCATCAAGACCTCTATCATCAAGCAAAATGGTACGAATACCATTATTTTTGACATCTTCTACAATAATATCCGTCAACGCATCCAAACTATGTTTGAGATTAGAAATAAAAGTGGTTTCGTATCGTCCTATTTTATAGGCAGGATCATATTTTTCACCTCCTTGCGTTCCAAATTCCATTAGAATCTGCAACTTTTCAGGCGACATCACTGGCAAAACAGTTTTGAGTCGTTTGGCATGTTCGGGATCATCAGAGAGGATATTGCGTACCTCTCCAAACCCTGTATTGAGACTCATCACAGTCTTTTCTCGAATAGAGTCAATCGGAGGATTGGTCACTTGAGCAAACTTTTGTTTGAAAAAATCAGTAAAGTTGCGTTGTTCTGTAGAGAAAGCAGCAAGAGGCGTATCATCTCCCATCGAAGCCGTGGACTCTTTGCCCTCTTCAATGAGTGGTTTGATGACTTCACGAATCACTTCAAGTGTAAAATTGAAATAACGCTGTTTAGCTTCCATCTCTTTGGGCGTGGTGTAACAAGTTTTGACAGGCGTATCAGGAATATGCTCTTGAAGATAGCTCATATTTTTCCCCAACCACGCATCGTAAGGAAAAATACTTTTTATATAGTTATTGATATCTTCATCATAGAGTACTTTTCCGTACTTAAGATCTATGCCAAGCATCTGTCCTGATTGCAATCTACCACGCTCGACAATCTCCTCTTCTGGAAACTCAAGTACGCCATATTCTGAAGTGACAATAAAACGATTGTCTTTTGTACGAATATATTTAGCAGGTCTTAGACCATTTCTATCAAGTACACATCCAATAAATCTACCATCAGTCATACTCACCGCAGCTGGACCATCCCACGGCTCAAAACAGGTACTTACATACTCATAAAAAGCTCTTATATCAGAATCCATATGTGGAGAGTTATGCCACGGTGCAGGAATCAACGAACGTGCTGCTTTGAAAAAATCAACGCCATTAACACGCAAAAACTCCATATAGTTGTCCAAACTCGCAGAGTCGCTCATTCCATCTTGAATCACATCTTTGAGCTTCTCCATCTCCTCATCACTAAACACTTCGCTTTTGGCAGTATTGACACGCGACTTGACATTAAAACGATTGGCGGTGACGGAGTTTATCTCACCATTGTGTGCGATCATTCTAAATGGTTGTGCCAACTTCCATTGTGGCAATGTGTTGGTAGAAAACCTCTGATGAAAAAGACAAAAAGAGATCTCAAACGCAGGATCTGCAAGATCTCTATAGAACTCTTTGATATGCGTTGGCATAAAGAGTCCTTTATAAGAAATCACCGTCGTAGAGAACGAAGGAATATAGAAGTGTGGATCTGATTTGAGTGCAGTCTCTATCTCTTTGCGTGAAAGATAAATAAGTGCTTCAAACCGCTCTTGAGCAATGGCTGAATATGGAGATACAAATATCTGTTTGATAGTAGGAAGAGTTTTGAGTGCCTGTTCACCAAGAGCGTTGATATCCACAGGAACATCTCTCGTATAAAACACTTTGAGGTCGTTTTGTGTACAAACTGACTTGATCACATCAAAATCCTGATGGTTACGCGAAAAAACCATCGCTACGCCATACTGCATAGGAAGAACTACGCTGTCTTTTGCTGCTTCTTTGTCAAAAAAAGATTTTGGCATTGAGAGTAACAGACCAGAGCCATCTCCTGTTTTACCGTCCGCGGCGATAGCACCTCTGTGCATCATACGCTGCAACGAAGTGATCGCATCTTCAAGGTTTTGATGGGATGGAATATTGTCAATTGATGCCAAAAGACCAAATCCGCAGTTGTCCCTAAACGAAGTGTATAAATCTTGCATTTTGTAAAGCCTTCAAAAATATAGTGCAAAAGAAGAGATAAATTGAACTATTTTTGAATCAATGCCTAAGTTTTTGGCAAAATTCAAAAGTTATGTCCTCTAAAAATCTTCAAAATAGCAATGAGTATACTTCAAGAGATTTTAAAAGGAGTTGAACTACCTGAATAATAGAGTTCTTGCAGAACTCAAAATAACGCCTAATGAACAAAGTCCATTAGGCTACGCTAACGCTAAGTTGTCTTCGTGCATGAGAGTTCACGCACTTTGTGCTTAGACTTCTTGTTCTGCAAGAAGTCTAATAAAGACCCCCAAAAAGTGTGTATTTTGCAAATTTACTCTATAATTCCGCCCAAACAGACAAATCGGAGTACCAAATTATGTTGAGATTTGCCCCTTCACCCACAGGTGATATGCATATTGGCAATTTACGTGTAGCTCTCTTTAACTACATCGTTGCCAAACAAAAAAACGTGAACTTTATCGTCCGCATCGAAGATACCGATAAAGAACGAAATATCGTCGGAAAAGACACAGAGATTATGGAGATTTTAGAGAAGTTTGCCCTCCATTACGACAGTGTCTCTCACCAAAGTGAAAACTTACATATTCACCAAACCCTTGCGATTCGACTTCTCGAAGAAAAAAAGGCTTTCGTTTGCACCTGTACGCCCGAACAGCTTGATGCCGACAGAGAAGAGGCACAAAAAAACAAAATCGCCTACCGCTATAGCGGACGTTGCACCTATTTGGGAGCAGATGAACTAAGCAGACTCAAAGAGGAAAAAACCCCTTTTGTAGTCCGCATCAAAACGCCCGATACGCCTATCACAAATCATGATCTCATTAAAGGTGATATAGAAACAGCGCCAAACGAAGTGGACTCTTTTGTAATTCTTCGTGCTGATGGCACATCCACTTACAACTTTGCGTGTGCGTGCGATGATATGACTTCAGGAATCACGCTGATTATCCGTGGCGAAGATCACCTCTCAAACACGCCCAAACAAAAACACATCAAAACACTTCTTGGCTACACACAACACACAGATTATGCACATCTTCCTATTATTCTCAATAATGAAGGAAAAAAAATGAGCAAACGCGACGATGCAAGCTCGGTTAAATGGCTCTTTTCGCAAGGGTTTTTACCCGACGCTATCGCCAACTATCTTATTTCGCTTGGCAATAAAACTCCAACAGAGATTTTTACAATGCCCGAAGCGATTGAGTGGTTTGATCTTGCACAAATCTCCAAATCGCCTGCCAAATTTGATATCGACAAACTCCGTTTTATCAATCGCAAACACCTTTCAAGAATGGAAGACAAAAAGCTCTCGACTCTCTTTGGATTTGCAGATGAAAATATCGGAAAGTTAGCAAAAGTCTATCTCGAAGAAGCAAGCACAATCAATGAGCTTGAATCAAAAATCCGTCCAATCTTCACACCAAAAGATTTCAATAACGAATGGAGTAAAGAGATGAAAATCATCGTAGCAATTATCACCAATGCTCCAATGTTTGATGATTTTGAATCACTCAAATCACACATTATGCAAGAGAGCGGACTAAAAGGCAAAAATCTCTTCAAACCACTTCGCATTCTGCTCACAGGAGCCAATCACGGTCCTGAACTTTCGGATATCTATCCTTACATTAAATCTTATCTATTGGAGGTTGCATCATGAGTGCACTTTTTTATGCTCTTGTACAGACGATTCACATGGCGATTTCGCTTTATATTTGGATCATTATCATTGCCTCTTTTTTGAGTTTCGTACAGCCTGATCCACGTAATCAAATCGTACAAATTCTTTATCGTTTGACCGAACCTGTCTTTGTCCAAGTGCGTCGAAAAATACCTTTTGTGATTGTGTCAGGACTTGATCTTTCACCACTTGTAGTTATTTTTGGTCTCAACTTTATTGATATTTTTATGACACAATTTTTTATAGGATAATCCAAATATTCACACAAAGGAAAAACAATGAGAGGGATTTTTTTACTGCTTATTCTAAGCAGTACACTGCTCTTTGCAGGTAAAATTTTTACCTACAACCAAATACACACAATGCCTCGTAGTGTAGAAAAAGATTATTATATTTGGCGTTTTGTTTCACAAAAAAATACCACGCCACAAGAAGCAAAAAGAATTATTCAAGAAGCTTTACGAATCAATGGAAAACTTCAAAGTGCATATCGCAACAAAACGGGATTGACTGCTACGCTTTTGCCTTACAAAAACACTACGGAGTATTTTTCTGCACCTACCAATACAAACATCGGCAGTGATTCTACTATCAGTTTTGAAAAAAACAAACAACAGACACTCAGAAGATTTATGCAACAAAACAAAACAAACTATCCAGCGTGGGTCAAAGAAGGACCGCAAATGGAGTGTTATCTTTTTAATTCTTGTGGCACAACACTGCGACGAACGAAATTCAATAAAACTCTTGACTCAAGAGAGTATCGTCTTTTGACAATGCAAAAAGAGTTTGATGCAAGTATAAAATTGATTCTTAAAGAAAATCTCCCTGCACTCAAACGCTCACTTCTCCAACCTCCAGCCGCTGAAAATCAATTAAAACCAGAAACCCATTTTAGACTCGGACTTTTTGCACTAAAACAAAACAGAACCGATTTGGCACTTATATATTTTGGTCAATCACGAAAAAACGCACAAAATCGTTCCGATAAAGATCGTGCCAACTTTTGGATGTATTTGATGACCAAAAACGGTGGTTATCTAAAAAATATTCTTCAAAGCAACGATATAAATCTCTACTCTTTGATAGTAAGAGATCTATACAAACTTCCATATCCAAAAACAGTCACTCCATCACTCACAAACAACAATCGCTCATACTATAATATTCAAGATCCTATCGAGTGGGCAAAACTTAAACAAAAACTCTTTTCAGGAAGATTTGATCTTGATTCGCTTGCGGATAGCTATGAGTGTCAAGAGACATTGGGACACTATTGTTATATCAAAGAAAAAGCGACACACCACCAAACCGCCTACTATCCGATGCCTTATCGTGACATATTGAGTCGATTACCCAAAAAAAAGCAAGCACTTATTTATGCTATCGTACGCCAAGAGAGCCGTTTTATTCCAGCTTCCGTATCCCCCTCTTTTGCATTAGGAATGATGCAAATTATGCCTTTTGTAGTCGCAGATATCTCCAAAAAGAAAAATGAAACTATTGATCTTGACCAAATGTTTAACCCTCGCAAGGCGATTGAATATGGTAGTTTTCATCTTGACTATCTCACAAGTTGGCTTTATCATCCTCTTTTGGTCGCTTACGCTTACAATGGTGGCATCGGATACACCAAACGATTGATTAAAAATACAGGCAAATTTCTCCCTGGAGCATATCAGCCTTATCTAAGTATGGAAGAGATGGAAAATACAGAAACAAGAGAGTATGGCAAAAAAGTTTTGACAAATTACGTCATCTATATGAACAAACTTGGCGTACCAACAAGAATACTACCTCTTGTCAAAGAGGTGACAAACCCTTATCTAAGTGACCGTTTTAGACAGTAAAATCAAGAGTTTTTATCGAAAGGTTTCATATCACTTTTGTATATATTTTGGTGTTTTCAAAAAATCAAAAGTAGCAATAGTGGTGTTTGTTTTGCGAAGAAGAAGTTGCAATTTGTCTGATTGTACAGAAGGAAACACGACTTGATAAAAAAGACCCCATGAAGTGACAAATGGACTACGTATCACATAAGGATTGTCACTCGTAATCAACTCTACTTTTATTGGCTTAGAACCATTGAGCAATAACTCATTTGGCAACTTTCTGCACTCTTGGCTTTGATTTTCATCATAACAAAGCAACAAAAAAGATTCATTATGTTGAGCCTCAGAGAGATCATAAAGATAATCAACACTTACAAAAAGCGTCACTGTGCCACTGTTTTGATCACGCAACTCCATTTTTTGAGAAAACTGAAGCTGTTTGTAATGATCACTTTTTTGAGTGTAAAGTCCATCAAGCGTACGATGTGCCTTAGAGCTACATCCTTCCAATAAAATCAAACTTGCACACAACCATAAATATCTCATCAAGCCTCTTTAATGATAAGTCAAAAATGGTACATCTTAACACAGTTTCAATAAAATATAATGTATACTGTTTGACACATTTACATCAAAAGGAGTCTTTATTGAAATCGCGGTTTGCTGTAGCATTCACAGGACCTTCAAACAGTGGAAAGACGACACTCATCACCAAACTTGCAGACACACTACTCCAAACAAAATGTGTAGCAATCATCAAAAATGACCCCAAAGACAAAGCAGTTTTTGATATCGGAGGAAAAGACAGTCACACTTTTTTCCAAACGGGTGCTGAAGTGGTAGTCGCATCGCCTACTCGCACCACTTACTTTTCACATCAATCTAAACCCTTCGAAGAAATTATCTCAATGTTTGGAGCATTTGATATAGTGCTTGTAGAAGGTCTCAAAACCATTCCACTTCCACGTATTGCTATCTTTCGAAACAGTATTGACGAAAGCTATTTTGAATATTGCGAAGCGATTGCTATCGACAAAACAATAGCAGTAGAACACTACTCCATTCCAAATACAATCGACATTCTCGACCTCAATAACATCGAAGAGATACTCTCTTGGATTCAAATTCACGCCAAAATCATCTAAAAGGAATTACTATGCAGAGTATTTTTACAACAATCAAAACCATAGCTTTTGAGATCGAAAAAGCAATCAAAACAACAGATCTTAGCTACAGCACCAATGCAAATAGTTCAGGCGATGAGCAGTTAAAACTTGATGTGCTTTCGGATCGAATTATCGAAAAAGCATTCGCGACACTTCATATCGTACGAAGTATCGTGAGTGAAGAGCAAGAGGGAGAGCTTGAGCTTCACACTTCAGGGAGTTACACTATCTGTTATGATCCACTCGATGGCTCAAGTCTTGTCGATGTCAATCTCTCTGTAGGTTCTATCTTTGGAATCTACGAAGGTCCACTTGAGGCTTCCAATCTTGTCGCTTCGGCGTATGTGGTGTATGGTCCAAGACTTGAATTGGTCATTGCCCAAAAAGACAAAAAACCGATACTTTATCGTGCAGTTGATGGCTTTTTTGAAGAGATTCAAACCATTAAGTTGAATGAAAAAGGAAAGCTTAATGCACCAGGTGGCACTCAAAAAGAGTGGTATCCGCACCACAAAGCATTGATAGAAAATCTCTTTGAGCAAGGATATAGATTGCGTTACTCTGGCGGAATGGTGCCTGATTTGCATCAAATCCTTCTCAAAGGTGGTGGACTTTTTTCCTATCCTGGAAGTGTCGAAAAACCTCAAGGAAAATTAAGACAACTCTTTGAAGTGATCCCTTTTGCTTTTATTTATGAACAAGCAGGCGGTCAAGCGATTGATGATAAAGGCAAAAGATTGATGGAGCTTACTCCCGCTTTTCCACACGATACAGCTCCTTGTTTTTTTGGATCAAACTTTGAGATTGAAGCAACCAAAGTCGCTTATGGTGTCTCTTAAACACTAATGCAAAAAGTTGATTCCTTAGACCGTTGGCAACAAGCACTACAAGAGCTTAAAACCAAACTCCAAACCTGCCAAACAGAACACAGCTTACACTCATGTACGCCATGTCCACAACTTCTCTCGTGTGAGTTGAGAGAGCATTATGTCAAAGCAGTCTATGAAAGTATGAGCAAAGACAAAAGCGGAGGATTTGAGTTTTAAAAAAGATTACTCAAAATCACAATAACGATTGAGCAAACATCCATACGCTTCTATTCGTCTGTCTCTCAAAAAAGGCCAAATATCTCTCACCTCTTTGGTGCGATTGTGGTCGATAGTCGCATAAACAATCGTTTCATTTTCGCTATCGGCTTGAGCGAGTATTTCGCCTTGTGCACCCGCGACAAAAGAGCTTCCCCAAAATCGAATTCCTGCCATGACGCCTGAACTGTCTGCCTCAAATCCTATGCGATTACAAGAGAGTACCGGGATTCCATTTGCAATCGCGTGTGAGCGTTGAATCATTATCCAGCTTTCACGTTGACGCTCTTTTTCAAGCTGATCATCCGCGTCAAACCAACCAATCGCCGTTGGATAAATCAACATCTGTGCGCCACGAAGCGTCATCAATCGTGCGGCCTCAGGATACCACTGATCCCAACACACCAATACGCCGAGTCTTCCTATTGAGGTATCAATCGGTTCAAATCCCAAATCTCCAGGTGTAAAATAAAACTTCTCATAAAACCCCGGATCATCAGGAATGTGCATTTTGCGATATTTTCCTGCGATAGAACCATCTTTTTCAAACACCACAGCGGTATTGTGATAGAGTCCCGATGCACGTTTCTCAAAAAGTGAAGTGATCAAAACCACGCCGTTTGCCTTTGCGACACTGCTCCAAAACGCCACATCTGCTTCAAAATCTGTCGCATACTCAAAAAATCTCGTCTCTTCACTCTGACAAAAATACTCATTTTGATGCAACTCTTGCAATACTATCAGTACCGCACCATTTTGCGTCGCCTCTTTGATTTTTGAGAGAGTCGCCTCTACTGTATCTTGCTTGCTTCCATAAAACTTCTGTTGTATCAATGCTACTTTCATAAATATCTCCTAATCGTTAATAGAGTTCTTGCAGAACTCAAAATAACGCCTAATGGACTTTGTTCATTAGGCTACGCTAACGCTAAGTTGTCTTCAGCGGACGGCTCTCGCGACTGGTCGCTCTTATCAAATTTATATTTAATCGGAGGTCTCAATTTTCAAATTCCCCTCTTGAGGGGTGTCCAAAGGACGGGGATACTTTTGAATCACGAAAAACGTTGCTTCTCGAGAGTTGTAAAGGTAAGTCAGTAACTCACTTGCATCGTTGAACAATGGAGGCTTCCGCCTTGCTCGATAAGCCTCAAACAATTCACAGGAATAATCTCTCGCTTGGGAAAAAGCGACACAAACACTTCGTGTGCCTCTTTGTCTTGTGGTGTACCGTAAACAGGATAGACCAACACACCATTGGCAATCAAAAAGTTCGCATAAGTCGCAGGTAATCGTTTTCCTTCGTCACTATAGAGTGCTTTACACATCGGAAGTGGCACGAGAGTATATGGTTTTTCCTCTTTGGTATGAAATGTTTTTAGTTGGGCTTCCATCGCCAAAAGTGCTTCATAGTGTTCATCTTCGCGGTTGTCGCATTTGACATAAGCGATAGTGTCACAACCTACAAGTCGTGCCAATGTATCGATATGCGAATCGGTATCATCGCCTGCAAGATAACCGTGATCAAGCCACAACAGACGTTCTGCTCCCAAACTATCGCGAAGTCTCTCTTCGACTTCATCTTTGGTAAGTCCTCCGTTTCGATTTGGATTGCAAAGACACTCTGAAGTGGTGAGAATCGTCCCTTCTCCATCGCTCTCTATCGAACCACCTTCAAGTATCATATCGATACTCTCCATCGGTGTTGTCCCAAAATATCCTTTTTGGTGTAGCTTTATAGAAACGCTATTATCAAGCGACGCTTCAAACTTTCCACCCCAACCATCAAAACCAAAATCAAGCAACTTACGCACACCATTCTCTTCGATAGAGAGACAAGCATAATCCCGTATCCACGTATCATTGGTCTCTATCTCTATAAAAATCATATTAAAAGTACTACAAAACATCTGCGAAATACGAGCTTTGTCATCACACACGATATAGACAGGCTGATGATACGCAATCGCTTGTGCTATACGCACAAAAGGAGTCAAAGACAACTCAAGGCTTTGAGGATTGAGGTGATCATACCAGTCGGTTTGTATATGAGGAAATGCGAGCAGTACGCAACTCTGTTTCTCCCATTCGGCAATTAAACGTTTCATTGATTGAGTTTCCTTTTTTGAGTGATGTTAATGCAGAAAACCTCTAAAAACCCCTTTTGTCATTGCGGGCTTGACCCGCACAATCTCTTGCTTAAGGATATAAAAGATGCCAAATTAAGTTTGGCATGACGGTTTTTTTAGAGATGTCCTGTAGATGTTTAGTTCCTAAACATTTCTTTGTTGGCGGTTTGATATAATCCTATTTATGGCATATATCACAATTAACCGAACACATTTTTACCACAATCTTAACAAAATCGCGTTAAAAACTGGCTCAATCGACAAAATAGCGATTGTACTCAAAGACAACGCTTACGGTCACAGTATCGACATTATCGCTTCATTAGCAAGTGAATTTGGTATCAAACACGCAGTTACAAGAGACCTTGAAGAAGCAGAAGCGATTAAGTTTCACTTTGAAAATGTACTGGTGCTAGCAGGAGAGAGTCGTGCTGATCCAAGACTTTCGTTTGCTATCAACTCACTCGCACAAATTACACAAATGACAAAAGGCACACAAGTAGAACTCAAAGTGGACACAGGAATGCACCGCAATGGCATTGCGATAGAGGAGCTTGAAGAAGCACTTGATTCAATCAAACTTCAAGGATTAGAGCTTATCGGAGTAATGACACATTTTCGCTCAGCTGATGAACTAAGCAGTGATTTTTTTTGGCAAAAAAAGAGATTTGAAGAGGTCAAAAGAGTCGTCAAAGAGAGAGGACTCAAAGTGCGTTTTCACTCTCACAACTCTGCGGCGATTTTACGCTCAAAGCAGTTTGATGAAGATCTTGTGAGAGTTGGTATCGCGGCGTATGGATATGATGAGCTTGATTGTGCTTTTGACAAAACAGATCTTCGTCCCGTTCTTGCAATTCATGCAAAAAAAGTAGCGACAAAACCGCTTCGCAAAGGAGAGCGAGTCGGATATGGTGGAGGCTTTGTTGCACCACGCGATATGATAGTCTCTACTTATAATATCGGTTATGGCGATGGCTGGATTCGTGCAAGCGACAAAGATGCTTACTGTACTGATGATGGAGTGATGACATTGGGACGAGTTTCGATGGATTTGATGGTGTTTGAGGGAGAATCTCCCTCTGTTTGCGTAATGGCAAACGCCCAAAGAGCGGCAAAACATTTTGGTACGATTTCGTACGAAGTCGTCACGTCACTCTCTTCTGATATTCCTAAAATTATTATTGATTAAGATGCAATGTCCAAAAACAAACCTCAATTTCATCCTTTTTTAGCATACGCTGCAAGTGCTGGAAGTGGAAAAACTTTTGCATTAACAGCACGCTATCTTTCATTGCTTTTTTTGGGTCATTCAGCTGGTTCGATTTTGGCAGCGACTTTTACCAACAAAGCCGCCGCAGAGATGCGTCATCGCGTAGTGGCTTCTCTGCTTCATCTTCACAACGAAAAAGATCTCTTAGAAAGTATCATAGCCCAAACCAATATCAGCAAAGAGGAACTACTCGCCAAACAACCCGACGTGTTGCGTTTGTTTCTTGCTTCAAGTACGCATATTGTCACTTTGGACAGTTTTTTTGTTTCGATTTTGCGTTCGGCTTCGCTTGAGATAGGACTACAGCCTGATTTTCGCATCAAAAATATTGAAAAAAAACAGTTAGCAGAACAATTTTTAGAAGAGGTGATACACCATGGATTGCTCACTTCGCTTGTGCAGTTTGCTATTGATATCGAAGATAAACGCTTTGGAAAACTTTTTGATCTCTTTCATCTCTTTTATACGATAGATCCACTTTTACCAACAACTCAATACACCTTCAGCGATATTGAACCGATAGAAAAAGAGATACAAAACACACTTGATATGCTTCATCAAGCCACTCTCTCATCGGGAGCATCTCCGAGTGCTATCAAAAATTTTCTTCCCGCCTCACCAAAAGACCTATTGGCAAAATCAGTATTTGAAAAAGAGACGTTACACGAACACCGCAACTACGCCAAATACATCGCCAAATCTCCAAATATAGAGAGTCTCTATCAGAAGCTAAAACTCCTACTCAAAAACTGGATTGATGCCAAAGAAGAAGCCAAACTCTCTGCACTTTTTGAACTCTACGCCTACTACAAAAATGCAGTGATTAGATCAGTAAAAACATCAGGCATTATGGGATTTGATGATTTGAGTTTTTTTACCTATCGCTTGCTTGGCGAGAGCTTCTCGAAAGAGTTTTTATATTTCAAAGTCGATGCGAAGTTTCATCATATTTTGCTTGATGAGTTTCAAGACACCTCTACACTACAGTATCTTCTGCTCAAACCACTAATTGAAGAGATTTTTGCAGGCAAAGGTCAAAATGCAATGCGAAGTTTCTTCTATGTAGGCGATACCAAACAATCACTCTACCGTTTTCGCGGTGGCGTAGAGGAGTTGTTTGATTATGTTGCCAAAAAATATGCAATTACGACTGAGTCGATGCAGACAAACTATCGTAGCGCGAGCCTGATTGTAGATCAAGTAAACCTCTGGTTTGGTCTTGATCAACAAAGCCCAAAATCCAAAACAAATGAAGGATATGTAGCCGTCGTCGAGTCAGATGATTTGATAGAAACAGCAATCACTCAAGCCAAAACGTGGATAGAAAGTGGCGTAGATCAAAACCAAATTGCTTTTTTGGTAAATACCAACAGCGAAGGAGAACAGCTCCACGAAGCGTGTACACAAGCAAAAATCCAAAGTCTCCTCAAAACCTCAAGCTCTCTTGTACACCTTCCTCATATTGTCGCAATTGTCTCAATGCTCAAATATCTTTACGATAGACAACTTATAGATGCGATACCGCTTTTACAATACACAAATCGCACTTTAGAGAGTTTTGATACTGCGTGGTTTGTGTCGTGGATCTCTCCATTGGAGGCGATAGATCATATTTTGCGAGAGTTTGGTCACTTTGAAAATGACAAAAATTTGCTTAAACTTTTGGAGTTTGCAGGTGAATTTAAAGATATCGCGATCTTTTTGGAAGAGTTTTCGTATGCTTCAATCCCACTTGCAGAACACTCTATAGACGGTGCAAAAATTATGACGATTCACGGCTCCAAAGGATTGGAGTTTGGATATGTCATCGTGCTTGATCGTCTCTCCAAAAATCCTCCTGATCGTACTGCAATGCTTTTTGAGTATAACGATCAGCTTTTTATAGATCACATCTACTATCGTACTGCCAACCGAGAGTTTTTTGATTCGCGTTACAAAAACGCCACAGAAGAACGTAAAAAATTAACCCAAAAAGACAAACAAAACCTTCTTTATGTGGCATCAACAAGAGCGCAAGAGGCGATGGTGGTGATACGTCACACCAAAGATTCTATTTTTGATACCTACAATATCTCTGCGACAAAACGCGGTACATTAAAAATTAAAAACCAAAAAGAGCCACAAACAACACTCTGCAATAAACCACAAATCGCACTCTCTTCATACGGCACACAAGACGTAGAAAGCAGAGAACGTGATGAAGAGTGGGATTATGAAGCGATTCTTTTTGGTACAGCACTTCACTATACGATAGAAATGATGGGAGATTTTACACTTGAGGCACTCGAAGATGCGATGGTGGCACTACAAAATAGATTTGCAGAGAGACTCGATGAGATTCATAGAATCCAAATCAAACGTCGCATTGAGATGCTACTTTCCCATTCGCCATTTATCTCTCTTCTTGATAACGCCAAATGTTATTTTGAACTCTCCATCGGATATCAAAATACCCTTCGCCAAATAGATCTACTACTCGAATATGATGACTATTGTGTTGTTGTGGATTACAAATCCTCATCCAAATATGAGACCAAACACCAAACTCAAATACACTATTACAAAGAAGCCGTTGCAGAAATTACAGGCAAACCAACACGCGGAGTTATTGTTTATCTTGCCAAAGAGGAGATTTTGATGAGAGAGATTTTATAAGTGGAGATTTTTGGATAGGAATTGTTTGAGGCATTTCAATAACTGACCTTACGTACTTTTATAAAAAAGTTGCGTAAGGGAAGTGAATCAGAGATTCTGATTTTTAGCTACAGTGACCGCCGCCACAACAACCGCTACTTTGGGCTTTTGGTCTCATCTCAACCATAATTTTGAAATGATCACCCTCTTCTACTGCTGTAAAAAAGTGTTTTTGACAAAATTTTTGATTCATATGACTCTCCATAAGTCGTGCCTGAAGAAGTGCATCATCCTTTAAAGAAAAGCTTTTGTGATTTTCAAACTCACTTCTTTTGAAGCATCCGCACTCATTTTCTACAATAATTGTATGCATTGTTTTATCCTTTTGTTGTAATTTTTTGGAGTATTCTATAGCGAGACTTAAAAAAACATAAAATTGAAGATAAAATAAGACAAAATAACTCTTAGTTGTAACCAAACCGATTTTATGACTATCGTTGCTCTGTTTTTGATCTCTGCAAGAGAGATAACTTTAAGGCACAACAAAGCTTAACGCGGTTTAAATCTTTTTCGATAAAATCATAAAATTCTTTCCAAAATTCAGAAAATCTCAAAGGAATGTAATGGATATTACAGTAAACAAGGTCGATGTAGCCAATACACTGCTTTCGGGCGTAATCGCACAAAGCACAATCGACCAAACGATCGATAAACTTGCCAAAGATGCAACAAGATATGTCAAAGTAGATGGCTTTAGACCAGGCAAAGTACCAGTAGCAATCGTCAAAAAACTCCACCAAGATAAACTTGAAAATGATGCAGAAACTCAAGTGGTTCGTGACTTTGTAGATAACGGAATCAAACAAGCAACACTCAATGCAGAAGATATTGTCGGCGAACCGCATTTCAAGAAGTTTGAAAAAACCGATGCAGGCATTGAGATTGAAGTAGAAGTGTCCACAAAACCACACTTTGAAGCAGAAGGATATCGCGAGATCATTCCTACGTTTGAAAAACCTATTGTAAACGAAGAAGATGTTGCCAAAAGAGTCGAAGAGAGCGTCAAACAACACGCTACACATCAACCAATAGAGACTCCAAAAGCGATTGAAGAAGGAGATATGGCAATCATTGATTTTGAAGGGTTTCTTGATGGAGAAGCTTTCGCTGGAGGCAAAGCAGAAAAGTTCAGTCTCAAAATTGGCTCAGGACAGTTCATTCCTGGTTTTGAAGAGCAACTTATCGGAATGGTTTATGAAGAAGAAAGAACAATCAATATAACTTTTCCAGCAGAGTATCAAGCTCCAAATCTTGCTAGCAAAGAGACACAATTTAAAATCAAACTTCACGAAATTCATACCGAAGTCATCCCAGAACTTAACGATGAGTTGGCAAAAAAAATTATGAAATCACAAGAAGAGCATATCACAGTAGAGAGCCTCAAAGAGCGTATTAGAGATCAACTTGTACGTGAATCTTTGAGTAAACTCTACCAAGAAGAACTCAAACCTAAACTTCTTGAAGCATTGGTTGTAAAGTTTGATTTTGCTTTGCCAAACAATATTGTAGAGCAAGAGATTGATGCCAAAGTCAATCAAAAAGCCAAAACCATGAGCAAAGAAGAGATCGAGAGCTACAAATCAGACGACACCAAAATCGAAGCACTCCGCGAAGAGATTAGACCCGAAGCGACAGATAGTGTCAAAGCAACTTTTATCATTGATGTTCTTGCCAAAAAAGAGCAAATCAGCGTCTCTGATGATGAAGTCGCACAAACTCTCTATTATGAAGCCTATATGTCAGGTCAAGATCCACAACAAGTGATTAAATACTACGAAGAGAACAATCTTCTTCCTGCTATCAAAATGGAAATGATTGAAGATAAATTATTTACCAAACTTTTAGGGCTTGATGCGTAGTTT
>DYPM01000145.1 GCA_020719895.1 Sulfurovum sp. | reverse complement strand
TATGTCCCTGCCACTTTAAATGAACTTGTTCATTTAAAGTGTGTAACATCAGATTAAAAAACAAGCACCGTTCCATCGCGTAGTATTGTCACGTCCCATTTGCCTTTTGCCTTTTTTATCTCTTGACGAATCTCTGTTTCATAAGTTGGTTTGAGATGATTGATGTAGAGTTTGAGTCCCAAACTCTCAAGCGGTTTGAGTCTTTCAAAAAGCAGGTTTGGAGTGAGATGTTTGCTCACTACTGCGAGTTCTTCCATCGCATTTGGAAACGCACATTCAATTACTAAACTGCGAATATTCGGATGAGATTTTACCGCCTCTTCCACCATTTCCAATCTGTGTGTGTCAGCAGTAATCAAAAGTGCTTGATGTTCTTTGGTGACAATATATCCACAGCTTGGGACTGTATGATCAGTATAAAATGCTTTGATGGTCATTGTCTCATCGATCGTATAGTATTCTCCCACTTCGATAGATTCAAGAATGACTGTCATCTCCTTAGAGCCATACATTGCGATAGCAGAGAAGTCAGGCCAAATGGTGTGATTAAAAAAGTGTGTTTGTACTGCCTCTAAAGTCTGAGGAAGTCCACGAATTCTAAGTGGCTTATCACGTTTCTCAAAGTAGTTATCAATCATAAATGCAAGGTCAGCGATATGATCAAGATGAGAGTGCGTAAGCCATACCAAATCAATATCAGCAGAAGCTTCTCCTAATGGTACGACAACATTTCCTGCGTCAATCAGCGTGGTAGAGTTGAGCATAAAAGCACTTGTGCCACCTTTTTGGCTACGAGAACCATACGCTCCTAAAGTAAGAATCTCACACATCTTTTAGCCTTTCTCTAATCTCAAAAAACTTCTCTTTATTGGCAAAAAAAAGATCTACCAATTTGGGTTCAAAATGTTTACCTCGTTCCTCTTCAAAAAGTGCAAAGATTTTTTCATCGGACCACGCAGGTTTGTAGATTCTTTCAGATCCTAAAGCATCAAACACATCCGCAAGTGCAGTGATACGACCATAAATATGAATCTCTTCGCCTTTTAATCCTATAGGATAACCACTTCCATCCCATTTTTCATGATGTTCGTAAGCGACAATAGCAGAGGCTTGAAGGAGCCTTAAATCAGAGTTTTTAAGGATATCATATCCGATTTGAGCGTGTTGTTTCATCACTTCCCACTCTGATGGATCTAAACGAGCAGGTTTGTTGAGTATCGCATCGGGAATACCGATTTTGCCTATATCGTGCATTGGGGAAACTAAACGTAGAGCATCACACTCTTCGATGTTAAGACCATAAAGTTTTGCCAACAGATAAGAGTATTCAGCAACCCTTTTGACGTGATAGCCTGTCTCTTTGGAGCGTTTTTCGCCTGTTGCACCCATAATATAGATAAACTCTCGTTGTGTCTCTTCAATCTCCTCCATCAAAAGAATCGTTTGAATACTCTCTGCAACATAAGTGGAGGCAAGTGTGAGATATTTGAGATCAGATTCGTTAAAAAACTCATTCTCTTTTTTGTTGATGACTTGTATTGCACCTATGGTTTGGTTGTATTGGTTTTGCATTGGAATTACCATCATAGTTTTGGTGATGTAGCCTGTTTTTATATCAACTTCAGGATTGAACCGTTTGTCTGATTGGACATCGTTGATGATGAGAGGACTGTTTTTGTCAATTGCACAACCAACGATTCCCACACCTTCATCCAAAACAATCGAAGCAACTCCTTGGGCTACTTTTGTCCACACTTTTTGATTTTTGTGGTCATAAATCCATATACTGCAACGATCTGCAAAAACAATATCTCGTGCAAATTTTGCTAGTTCTATAAAAAGGGTTTCGTGATTACGAAGTGCTGCTATTTGTCCTATCGTATCAAATACAAATGTCATCAACTCTTGGGCATTGCGTTTCATGGTTTTTTCCTGCATTTGAAATCATTGACTTTTGATTGTAATCAATTTCACCATAAAAGTAAAATATCACTACAAAGTAGAGTTTGGGTATACTTCGCTCATTTGATTCTTAAAAATTGGATAGTAGAATGAACCAAACGCAAAAACGATTATATATCATAAAACTTGCAATCTCTATAACTGATGAAGAGACTATTCAATTGCAGATGTCAAAGCTTGCTCCACTGAAGTCTGATGCTTATATTTATGCAATTCTTGAGTCATTGGAGAAAAAAAATATTGTACATGCAGAACGTCTTATTACGCAATATATCGAAACTCCAGTAGAGAAAATACATATACGTCATCAAGAAGAATCATTCTCTTCATCACAACAAGTAGCTGAGCCTTTCAAAAATACACCTCATTTTCAAGAAGATTTTGATGAGGTATTTGATGACAAAAACAGCACCAGTCCTATCCAAACACCTCAACCAGCCAGCATCGAAACATTCCAAGATGCTCCTCCTCAAAGTCTCAATTTAGATATTCCTGTGATGCTTGATGGAATTGGATTTTCAAAACAAAAAAAAGATACAAATGAGTTTGAAGAGGCGATACGTTACGACCCTCCCGTGATTAATGACTCTTTGGCTATGAATTCATCTTTTTCTCCTCTTGCCTCTTCTCTTGATTCGCGCCCTTCTCTTGATACAGCCGCTATCAATATGTCAATCTCTGAATATGACTCTCCCCCAGTAACAAATCGATTTGGTAGAGTGATGCCACACATCCAAGAGAAGTTTTTGCGGTACTATTTGCAAATCGTTCATAAAGAACCGCAACAGTTCACCGAAACTGCATTGATAGTGTTGCATCATATCAAAAATGGAAATTACTCTGATAGCGATATCGAAAAGTATCTCTATAAGGCATTAGAACTTTCTAAGATCGAAGAGTCAAAGGAAGAAGCACGACAACTTTTGATTTTGTGTGCATCTATAGAAAATGCTCTTGGCAGATTAATACTCGCACGTGAGCTTTTCAAAGGAATACTGATTCCCAAAAATACACAAGAGGCATTTGAACGATTGACGCAACTTGTCATTGAAGGAAATCCTGATGCTATGTGTGATTTGGGACAAATTTATGAGCATGCTATTGGGGTTAAGCGTGACAAAAAAAAGGCAAAAGCACTCTACAAAGAAGCAAAAGAGTTGGGACTCAAACGTGCGGAAAGACTTTATGATAATATTTAAGGGCATCTCTAAAAACTC
>DYPM01000022.1:3280-19131 GCA_020719895.1 Sulfurovum sp. | reverse complement strand
TTGCGAAATTAGTTTCGCTTTTTTACGATTCCAAAATTACCTCTTGAGTGGTGTCCAAAGGACGGGGTGGACGCTCTCTTTTTATGATAGTCTTAATCAGCTTTTTTTAATATCCGTTAGGATTATTAGACTGCCATCTCCAACTGTCTTCACACATTTGATTAATATCACGAGTCGCTTCCCATCCCAAAACATCTTTGGCATAAGTTGGATCTGCATAACACTTAGCAACATCGCCACTTCTTCGTGGTGTGATTTTGTATGGTACGGCTTTATTTGAAGCTTTTTCAAATGCGTTTACCACTTCAAGTACAGAATAACCTCTTCCCGTACCCAAATTAATCGCCATCACGCTCTCAAAAGTATGCAATTTTTCTACAGCTTTAAGATGTCCCAATGCCAAATCAACTACATGAATATAGTCACGAACTCCTGTACCATCGACGGTATCATAATCGTCTCCAAAAACACTCAAAAACTCTCTTCTTCCAATCGCTGTTTGTGTAATAAACGGCATCAGATTATTAGGGATTCCATTGGGATCTTCGCCAATCACTCCTGATATGTGTGCTCCAACAGGATTGAAGTAACGTAAAAGTGCGATTTTCCATTGATTGTCTGCTACAAAAATATCACGAAGCATCTCTTCGATAAAAAGTTTGGTTCGACCATAAGGATTGGTAGCACTAAGTGGGAAATGTTCTTGGATAGGAGTAGTGTGTGGATCACCATAAACAGTAGCGGAAGAGCTAAAAACTATTGATTTACAACCATATTTTTGCATCACTTCACACAGTACAGCAGTGCCATGGATATTGTTATCATAATATTTAAGAGGCTCGGCAACAGATTCACCGACCGCTTTAAGACCTGCAAAATGTATCACTGCATCAATAGAGTAATTTTCAAATACTTTTTCAAGATCAATCGAATTACGAATATCCCCCTCAACCAAAGGAATAAATTTTCCAACAATTTCTTCGACACGTTTTATACTTTTATCAGAAGAGTTGCAAAAGTTGTCAAATACAACCACCTCATATCCCGCCTCAATCAAAACCACAACTGTATGAGACCCAATATATCCTGCACCGCCTGTTATAAGAATAGCCATAAATGCCCCTTTCCTTTAATAAAAATTTAGAAACTTAATTTAAGTCCTGCAAAAAAACTACTGTCCATATTGTATGAATATGTAATATAATCTGTATCTATAGTACGATATCCACCATAAATATGAACATTATCAATCACTTCCATATCCGCCAAAAGACGGATTTCAGAAAACTGCTTGCCATCATCAGAAAAAGTAAGAGCATAAGGAGCGTAAGTATAAGCTATGCTGATATCTGTAGGAGGAATTTTTCTATTGATAGGAAGTGGATAAGCAATTTTGACCATCAACGGAATCGCATAAAAACTTTTACTAAACGTGGCTTTGATACCAAATCCAACTTTTACTTTATTGGTTCCTTGTGGTTGTCCCTCTCCGATATATCCAACTGTAAAAAGAGACCTTCCATTGGCTGAAAGGCTACTAATATCAAACGCATAATCGGTTCCGACTTCATATCCTGTAAATGAGTTAAAGTTAAATGTAGTGTCAAATTCTGCAGAGTTATCGTTAGCATTAATTCCGATAGAGTTTTCAGCAAAAAGCGAAGAGGTAAAAAGCGATGTCAATAAAAGTATCAAGAGCTTTTTCATCATTATCTGTGTTCCTTTTTTACCAGTCGTTTGAAGATGCGAAATCATATCATAACTGACCTTATGCACTTTTGCAAAAATAGATAAAATCTCTATAAATCTCAAAAAAACTTGTTTTTAGTAGCTTTAGGGGGTTGCAGGGACAATTTTGTCCCTGCAACTCAAACAAACTTGTTCGTTTGAGTGTGTAATATCAGTTAGAATAAAGTTTTTGGTATCTTCGTGATTTAATCAGGAGGTGAATAACGATGCTCTTTGGTCTTTTTTTTGTATTGTGTGCGTTTTTCGTCCATCATCGCAGCATCTTTGAGATCCTCTTCGTTATCAAAATGAGAAGCGTCGATAAATTTAGAACGATCTTCAAACTGTCCAGTTTTAACTCCCCAAAGCAGAGCTACAAGTCCCATAGCCCCAAGAAACGTAGAGACTCCAATCATCATTATGACTATATTTTCAGACATCTTTTTTCCTACTTACTGAATGTTACACACTCAAACGAACAAGTTTGTTTGAGTGGCAGGGACAAAATTGTCCCTATAACCCCATAAAGCTACGAAAAACAAGTTTTTCGAGAGTGATAGAGGTTTTACGCACTTTTTTACAAAAGTGCGTAAGGTCAGCTACTTATTTTTAAATCCAATACGTTTGATACGTAATGAATTTCCCACTACTACTAATGAACTTAAACTCATCGAGAGTGCAGCATAAAGCGGATTGATAAATCCTGCCACAGCCAAAGGAACAGCAAAAAAATTATAGACCAAAGAGAAACCCAAATTCTCTTTGACTGCTTGAAACGTACGACGCGAAATCAAATACGCCTCATAAAGACGCTCCAAACTCTCATCCATCAAAATCACATCACTCACCGAAAGTGCCACATCAGCACCACTTCCCATGGCAATCGCAATATCTGATGATGTCAAAGCAATCGTATCGTTGATTCCATCTCCTGCCATGACTACAATCTCACCTTGATTATGAAACGTATCAATTTGTGATGCTTTTTGATGTGGCAATACTCCAGCATAAACCTCATCTATACCTACTTGAATCGCTACTTTTTGTGCAGTTTGTTCTCTATCGCCTGTGATCATTGCTACTTTGATACCAAGTTTTTTGATATTTGAAATCGCCTCTTTAGAACCAACCCTTATAGTATCTTGAAGCTCAAACCACGTCACCAAAATACCATCAATCGCAAAGAAAAAGAGTGTATTGTCACTCTCTTTATTTCCAACCAAAACGCCATGCTCTTCCAAATAAAGAGAGTTACCGCCAAAAAGATTTTTGCCTTGACACACCGCTTCTACTCCTCTAGCTTGCACTGTTTTTAGACTCATTAGCGGATACTCCACAAAAGATTCGTAACTACTCAGTAGATAACTTCGTACTCCTTTTGAAATTGGATGATTGGAGGTTGAAACCAAACTATAAAGAAGATTGTGATCATAATCGGCTATTTTTTTTTCAAAAACTACCGATGGTTTACCCTCGGTAATCGTACCTGTCTTATCCAATGCTAAACGTTTACTTTTTGCCATGGTTTCTAAAAAAGTCGCTTCTTTAAAAAGAATATTACGTTTTGCTGCCACTGATATTCCTACAAGTGTCGCCATTGGCGTAGCGAGTCCCAATGCACATGGACACGCAATCACCACTACTGAAATCGCTGTAATCAATGCGATTTCAAAATCACCTGTAGCATATAACCATCCAATAAAAGTCAATAACGCAATCACTAAAATAGTCGTCGAAAAATATCCTGATATTCTATTTGCCAACTGCTCTATTTTTGGTTTTTTGGTGATAGAAGTCTCAAGCAGTGTCACGATGGAAGTAAGAAGAGAATTGGAAGCGTCTTTTGTTGCTTCATACTGCACTGTAGAATCCAAACAAATAGAACCACTCAGTATCGCATCGCCTTTTTGTTTGTAAAGTGGCTCACTCTCTCCTGTAAGCGAACTTTCATCAAACGACGCACCGCCAAAGAGTATCACTCCGTCTATTCCTACTTTTTCACCTGCTTTGAGTTCAAGAGTATCGCCTACTTGAATATTTTCGATACTTACGATTGATTTGACACCATCTTTGATTAGAGTCGCTTCAGTTGGAGTAGTTCCCATAATGTGATCTAATGTATCCACTGCTTGTTTTTTGCTTAACACCTCAAAATATTTTCCCACCAACACAAAAGTGATAATCATCGTTACTGAATCGAAATAAACCTCACCGCGTTGCGAAACCATCGCATAAATGGAATATGCATAAGCCAAAGAAGCACCTGACGCAACCAATGTATCCATATTTACTATGCGATTTTTATATCCATAATAAGCACCACGAAAAAATATCCATCCCGAATAAAAAAGCACTGGAGTTGCTAAAATAAACTCGGCTACATTCAAAATATCTTTGAAAGATTGTTGCATACCACTAAAATATCCTGCATAGTGTGCAACCGCAAGCCACATAATATTCATCGTTCCAAACACTGCAACAAGCATTCGCATATAATAACTTCGACGGGTTTTAGACGCACGCTCCTCTTGAAGTTTTGGATCATACGGATAGGCGTTGTAGCCAATAGATTGAATTGTTTGGATAATCTGTGAAAGTTTTATCTCCAATGGATTCCATACTACTTTGGCTTTGTTGTTTGTGTAGTTGATAGAGGCTTCAAGAACGCCATGCGTTTTATGAAGAACTTTTTCATTCAGCCACACACACGCAGAACAATGAATCCCTTCTATGACAAGATGAATCGTATTCAGTCCTTCGCTATCTGTCGTAATATAGCGTTTAGCAAAACCTTCAAGATCAAACTTCTCTAATTGACTCGAAGAGATATCAATCGCCAAAGTCGCAGGCTGAATCGTCCTGTCTCCAAGCTTTTCATAAAAACTTCCCAATCCTTCGCTTTTGAGCAGATGATAGACTCCTTGACACCCTTTGCAACAAAAGTAGAGTGTTTCATCACCAGAATCCTCTTTGATCATCACACTCTCATCAAAACTCAAGTGGCAATGGCTACAGATACAGTTTGACAAATGGATTTCCTTAATAAAAGTCTTTTAGAAAACGGCAATGGATGAATTTTATCCAAATATAGTAAAATCAATGAATGCAAACAATTTTTGAACTGACCATTTTTTTATTTCTTTTTGAACTTCTTGAAGGTTATCTCCAGCGTGCATCGACGCTATTAGAAGTACTCCAAAAACTCAAAAAATACTACACTAAAAGCATTTTTCTCTTTTTTTTAATCCATCCAGGATTTTATTTTCTTCTTTTTGTTGTACTGCAAACTAATATATTAAATCTAACAGTGGTGCTAATGATTGCTATTAAAGTTTTTGATATTTTTCTCAAACTTGAGATATTAGATCAAGTTTTTAATCAAAAAACAATTCCAAAAGAACTTGCTCAAATCCTCATCAAAAAACTCCCTTTTTGGTACTTTTTTTTAGGTGCAATACTCTATCCTACAATGCTCTATTATGCTCTTAGCTAATCTAAAATTTAGGTTAGATAGACTAAAATTTTCGAATATAAAGTTTCAAATTAAGACTACTGCTATCTACACAACTTCATCTACAAAATCAATCCAATGAGGACCTATGAGCGACAACCAAAACTCTTCTGATACTTCTGCATCTAATAATTGTACCTCCACATCTAAAAAGAAAAATTCAAATCGAACTCACGTTCCCGTCAAAGGGTATAAAATCGAAGAGTTACAACAAAAACCGCTTGATCAATTGGTAGAGATTGCCAAAGAGGTTCAAGTCGAAAATCCCAACGAATACCAACGACGTGACTTGATTTTTGAAATACTCAAATCACAAGTTTCACAAGGTGGATTTATCCTTTTTACAGGAATTTTGGAAGTGATGCCTGATGGATATGGATTTTTACGTTCTGAAGATGGTAATTTTGCAAACTCCAGCAATGACACTTATGTTAGCAGTACACAAATCAAACGATTTGCTCTTAGAAATGGAGATATTGTCACAGGTCAAGTTCGCTCACCCAAAGAACAAGAGAAGTACTACGCTCTACTCAAAATTGAAGCAATCAACTATATCTCTCCAGAAAAAGCAAAACAACGTCCACTCTTTGACAACCTCACACCACTCTACGCATCTAAACAACTCAAACTCGAATACAATCCTCTCAAACTCACAGGAAGAGTTCTTGATCTTTTTACGCCTATTGGCAAAGGACAAAGAGCATTGGTTGTCGCACCACCAAGAACAGGAAAAACAGAACTCCTCAAAGAGCTTGCACATGGCATTACCTACAATAACCCAGATGCTTCACTGATGGTGCTTTTGGTCGATGAACGCCCAGAAGAAGTGACTGATATGCAACGCTCCGTAAGAGGTGAAGTATACAGCTCCACTTTTGATCTCCCTGCTCAAAACCATGTGAGAACTGCTGAAATGGTGATAGAAAAAGCCAAAAGACGCGTTGAAATGGGAAAAGATGTAATCATTTTGTTAGACTCCATCACAAGACTTGCACGAGCTTACAATACTGTCACGCCAAGCTCAGGCAAAGTACTCTCAGGAGGAGTTGATGCTAATGCACTCCATAAACCAAAACGATTTTTTGGTGCAGCACGAAACATCGAAGAGGGAGGAAGTTTGACTATCATCGCAACTGCTCTTATCGAGACGGGAAGTCGTATGGATGAGGTGATTTTTGAGGAGTTCAAAGGAACAGGAAACTCCGAAGTGGTTCTTAGCCGTCACGTCTCCGAACGACGTATCTATCCAGCTATTGATGTCACCAAATCAGGAACACGTAAAGAGGAGCTTTTAGTGACTCCAGAAATCCTACAAAAAGTTTGGGTACTACGAAATGCTATGCAAAATATGGAAGAGGTAGAGGGACTCAAATTTCTCTACTCTAAAATGTCAAAAACCAAATCCAATGATGAGTTTTTATCGCTAATGAATGAAGGTGCTTAAAATCTTATGAAAGTCGGAGTTTTTGATTCAGGTGTCGGAGGATTGAGTGTTGTCAAATCTCTCATAGAACATCAGCTTTTTAAAGAGATTATCTATTATGGTGATACAGCACGTGTTCCTTATGGCACCAAAGATCCCAATACGGTCATTCGATACTCTCTTGAAGCGTTGGAGTTTTTCAACAACTTCAATATTGATTTGCTTATCATTGCATGCAATACAGTCAGTGCTTATGCGTTAGTAGAACTACGCAAAAGAGCACACTATCCTGTAGTTGGAGTGATTGAGCCAGGAGTGCAAGCTTTACAAAATGCGATCAAACAACACGATGCTTCGATTTTAATTATCGGCACACGTGCTACAATCAACTCTCAACGCTATCAATCCACGCTAAAAGGGTTGGGATATACCAATCTTCATGCTATCCCTACAGGACTTTTTGTCCCTTTGGTAGAAGAGGGAATTTTTGAGGGAAAAATTCTAGAAGAGATGATGAACTACTATTTTGATTCTCTCTCCACTCCAGATGCAATTATCTTGGGTTGTACACATTTTCCACTCATCTCCACTGCTTTGAGAGATCACTTTGGAGGAGTACCACGTTTGATTCACTCAGGCGATGCGATTGTGGAGTATCTTGCTAAAGTGCAAGGCGTTGTTTCTACACACCAAAAAACCAATTTGAGTCTTTATGCTTCAGAAAATGTCGAAGGACTTAGGAAAATCGCCAAAGCGTGGTTGAACTAAGCTTGACAGAACGCTCAAAGAGCAAAGCCCTTTGAGGGCTTACACTAACGCTGAGTTTTCCTCGGCGGAAAGCTCACGCGACTGGTCACTTTGATGAGATTTAATTGAGACTTGATTAAGGGAACCTCTAAAAACAATAAACTCTCCCTCGCGAAGTTCTCCCAAGTCAAACTCTCCAAAATGGCTACGGTGAAGTGCAACTACACGATTGCCAACAGCTTCAAACATTCTTTTGACTTGATGATATCGCCCTTCGGTGAGTATCACTTCTGCATGGTAGCTATCAAGTGGCGTGAGTAGTGCAGGAAGACATGGTTTGTCATCTCCTTTGAGCATCAATGATCCCGAGGCAAATTGAGTAACTTCATCACCTCTAAGTGGATTTTGAAGTGTTACTTGATAACGTTTGGAGACTTTTTTTTTGGGTGAAGTGAGGCGATGATTGAGATCTCCATCATCGGTGAGAAGAATCAATCCAGTGGTGTCTTTATCAAGTCTTCCAATAGTGCTAAGTGGCGGAGTACGGAGTCTCCATCTATGTGGCAAAAGAGAGTAGATGAGTTTTCCACTCTCATTATGCGAACAGATGACTCCTTTTGGTTTGTACATTGCAATAGTGAGCGTTGGTGGATCAAGCAGTTCACCATCAACTCTCACTTCATTGTGATAGACTTTGATTGATTCGTCGTAGCAGATCTTATCGCCTACTTGTATACGTCCTGTTTTAATCCATCCTTTTGCCTCTTTGCGTGTGGTATAACCAAGATTGCTTAGGAGTTTATCAAGACGGGTTTTTGTCATACTGTTTGACCTTTTTCATTTGATGAAAACACTTTTAACGCTACGAAAAACCTTGTTTTTCGAGAATAGTGTATTTTATCACCTCAATACTAAAAGCGATTGTCGCAAACAAAAACAATCTATTTTTGAAATTCAAATAGGAAAAAATATGGACAAGCTACACGCCAAAGTCGAAGAGATGCTTTATCACAACGAAGATAATTTCAAAATCGCCAAACTGCTCAAAAATGATCTCAAAACTTATCTGTTGGGACTTGAAGAGATATTTGCAGAGTCGGGAGGAAAAGATTTTTTAGTCAAACATACATGCAAAATAGATCATCTTTTGATGTTGGTATACAAAATTTCTATAAGGGGAATGTTTGGAGACTATACACCACTCAAAAACAGCATTCCCGTGACAATGATTGCACTTGGAAGTTACGGAAGAGAACAGCTCTGCGTACACTCAGATATTGATTTGATGATTGTTTTTGAGGAGGTTGGAGGCTACAATCATAAAGCATTGATAGAAAAAATACTCTATATTCTTTGGGATATGGGATTAAAGCTGGGGCATCGCGTACATGATGTTAATGAGCTTTTGGAGGTCTCCAATACTGATATTACCATCAAAACAGCTCTCATCGAATCACGCTTTATCGAAGGTTCACGCTTCGTATGGACCAAAGTCCAAAATTCTATCAATCAAATTCGTCACCATAATATTGGTGAATTTATCACTCAAAAAATGAAAGAACAACAAGAAAAACATCACCAATTTCCTCTCACGATGGAACCTCATCTCAAAGAAGGAGTAGGAGGATTTCGTGATGCCAATTTGGTTTATTGGATTGGCAAGATACTTTACAATACTGATAATATTCGCTCCATTCCTTTGAGTATCATTGATGAAAAAGAGTATCGAGAGTTTCGTATTGCATTAGAGTTTCTTTTTCGTGTACGTTCAGCACTCCATTTGGTTGCCAACAAAAAAGAGGATCGTCTAAGACTCGAACTGATTCCAAATGTTGCACGACTTTTGGGATATAAAAATACACCTCAAGATTGGATGCGTTTTTCACGAAGAGTGACCGAAAATCTCAAAATCATTCGCCTCTACAGTACGATTTGGCTTGAGTTGCTCACAAGAGACTACTGCAAACAGCCAATATCAAACTATCTCTATCCACAAAACGACACATCAAACACCAAATCAATCATCACGCTACTTGAAATGATGTCAGAAGCATCACACACTCCTTTTGTAGCACATCCTACACTTTTACACTCTCTTACAAAAGTTATCAAACCTCAAAGAGTCAATGAGTCGATTTTTGATATCGTATTCAAACTTCTCTATCGTCCACATCTCTATTCGGTACTTCAAGCACTCGCTTATGCCAAAAAGTTACGATATATTTTCTATCCACTTCTACGAGTGATTGGACTGCCTCAATTTGACGGATATCACGCCTATGCAGTAGATATTCACTCAATGGAATGTATCAAATATCTCGAATCGATCGAAGATCCTTTTGTGTTATCACTTTATCAATCACTTGATGAAGATGAAAGAGCGATGCTCAAATTAGTCACGCTTCTCCACGACGCAGGAAAAGGAAGAAAAACAGATCATCACTTGGTAGGTGCTTCGCTTTTTAGTGTATTTGCTCAAAAAATTGGCATAAATCCAACACTCATCACGATGGGCGAGACACTTATTCTCTATCATACGACGATGTCTAAAGTAGCACAGCGAGAGGATATTCACAGCGCCAAAGTGATCTTACGATTTGCTTCATTGTTTAAAACACGCAAAATGCTTGATTTTATTTATATTCTTACTTATGCTGATATGAGCGGTGTAGGAAAAGGGATTTACAACAGCTTTTCGGCCAAACTCATTCATACGCTTTATCTTAATGCATTGGAGATATTAGGACAAGATGCGTTACTTGATGAAACTGCCAAACTAATCAAAAAAGAACAAGCCCTAATGCGTCACGCAGGATTTCAAACACTCACAAAAAACCAACAAAACAAAATTCTTGAGATTCCCTCTAATCATCTTTTCTTGACTCAAAGTGCTGATGAGATTATGACAATTGCCCAAAAAACTTTCCATACTGATCACTACACTTTTGAGATTCACAACGATACATTTTTAAGGATTGAAATCATTCGCAAAACTCCCATTAATCTTGCCTATCTTTTGGTCAAAGTATCACAACTTGAGATTCGTCAAATGGATATCTACAAACTTTTTGACAACGCCAAATATTTTCATATCGCTTTTGCTCAAAAAGTAGGTGAAGAGGAGATTCAAAGAATCGAACAATACATCCATCACTCTTTTATTGACCGTTCCTCTTTTTCGCTTCCAAAACCTCTTATTAAAGCCGATGAGATTCATATCGATTGCGACCATTCTACAGAATATAGCACGCTCTATCTCAACTGTGCCAATCAAAAAGGACTACTTGCTTATATTGTTGATCTTTTTGGATATAAGCAGATTGATATTGCCACTGCAAAAATACATACAATCAAAAAACGTGCCAAGGATATGTTCCTCATCGAAAAAAAAGGAAATTTTTGTGGTAATATCGATATAATTACAGAACAACTTATAACTAAAGGTGATTAAAAAATGTGTGGAATTGTTGGATATTTGGGTAAAAATGAGAAAAAAGAGATTTTATTGGATGGACTTCAAGAATTGGAGTATCGTGGTTATGACTCCGCTGGCATTGCAGTCATAGAGGGAAAACAACTTTATAATTTCAAAGCTGTAGGCAAACTTGAAAATCTCAAAGATAAAACAAAATCATATTTTTCAGAAGGATTTGGTGTATCCATCGGTCATACACGTTGGGCAACACACGGCAAGCCAACTGAACTCAATGCCCATCCACATCTTGGAGCGTACTCTTATGTAGTACATAATGGAATTATTGAAAATTATCAAGAACTCAAAAAAGAGCTTCAATCAGAAGGCGTAAACTTTTTGAGTCAAACCGATACTGAAACTATCGTACATATTTTTGAAAAATACAACCGCAGAGAGAACAAAACGCCATTTGAAGCGTTTAAAAAAACAATAGAACGATTGAAAGGAGCATTTGCAACGCTTTTGATTACCGAATCAGCTCCTGATGCAATCTTTTTTGCCAAAAATGGCTCTCCGATGCTCATTGGATTTGATGGTGCGGATGTCTATTTTGCCTCTTCTGATACTCCTATTATTGGCAAAGCAAAAGAGGTTTATTATCTTGAAGATGGTGAATATGGATACGCTAAAACAGGCGAAGTCAAACTCTTCAATAAAGATGGAGAAAGAACATTCTCTACAAAACCACTCAATACCGACAAAACATCTGCCCAAAAAGAGGGTTATCGTTTCTTTATGGAAAAAGAGATTTACGAACAAAGCAAGGTGATGAGCGACACAATGATGGGACGCGTCAAAGACTCTTCTATCACATTTGACGAAGTTGATGCTTCACTTTTAGATGGAATCAAAGAGATCAAAATCTGTGCTTGTGGGACAAGCTACCACTCCGCACTCACTGCTTCTTATCTTTTTGAGCGTCTTGCAAAAATACGTTGTAGTGTAGAGATCGCATCTGAGTTTAGATACAAAGAGCCTCTTTTAAGTGATGATATGCTTTTTGTCACCATCTCTCAAAGTGGCGAAACAGCCGATACACTCGAAGCTCTCAAAATGGCAAAACGTGCTGGTCTCAAAAGCCTCTCTGTGTGTAATGTCGATAACTCTTCGATTGTAAGAGAGAGTGATACAGCGATTCTCACCCGTGCTGGAATAGAAAAAGGAGTAGCAAGCACCAAAGCTTTCGCAACACAAACAATGGTACTTTGGATGCTTTCACTCTATTTTGCTCAAATCAAAGACACCATAGATCAAAAGAAACTTCAAGACGAGATTGATGCGATGCGTCATGTCCCCAAAGCACTCTTGGTGACAGATACACTTCACAACAAACTTCACCGACTCTCCAAACGTTATCTTCACGGTCACGGTTTCTTTTTTATCGGCAGAGATATCTTCTATCCATTGGCACTTGAAGGAGCATTGAAACTCAAAGAGATCAGTTATCTTCACGCCGAAGGATATCCAGCTGGTGAGATGAAACACGGTCCAATCGCATTAGCAGACAGTGAACTCTTCACTATCGCACTGATGCCAAAAACACTCCACTATGACAAAATCAAATCAAACGTAGAAGAGTTAAGTGCAAGAGATGCAACTATCTGTGCAATCTCTCCTGAACCATTTGAACTTGCAGATGATTTTATCCAAACAGAATACGCTACTCATCCGATGTTGGAATTTTTTGAGATGATGGTAGCAACACAGCTACTTGCTCTTGAAATCTCAGTAAGACTTAGCAACGACGTAGATATGCCACGAAACCTTGCCAAAAGTGTTACTGTAGAGTAAAAACTATAGACTTAAGGGAACATCTAAAAACTCCCTTTTGTCATTACGGGCTTGACTCGTAATCTCCTGCTTGAGGATAAAAAGATGCCAAATCAAGTTTGGCATGACGGTTTTTAGAAATGCCTATAAGTTTATTGATCTATCTCAAAAAAAATTTAACAAAATTTTAAACTCATTTTTGATACATTACCCCTTCCCTAATTTCATACAACCCTCTGTTGTATTTAGTCCAAAGGACCTCCCATGAGACACTTTTTGACACTCTCTGATTTTACGAGAGATGAACTGCTTGAGATGATCGATTTAGCACAAAAGATCAAAGCCCAAACCAAAACACGCCACTTTGTACCCTATCTTGAACGACAAACTCTTGGTATGATTTTTGAAAAAAGCTCTACGCGTACTCGTGTGAGTTTCGAGACTGGAATCTATCAATTAGGCGGAATGGGACTTTTTCTCTCTTCAAATGATCTTCAACTAGGACGTGGCGAACCGATGAGAGATACCGCACGCGTCATCTCTCGTATGGTTGATATGGTGATGATTCGCACCTTTGAACATTCCAAAATCGAAGAGTTTGCACGTTACTCTCGTGTGCCTGTGATAAATGGTCTTACCAATAGTTTTCATCCTGTACAACTGCTCACTGATTATATGACAATGGTTGAGTATGGTAAAAGTGAGGCGATTGTGGGTTATATTGGAGATGGAAACAATATGGCACATTCATGGTTGATGTTGGCTTCTATTATGGGATTTGAGCTTCGTATTGCTACGCCAAAAGGGTATGAGTGCAACGAGACGATTGTCGCACAAGCTCAAGAGATGGCAAAACAAAGCGGTGCAAAACTAAGCTTCGGAGATGACCCAAAAGAGGCGTTAGACGGAGTAGATGTAGTGACTACTGATACGTGGATTTCGATGGGACAAGAGAGCGAAAAAGAGACCAAAGTTAAAGCTTTTGAAGGATATTTAGTAGATGATGAAATGATGGCATTAGCAAAAGAAGATGCAATCTTTTTGCACTGCTTGCCTGCTTATCGTGGATATGAAGTGAGCGAATCGATATTTGAAAAATATGCTGATGTGATTTTTGACGAAGCAGAAAACCGACTCCATACGCAAAAAGGTATTATGGTGTGGCTTGATTCACATCGATAGACAAAGGAGCGTTCGTGAGTAAAAGCTTGGATACAATTTTTAATTTTACCGATACAAGTGATGCGTGTATTAAGTGTGGCAAATGTATTCCTGTCTGCACAATTCACCAAATCAATCCTGATGAAACGACTTCACCACGAGGTTTTATAGATCTATTAGGTGCTTATAAACAAGGCAATTTGACATTGGATAAAAATGCCAAAGATATCTTTGAGAGTTGTTTTTTATGTACCAACTGCGTTGATGTGTGTCCAAACTCTCTTGCTACTGATATGATAATCGAAGAGGTGCGTGCTGATATTGCCGACAAGTATGGAATCGCATGGTTTAAGCGTGGCTTTTTCTTTCTTCTTCGCAATCGATGGGTGATGGATATCGTAATGAAGTTTGGATATATGTTCAAAACCTGTGCGTTATCAGAAGAGAAAGAAAAAGGCGGATTGCGTGCAAGGTTTTCGCTTCCGATGGTCAAAAAAGGACGACTTCTTCCTTCTTTGGCAAAACGTAGTTTTCTCAACAGTTATCCTGAAAATACTCCTGCACCAATACAAAAAAAACAAACACAACGCGTAGCGATTTTTATCGGATGTCTTGCCAACTACAACTACACAAACATTGGCGATAGTCTCATGGAGATACTTTCAATCCTCAATATTGAAGTATTTATTCCCAAAAAACAACTCTGTTGTGGTGCTCCTGCCTATTTTACAGGAGATATGAAATCAGTCGAATATCTCATCAAAAAAAATATCGAATATTTTGAAAGTTTTGTAGAAGAGTATGATGCGATATTGATTCCTGAAGCAACATGTTCGGCGATGATTACGCATGATTGGGAGATTTTTTTCGCCAATCACACTATGCCTGAGTGGAAAGAGAGGGCTATAAAGGTGAGTCAAAAAGTCTATATGGCAACTGCATGGCTTTATGATAATACCGATTTGGCAAATATCCTTGAGAGTAGAGGCAAAAAAATGGACGCAGTGGTCACCTATCATGATCCATGCCACGCTAGAAAAGTACAAGGAATCTGGAAAGAGCCTCGCACGCTGTTGGCAAAAAACTATCCAATGGTAGAGATGAGTGATCCAAATCGCTGTTGCGGTTTTGGCGGTGTGACAATGCAAACAGAGAAGTTTTATTTTGCAGAGGCAGCTGGCAAACCCAAAGCAGCAATGATAAAAGAGACCCAAGCAAAATATGTGAGTGCAGAGTGCAGTGCATGTCGAGTACAACTCTCCGAAGCGATGAATAGTGCCAAAGTCGAGACTGTTTTTAAAAATCCATTAGAACTGATCGCTCAAGCATTACGAGAAGGAGAAGAGTAATCTTCTCTTTTTTTGTTGTTTTGGCGATTTATCTGTCGTCTCTTTTTTTCACTATGAACTGAATAAATCCACGCCCAATTTACCAAAAGATAGATCACTGGTGTCACCACAAAAGAGTAAAAAGCAGTACCAACATAAAGTGGCACAATAATATCTCCAGAGTGATCCCAAATCCACTCTAATGTCCATTCTATATTGGTCAATCCTTCATTGCCTAAAATAAAATTTCCTGTAGCATACTCCATATAGTACATCGGGGGAAACGTCAAAGGGTTGCTAAGAAAAATAATATTAAGTGCAATAGGTACATTAAAGCGAATAAAAAATGCAGTAAATATCATAGCAACAATCTGTGATGGCATCGGAATAAACGCCCAAAAAAATCCGATCAAAACACCTCGCGTTACACTTTTGCGATTCACACCAAAATACTCTTTTGAGAGGTTATATTTGTGCAAAAATTTGTCAATTTTTGTATTGTTATTGAATATTTTTTTTAAAACACGTCGTATCAAAAAGACCTCCAGTAAACTTAAATGTATAACCCAAAGTGTAGTACAAACCACCTTTTTATTAACTTTGAGGTAAAATTACCCTTTGTTATGGCGAGAGTAATATCAAAAGAAGTCCAAAAAAATATCTCCATAAAGCTCCAAACAAGACAATTTTCAAAGGCAAGACAATTTT
>DYPM01000022.1:0-3180 GCA_020719895.1 Sulfurovum sp. | reverse complement strand
CAAGACAATTTTCAAAGGCAAGACAATTTTTTAAAGGCAAGACAATTTTTTAAAGGATAAAAAATGAGTGGTTATATGATTTTTTCAGGAACATCCAATCCTGAATTATCACAAGAGGTTTCAAAATATTTAGAAGTGCCTCTTTCGGGAGCTGTGATCAACCGATTTTCAGATGGTGAAATCAATATCAAAATCTCCCAATCCGTAAGAGGCAAAGAGGTGTTTATCATCCAATCCACTTCAAGCCCAACGAATGATAATCTAATGGAACTTCTCATTATGGTCGATGCACTCAAACGCTCTTCGGCAAAATCAATCACTGCGATTGTCCCCTACTTTGGATATGCACGACAAGATCGCAAAGCAGAACCACGCGTCCCTATCTCTGCGAAGTTGGTCGCAAATCTAATCGAAGTGTCAGGAATCACACGATTGGTCACAATTGATCTTCACGCCTCTCAAATTCAAGGTTTTTTTGATATTCCTGTAGATAATCTCTATGGTGCAATACTCTTTATTGAGTATATCGAACGTAAAAAATTTCAAAATCCAATCATCGCTTCTCCTGATATTGGAGGTGTCTCAAGAGCAAGATATTTTGCTGAAAAATTGGGTTTTGATATGGTCATTGTAGACAAACGACGCGAAAAAGCAAATGAGTCAGAGGTGATGAACGTAATCGGAAATGTCCAAGGCAAAGATATAATTCTTATTGATGATATTATCGATACAGCTGGCACAATGGTCAAAGCTGCAAGTGTACTCAAAAAACTCGGTGCAAATTCCGTTATGGCGTGCTGTACGCATCCTGTACTTTCTGGACCCGCATATCAACGTATCCAAGATGGAGATCTTGATGAGTTAGTCATCTCCAATACCATTCCAATCAAACAAACTTCATCTAAAATAAAAGTTCTCTCTACTGCTCCAATTATTGGAGAGGTTATCCGCAGAGTACACAACAATGAGAGTGTAAACTCTCTTTTTGAAACAAACTTCTAAACAAGGAATTACATTGGTAAAAGAGGTACCTCAAGCCAACATTCGCAACTTCTCGATTATTGCACATATTGATCATGGTAAATCCACATTAGCAGATAGAATCATCCAGCACTGCGGTGCAGTTCCTGACCGTGAAATGTCTGCTCAAGTGATGGACACGATGGATATTGAAAAAGAACGTGGCATTACAATCAAAGCCCAATCGGTGCGATTGGATTATTTTAGAGATGGACAACACTACGTCCTCAACCTTATAGACACACCAGGTCACGTTGATTTCTCATACGAAGTGAGTCGATCTTTGGCTTCAAGTGATGGTGCGTTATTGATTGTAGATGCAGCACAAGGCGTAGAAGCACAAACTATCGCCAATGTCTATATCGCGATGGAAAATGAGCTGGAGTTGCTTCCTGTAGTCAATAAAATAGACCTTCCCGCAGCAGATCCCGATAGAGTTTTAGCTGAACTTGAAGAGGCAATTGGAATAGATGTAACCGAACACAATCTTGTTTCAGCAAAAACAGGGCAAGGTGTTCCCGAACTCATTGATGCGATTGTAGATCGAATTCCCGCACCAAAAGGCGATGAAAATGCACCGTGCAAAGCGTTGATTTATGACAGTTGGTTTGATAACTATTTGGGAGCATTAGCATTAGTACGTGTCTTTGATGGAAGTATCTCCAAAGGAGAAATTATGCGTGTAATGGGAACCAAACAAGAACATCAAGTACTCAACCTCATGTATCCTAATCCAATTTTACCAACTCCAACCAAAGTGATCCAAACAGGCGAAATTGGTATAGTGGTGATGGGACTAAAAACAGTAGATAGTCTTCGTACGGGAGATACTATCACTTCTGCCAAAAAACCAACCGCCGAAGCTATAGAAGGATTTCAACCAGCAAAACCATTTGTGTTTGCAGGAATTTATCCTATCGAAACTGATAAATTTGAAGACTTGCGTGATGCACTCAACAAACTCAAACTCAACGACTCATCTTTAAGTTTTGAGCCTGAAAGCTCTTTGGCTTTGGGTTCTGGTTTTAGAACAGGATTTTTGGGGATGCTACATATGGAAGTGGTCAAAGAACGTTTGGAACGCGAATTTGATCTTGAACTGATCGCTACTGCTCCTACTGTAGTCTATCGCGTACTCAAAACTGATGGCACAGAGATAGAGATCCAAAATCCTAGCGAACTTCCTGAACCATCAAGAATTGATACCATTTATGAACCCTATGTCAAAGCTACTATTCTCGCTCCTCAAGAGTATGTAGGAAATCTCATTACGCTTCTTAATAACCGAAGAGGAGTTCAAAACAAAATGGACTACCTCAATGAGACGCGTGTGTTGTTGGAGTATGACATTCCAATGAATGAAATTGTAATGGATTTTTATGACAAACTCAAATCTACAACAAGAGGATATGCAAGTTTTGATTATGAGCCTATTGGATTTAGAGAGGGAAATTTGGTCAAACTTGATATTCGAGTAGCAGGAGATATAGTGGATTCACTTTCGATTATTGTACCCGAAGAAAAAGCACGCAACAGAGGATTGGCATTTGTCAATCAGCTCAAGGAGTTGATTCCAAGACAACTTTTTGAAGTTGCGATTCAAGCAAGTATCGGAAGTACCGTCATCGCTCGCTCCAATGTCAAATCAATGGGCAAAAACGTCACCGCCAAATGTTACGGTGGAGACATTAGTCGCAAACGAAAACTTCTTGATAAACAAAAAGAGGGGAAAAAACGTATGAAATCTATAGGCAAAGTCGAGGTGCCACAAGAGGCATTTATGGCAGTACTAAAATTGGACACCTAAAAAACTTCATCCTTTTAAATCAAAAAATAGATACTTTGGATCTACAGAGAACACTTCCATTACGTTGGCGTGAAGCCAAATTAATTTGGTCGATAGACTATATTTGCACACATTCCACCAGAGAGAATTGCAGGAGTAAATCCACCGCCCATAATCCAAGATGTTTTTTTGTGTCGATAGTGTACTTGCGTTGCTCTTTTATTGCGATGTTCTATCGCTGTTACTTCGGCACGAATGATCACATCTCCACCATTCTGTTAAAACCACCTAAGCCACCACCAATGATTACCACTTTTTTAATAGGGCATCTCTAAAAACTACATTTTGGATTGCTTCGGCTTTTACAAAGCCTC
>DYPM01000144.1 GCA_020719895.1 Sulfurovum sp. | reverse complement strand
ACTCCTTTTTCTAAACTGTTTTTGATAGTAATCTTCTCAAATCCATCATAATTTTGGCGTAACGCTTCATAAGTGACCACTCCCACACTCACACCAAGATTGAGGCTTCGTCCTTCGCCTCCCATTGGAATCGTAATCGTACGATTTGGATATTGCAAAAGCAACTTCTCATCGATTCCCTTGCTCTCCGAACCAAAAAGAATATGGTCTCCTTTGGTAAAAGTGGTATGAAAATAGAGATTATCGCTTTTTGTGGTTGCCAAATGTGAAGCCTCACCGATAGGATAAACTGCTAAATAGTCATCAAAACTCTCCCACACAACCAAATCAAGATGTTTCCAGTAATCAAGTCCAGCACGCTTGACCGCCTTATCATCAATATCAAATCCAATCGGACGAATCAGATGCAGTGTCGCACCCAAATTTACACACAAACGACCGATTGTACCTGTGTTTTGAGGAATCATCGGCTCTACTAACACAATGTTAAACATTCCTAAAAAACCACCGTTTTATTGCCATAAACAAACACACGATCATTAAGAACATACGACAATGCACGAGAAAGTACAATCTTCTCTACATCTCGCCCTGCTTTTTGCATCTCTTTCCAGCCCATACGATGATTGACGCCAATCACATCTTGTGCGATAATCGGTCCCTCATCAAGATCATCAGTGACAAAATGTGCTGTTGCACCAATGATTTTTACGCCTCTTTCGTGTGCTTGCTTGTAAGGATTTGCTCCAATAAATGCAGGCAAAAAGGAGTGGTGGATATTTATGATTTTCAAAGGATAGGCATTGACAAATGTTGGTGTCAAAATTCTCATATATTTTGCCAATACAATATAATCAAATTTAAACTCATTGACAAATCGCATCACGTACGCTTCATGCTCTTCTCTCTCCATTTCTTCTGCTGGAATATACACAAAAGGAATATCAAACCGTCGTACTAATCTCTCCAATACATCATGATTGGAAATTACACACTCAATATCAGCGTCAAGTTCACCATCGGCGTGACGAATCAAAAGATCACCTAACGCATGACTCTCTTTGGTTGCTAAGATGACAATTTTTTTTGCTTTAGGGAGAATCACTTTTACATTTGAATAAATAGATGCAACATCCTTGAGCTTCTCAAGCAACACTTGAGGATCAAACACTCCAGAGACTACCGAACGCATAAAAAATCGTCCGCTCTCTTTGTCTACAAACTCGTGGTTGGAGTCGATATTGAGATTTTTTTCAAAAAACACTTTTGAGAACTGATACACAAGCCCTTTTGCATCATCACAATCAATAAGCACTCTTGCTGTGATTTCCATTTGATTTTTTGTCATTTGGATACGTAATCTGCAATCAGATTTCCCATTTTGCTACAAGTACAAATCTCTTTAGCATCATAATTGCCAATATCACCAGTGCGATATCCTTCTGCCAAAATCTGTTTGATCGCTTTATCAATTTTATCTGCTGCACTCTCCTCTTTAAGTGCATATCGCAACATCATACTTGCACTTGAAATCGTCGCAAGAGGATTTGCGATTCCTTGTCCTGCAATATCAGGAGCTGAACCATGGATTGGTTCATAAAGTCCTACGCCCTCTCCAATACTCGCACTTGGCAAAAGTCCAATCGAACCACTAAGCATACTTGCAGCATCAGACAAAATATCACCAAAAATATTTCCAGTCAAAATCACATCAAACTGCTTAGGCTCTCGAATAAGTTGCATCGCTGTATTATCTACATACATGTGAGAAAGCTCAACTTCGGGATAAGCTTTTGCTACTTCGATAACAATATCTCTCCAAAATTGACTCACTTCAAGCACATTAGCTTTATCTACCGAACAGACACGTTTGTTGCGTTTCATCGCGATCTCAAATGCCACTTTGGCGATTCTCTCCACCTCTTGACGTGTGTATATCATCGTATTGTATGCACAATCTTCAAGCAGTTCTCGAGGTTGCCCAAAATAAATACCGCCTGTAAGTTCACGCACAACCATAATATCCACACCTTTTACCACTTCTGATTTAAGTGTCGAGGCGTTTATCAACTCATCATAAACCATCGCAGGGCGAAGATTAGCAAAAGTCCCCATCTCTTTACGAAGTCCCAAAAGTCCTGTTTCAGGACGAAGCTCTCGTGGCAATGTGTCCCATTTTGGACCTCCAATTGCACCAAAAAGTACTGCATCGCACTTTTTGACTCCATTAATAGTCTCATCAGGAAGTGGTACGCCAGTCTCATCAATCGCCACACCGCCCAAAAGCATCTCTTCATATTTGAGCGTAAATCCCTCTTTTACCGATACAGCGTCAAGCACCTTAATCGCTTCATCGATAATTTCAGGTCCAATTCCATCTCCTCTAATCACTCCGATTTTGTAACTGTTTGCCATATCTATGCCTTCTTTTTTGCTATCTCTTTTTTGGCGAAATTGATCAATCCGCCTGCATCCACCAACTGTTGCATAAACGCAGGAATTGGAATAAATTTATAAGTTTTTGCTTGTGTGACATTAATCACTTTTCCAGCTTTCATATCAATGCGAATCGTATCACCTTCATTAATCTCATTTGCCTCTTTGAGTTCAAAAATAGGCAATCCCATATTAAACGCATTGCGATAAAAAATACGTGCAAAAGTAGGTGCGATGACAGCTGCAATCCCTGCGGCTTTGAGTGCGATAGGAGCATGTTCACGGCTACTTCCGCATCCAAAATTCTCTCCTGCTACAATAATATCTCCTTGTTTCATCTTGGAGACAAATTCAGGATCAGCATCTTCCATCACGTATTTTGCGAGATGTGAAGGCTCAGAGGTATTTAAATAGCGTGCCGCGATGATCAAATCGGTGTCGATATTGTCACCAAATTTCCAGACTTTTCCTTGCAAACTCAATCCTTTATGTGTGGTTTGGATCAACCAAAAATAGCCGATATTATACCAAATAAAGATTCATACGCAAAAAACCTACAAATCTGATTTTACGTGCTTTTGCAAAATGGAACCTCTAAAAACCGTCATACCGAACTTGATTCGGTATCTCATAATACCCCAAATATGAGATTACGGGTCAAGCCCGCAATGACAAGATTGGGTTTTTAGAGATGCCCAAAAATGTGTAAGGTCGGCTTATAAGAGACATATTAAGACTTTCGGGCATCTCTAAAAACTACATTTTG
>DYPM01000021.1 GCA_020719895.1 Sulfurovum sp. | reverse complement strand
TTTGGAACTACACCAATTACACAAATATCGGTTATATTGAATTCTTTTAAAGGAGTCAAAATGACTCCTTTCTTGCCAAAGGCAAAGCTTTAGCAAACTTGTACAATCTAAACTTGTTTGGATTGTACAAAATTTATTAGTAGGAGAGTATTATGAAATCAAATTATCTTATGATGATTTTTATTTTTACATGGTTGCTACAAGCCCAAGATGTAGAGATATCTCAAGGGATAACATCAGTTGAGATTCAAGCAAATGACAAATATTTTGTAATTTCGCGTGAACAAAACCCCGAAAGTTATCTTACCAACAGTTACGCATTGACCTCAAGACCTTCACCACCGTTTTTTATTGAGCCATTTCAAGTGAATGACAAAGTGGAAACTTATGGAGAGTTAGAAGTAATAGAGTTTCTCAAAACAAATAGTGGTATTTTTATCGATGCTCGTTTGGAAAATTGGTTTGAAGAGAGTGCTATTGCTGGAGCTGTCAATATTCCTTTTAAACTTTTTTTGGAAGATTCATCAAAACGAGATGCAATTTTGATTGGTTTTGGTGCCAAAAAACAGTCTGATGGAAGTTGGGGTTTTACTAAAGCAAAAAAGCTTCTTTTTTATTGTAATGGTGCATGGTGTGGACAATCTCCCACTGCTATTAAAGCTCTTATAGAGATTGGTTATCCTCAAGAGAAGATGAAATATTACAGAGGCGGTATGCAGGAGTGGCAACTCTTAGGATTGAGTACTGTCGTACCCAAAAAGGAGAAAAAATGAGAACTATTGCCTTACTATTAACGCTTATCTTGTCTACTATAGTTGTGCAATCTGGAAGCTATGACAAGGTTAAAATTACGCCTGATATTTCATATGTATATATCTATCACAAAGGAAAAGCACTTAAGGTGCATCGCATTCAAGATACGCATCATAAACTTACTGGAGAGTACACCAAAACCTATCGCCCCAATACAACCATTCAGCCAATTGATCTTGGCAACGGTGTAAAAACAGTTGGAGAGGTAGAGTTGCTGAAGTTTATGCAAGAGAAAGTCAATAAAAAAAATGGTTTGATTCTTGATGTAAGAGACAAAGAAAACTACAAAAAAGAGTCTATTCCCACCGCAGTAAATATTCCAGCTAAACTCAAAGATAAGCCAGAGGTGATGGAGAATATTTTGGTTTCGTTAGGAATGGTAAAAAAATCAGATCAAATATGGGATGGTAAAAAAGCGATTTCGTTGATGATCTATTGTGATGGATTGTGGTGTAGCAAATCCAAGGAAATGATTAATTTTCTCGTCGATATAGGATATCCATCAGAAAAAATTTTATACTATCGTGGTGGATTTCAGATGTGGAAAATCTTAGGTTTTACAACAGTAAAAAATTAAACTTTTGAAAATAAATTTTACAAAAAGGAGAAAAAAATGAAAAAGTATATTGAAAGAGGAGCATTTGGATTGGTTGCTCTTTTGAGTATTGGGATTATTGTTTTGATTTTTCAATACGAAACGGTGGACTCAAGCCATGGAGCCAATGAAATATTGGAGGAGTTGAATAAAACCAAAAATAAAAGCAACAAATCGACAAACTATCTTGATACACTCCAAAACTATCAAGAGGTAGATATAAATATATCATCCACTGAGGACTCTTCGGTCAATATTGAAGTTGTCGCAGAAGAAGAAAAAGATTCTGATGACAGTGTGGAGAAAGCAATCGAATTCGCGATTGATAGCAAAGAAATAAATCAAACAGAATCCTCATCGACCAATGAATACTCCAATGGTGTAATTGTCAATAAACTTGATGCAATTGTAGATGATGCACTGTAATCATAATAGAACCATCTGAAAAATACTCAAATTTTGAGCAAAGCTTAAAATTAGGTCTTCAGCAGACGGTTCTCGCGACTGGTCGCTCTTATAAAATTTATATTCAGGGTATCTCTAAAAACCGTCATGCCAAACTTGATTTGGCATCTGTTGTGTCATAGAATGGGAGATTGCGGGTCAAGCCCGCAATGACAAAAGGGGGTTTTTAGAGGTTCCCTACAATAAAATAAGCAAGACTCATATAGTAAATTCCTCTTTTAGCACTCACTTCTCTTCATTTGTTTTCATCATTAAAGAGATTCTTTCTGGCTGTTTTTTGCCTTCGATAATGAATCGCAACGCGTTAAGACGGATAAAGCCTTCAGCATCAGCTTGATTGTAAACTGTATCGGCTTCAAAGGTTGAGTGTGCCTCGGAGTAGAGTGATTTATCAGATTTGCGTCCTACTACAGTCACATTGCCTTTGTATAGTTTGAGTTTTACTTCACCATCTACTTGCTCTTGTGTTGCATCAATAGCAGCTTGCATCATTTTGCGTTCAGGTGACCACCAGTAACCTGTATAGATGAGTTTTGCGTATTTTGGCATCAACTCATCTTTGAGGTGTGCCTCTTCTCTGTCAAGTGTAATCGACTCGATAGCTCTATGGGCTTTAAGCATAATCGTCCCACCAGGTGTTTCATAGCATCCGCGTGCTTTCATTCCTACATATCTATTTTCGACGATATCGACTCTTCCGATACCGTGTTTGTTGCCATAATCATTGAGAGTTTTGAGAAGTGTTGCAGGAGACATTGCCTCACCATTGATTGCTACAGGATCACCTTTTTTGTAATCAATGGTGATATATTCAGGAGTATCTGGTGCTTTTTCTGGCGTAGTTGTCCAAAGCCACATATCCTCTTCAGGCTCCGCAAATGGATCTTCAAGATGTTCACCTTCATAAGAGATGTGAAGTAGGTTTGCATCCATAGAGTATGGTTTTGGTTTGCCTCGTCCGTCGATATTGATACCGTGTGTTTTAGCATACTCAAGAAGTTTTGTACGTGAATTAAGATCCCACTCTCTCCAAGGTGCGATGACTGTAATTTCAGGATAAAGACTCAAATATCCAAGCTCAAAACGCACTTGATCATTTCCTTTGCCTGTCGCACCATGGGATACTGCGTCTGCTCCTACTTGTTTTGCGATCTCAATCTGTTTTTTGGCGATGAGCGGTCGCGCGATGGAAGTACCCAATAGATATTCGCCTTCATAGATCGCATTGGCGCGAAACATTGGGAATACAAACTCTTTTACAAACTCTTCACGCAAATCAAGAATAAAAATATTTTCTGCTTTGATTCCAAGGTCAATCGCTTTTTGACGTGCAGGCTCAAGCTCTTCTCCTTGTCCAAGATCTGCTGTGAAAGTCACGACTTCACACTGATACTCATCTTGTAGCCACTTAAGAATAATGCTTGTATCAAGTCCACCACTGTATGCTAATACTACTTTTTTGATTGTTTTTTTTGCCATTTGACAAACCTTTGTGATAAAAATTGTTTTGATTTTAACACATTACTACTTGATTGAACCATCTGATTAATTCTCAAATTTTTGGCAAAGCCAAAAATTAGGTCTTCAGCAGACGGCTCTCGCGACTGGTCGCTCTTGGAGAATTTATGTTTAATCAGAGGTCTTGATTTATTGATCTGGTCCTAACTCATATTTGCTTGAGAGTACATCATATTCGATACGCTCTACGGTGTTGTTGCGTACATCAATAATTTTGGTGATTAGCTCTTGTTTGATGGATTCTGGAAGAGCCATTTGTAGTATCTCTTGCATTTTGGTGTGTGCATTAGTGTAGGCTTCGATAATGGCATTGCTTTTATTTTCTTGTCTTGCTTTTTCAAGAAGTTGCATATTTTGTTGTGAATATGTTTTGAGTCCTTCTGCGTAATCGACTGATTTGGTATCCCAATAGGCTTTGCTTTGGCGTTCTGTAGCTTCGGCTTCGTGTTTGAGAGTTTTGATTTGTGTATCAAATATTAGCTCTTGAGCTTCGAGCTGTTTTTTGCTTTTGAGACGATTGACTTTCATCTTTTCTAAAAGTCCAAGTTGTTTGTGTTCTTCTTCTTTGATGACAATTGTACCGCTAATATTTTTGGCTTTTTGTACTCTATACTTTGACTCTTTGGAAGATTCTATATCTTCATCGATAATATCAATAGGTTCATCTTTTTTTTGAATGGCATATAGCATTTTTTCAAGTTCATCACTCATTTTTTTCCTTTATGTTTTTTATCGTATCGATTATTTGCCAAAAAGAGTTTGAATCTTCTGATAAAGATCTGTTCTCTCTTTTGCACTTAGGTACTCTGTGGCTTTGATACTTTCGAGTGTACTTTGATACGCTTGGGCAATTTTGGAGATATTTTCAAGCTCAATCGCCAAAATCTTCTCTTCTGCTTTTTGTCGTAAACCCTCTACTTCGCTTTTGCTTTTTTCATCAGCTACTGCAGTTATTGTTTTTTCAAACATTTGATTAGCAAGGTAGTGGGCTTTGATACGAGCTTGTTCTTTGGTGGAATATTTTTTTCTTCGCAACTCTTGTTTGGCGATTGTCCTTTGACGCAACTCCTCAATCGTATCGGTGATCTCTTGAATGACTCGTTTTGCAGGCGGTTTGAGATAGCGATAGCCATAATAAAACGACGCGATAAAAAATAAAATCGCCAAACTTAACCCAAGTGAAGGGATAGAATAACCAGTGACATAATCTACAGTACCTTCTGTATATCCTTCGCTAAAGCCTTCGTCATTGCCTTGCTCAAAGCCATTATGGTAACCATCATTTTTGCCAGCTTGATATCCATCTGCATATCCTTGTTTGTAGCCGTCGACTTTTCCATCAGAAAAACCATCAATATATCCGTTGTGATAAATAGTCTCATAACCAATCACGCCAAATACCATTACAGCGATAAACAGTCCTATCCGAATGGATGTTTTTATCATTCCCAAAAGCCTTTTTCGTTAAAGTATAACTTATCTTGATTAGCAATACTCTAACGCTCTTTAAAACTTAAGCACACTATCTTACAATAGCGTGAAGTAGAATTTTACAAAAGGAATTACAATGGCTCACATTTTATTACCAGAGTTTGAGGATATGTCTTCTACGATTCAAGCGAAGGCAAAACCGATATTAGAAAAAACAGGAAACTTAGGTGATATTTTTAAACTTTTGGCAATCGATGAAAAAATATATCTTGCCACAGATGGAATGGTACAGCGGTATCTTTTGGATCAAACAACGCTCAGCTATGACACAAAAGAAGCCATTGCATTGTTGGTTTCTATAGAAAATGGATGCAAAATGTGTGTAGATGTACATAAAAACATCGCCAAAATGCTCGGACTCACCGAAGAGAAAATAGCACAGATTCTTCAAGGTGTTGATGCAATGGATGTCCAAACCAATGAAAAAGCTCTTTTAAATTTCTGTATCAAAGCATCACGCAAAGAGAACCATAAAATCTTAAAAGAGGAGATTGACGCTCTCAAAGAGATGGGATGGAGTGACGTACAGATTGTTGAAGCGGTCGCCATCACAGGATATTTTAACTATATCAACACACTCTCGAATGTATTTGGACTTGGTGAGTAGATGTTTGTTTTGTGATTTATATTGGAGTTCAAATAAACTATCATTCAATATCACACAACCCATTGCTATAATCTCAAATTCTATTTATGCAAGGAGGCACCAATGCGTGTACTGACAGGAATACAAGCTTCGGGCAAACTTCATCTTGGTAACTATTTTGGAGCGATGAAGCCGATGGTGGCACTACAAGAGGAGCATGAGCTTTTTACTTTTATCGCCAATTACCACTCCCTAAGCAGCTCCAAAGATGCTCAAACACTCAAACAATATACGATAGATGCAGCGATTGATTATCTCTCTCTTGGCATCGACCCAAATAAAACAACTTTTTGGATACAAAGTGATGTGCCTCAAGTGCTTGAGCTTTATTGGATACTTTCAAAACTAACGCCGATGGGACTGCTTGAAAGAGCGCACAGCTATAAGGACAAAGTCGCCAAAGGAATTCCTGCAAGTCACGCACTTTTTAGTTATCCTGTGTTGATGGCGGCAGATATTTTGTTGCTCGATACACAAAAAGTGCCTGTGGGAAAAGATCAAATTCAGCATGTTGAGATGACACGTGATATTGCTATCAAATTCAATAATGAGTTTGGAGAGATTTTTATATTGCCTGAATATATGGTGCAAGAAGAGGTTGCAACAATCCCTGGAATTGATGGGCAGAAGATGAGCAAAAGTTACGGCAATGCAATCGACCTTTTTTTAGAAGAAAAAGAGTTGCAAAAACGTTGCAATAAAATCATCTCTTCCTCTACACCATTAGGAGAACCTCTTGAGTGGAAAGAAGATCATATCTATGCTCTTTGTACACTTTTTTTGGATGATGTACAAAAAATTGAACTTCAAGAACGTTTTAAAAGTGGCAAAGAGGGTTATGGTCATTTCAAAAAATACCTCAAAGAGTTGATTTGGGATGAACTTGGCGAAGCAAGAGAGAAAAGAGCCTATTATCTCTCACATACTGATGAGGTGCAGGATATCTTAAAAGAGGGTGCTAAAAAGAGTGCGATTATCGCTTTAGCAAAAATGGAGCAGGTGAAAGCAGTCATTGGTCTTTAAACTTTTATCAGATTGGATTGCTTCGGTTTTTGCAAAACCTCGCAAAGACGAGGTTTGTCGTTGCGAACGAAGTGAAGCAATCCATTTATTCAGAGAATTGAATTTTTAGATGATTTATGTTCTTTGGAAAAAACACCTTATTCACACGCCTTAGCGTGTAATAGAGATGTTTTTGTGTGTGATATCAATGTGTAGTTTTTCAAAATCCATAGCTTTTGTATTGTCCATCAGGATTGGTACAAAAAGCAATGATACAAATACAGCGGCGATTGTACCAGAGATCAACGCGACACCAAGACCTCCAAAGACAGGGTCGCTTGCGAGTAGGGCAGAACCCAAAATAATAGCAACTGCGGTGAGTGCGATAGGTTTTGCTCTTGTGGCAGTGGCGACTGCAATGGCACGTCTTTTTTTCATTCCTTTGTACTCCATCAGTGATTTAGCAAAATCGATAAGCAAAAGTGAGTTACGAGAGCTAATTCCCATCAGTGCAATAAATCCGATCAATGAAGTGGCGGTTAGGAAGAATGTGTCAGTAGTAAACCAATTGGCAACCCAATGTCCAACGATGACACCAATAAGCGACAAAAAAGATCCAAGTAAAATTATTCCACTCAATACAAAACTCTGATAGTAAACGACCAATAACAAAAATATCAAAACCAATGCCGAGATAAACGCACCTCCAAGATCTCTAAAAGTATCCAATGTAACTTTCATCTCTCCATCCCAACGCAATAAAAACTTTTCACCTGTTTTTTTATCTGTGAGGTGTAAATCAAACATATAAGTACTCATTCCCACTTCTTTTTCTACTTCATATTTATCGGAGAAGTATGTGATCATCTCTTCGCGAGCATCAAGTAGTGGATAGACTTGCGATACCATATCGGTCTCTGCAACTACATTTATCATACGATCAAGGTTTTTGTGCATAATCATCGGACTTGAATCCACTGCTCGCAACACAACTACTTCACTTAATGGCACAAGCATTCCTTCCATATTCATTAAATTCAAAGAGGAGAGTTTGCTATGGAGTACAGATTCATCTTCGGAGTGTAGAGATTTACTCTCTTTGTCGAGTACCAAAAAGATAGGAATCTGATCTGAAGAGTCTTTGGAGTTTTTGTGTGCGATAACCATTCCTTCAAATGCAAGATAGAGGATATTGTTTACTTGTTCGACGCTCAATCCTGAACGTGCAATCTTCTCTTTGTCGGGAATCAACTCGTATTTTTTATAGATCTCATCAGTCATTACATCCACATCGACCAATCCTTCTGTTTTGGCAAGAATGCTTGATGTTTTGTATGATATCTCTCTAATTTGTTCAAGGTTGTGACCATGGACTTCAACAACAATTGATGCAAGTGTCGGAGGTCCAGCGGGCTGTTCGACAAACTTCAGGCTTGTTCCTTTGACAATTGGCAAACAAGCTTCGTTAATAATCGGTCGAAGACGTTGTGTCATAAGGTAAGAAGGCTCTTTTCTGTGGTGCTTGTCGGTGAGATTGACAGAGATTTCTGCTACGTTTTCAGTACGTTTCATGCCCGCACCCTTCACAAGTCCTGCATAATCCAATGGAATTCCTTGTCCCAAAAAGAGTTCGATATGCATCACCTCTTGTTCTTTTTTGAGCCAATCAACCACACATTCACTTACGGCTTTGGTTTGTTCAATCGAACTTCCACTTGGAGTATCAACATAGACAGAAAATGTGTTATCGCTTTTGCCTGGGAGCATTTTTGCTAATACCATTTGCGAGGGAAACATCAATAACGATGCAAAAAATGATATTGCAGTGATGACGATTACCATCGTTTTTTTCTTTTTATCGTCCAAAATTGTATGAATAAAATTTTCTAATTTCTTCACTCTCTTTCCTTAATGTTCTGTATGGTCAGCATCGTTGTCATGGCGATGATGGTGGTGATGATGATGTTTTGGTTTTTTGAGTAGTTTGAGACTCAAATACGGTGTAAATATATACGCCACAAACAGTGATGCAACCAATGCGACGGGAACATTATAGGGAATTGGTTTCATAAATGATCCCATCATTCCACCTACAAACGCCATAGGAACCATTGTGAGGATAATCGCAAGTGTTGCGACATTGGTCGGTGCACCAATCTCATCGGTAGCTTCAATCAAAAGCTCATCCATCTCTTTGGCGTCTACATCATGTGCGTGAAGGTGTCGATGAATATTTTCAATCACAATAATAGCTGCATCTACAAGTAGACCTAATGAAAGCAAAAACGCAAAAAGCGTAATTCTATTGATGGTTTGTCCTGACATATAAGCAATAAAAAGTGTAATCGCCAAAATTGCAGGTACTGTAAAAGTCACAATCATTGACTCTTTCCAACCTAATGCAAAAACAAGCATTACAGCAATAATAATAATGGTGATTACCAAGTGACTCATCAGCTCATTTACAGCCTCGTTTGCACGTGTACCGTAGTTTCGTGTCACCAAATATCCTATGCCTTTTTTTTGAAATTCTGCTTCAAACTCTTTGAGTACTTTATCAACATCTTCTGCGACAAAAACTGCATTTGTACCTTTGAGTTTAGCAACAGTCAGAGTGATTTGATCAATGGCATCACTAAGATTCTCTTCATGGGATGATTTGGTATAAAGGTGTGCAGTTTGGAAGTTTTGAATATCGTTACCTTCGGTTACTTTAGCAACATCTCTTAGATAGATAGGTGATCCCATATATTGAGCGACAATAACCGAATCAACATCGTCGATAGTTTCAATCGCATTTTGCACTCCAAAAATTACAAACTTATGATTGTCTGTGCGTCCTTTGACATCAGGTACATCTACTGCAATCGACTGAACTGCCATCATAATTTGTCCTAATGAAAGATGATACGCAGAGAGTTTTCCAATATCTACTTCGATGTTGAATTGTGCTTTTTTTTCGCCTTGAAGTGTGGTTTTGGCAACATTATCGACACCGTTTATCTTTTGTTGCACTTTTCTAATAATCTCAAAAAGCCCAATCTCATTAAGAGAACTTGCAGGCTTGGTATAAAATGCGACTGACACAATAGGAATATCAATATCAATATCGAATGGTTTGACCAAAGGTTGCATGACGCCTTTTGGCATCTCATCCATATTTTGCATTACTTTATCGTAGAGTTTGAGGTTGGAGTCTTCTCTGTTTTCGCCAATATAATACATTACATTGACAATTCCCACATTATCCATTGCCATACCAAAAACATGCTCGATTCCACTCACTTCTCGCATCTTTCTTTCTAATGGATTGACGATAATATTTTCGATCTCTTTTGGTGAAGCTCCTGGCATTGCTACGATGATAGCACCGCCTGAAATAGCGATTTGTGGATCTTCTTCACGAGGCATAACGTTGAGTGCCAGATATCCCATTAAAATCAAAAAAGCTCCCAAAACTGCAGTCAAAGGATTGATTAAAAACCCTTTTGCAAGTTTGCCTGCTACATCGGTAACTTGATATTTATACTCTTTTGCCATCGTATTACCTAACCATCACTTTGGCATACATTCCAGGATAGACCGATTTTTTTGAAGTAAAAGTAAGTTTGATTGTAAACTTATGCGTCATTGGATTGGAGCTTGGAATTACAGCACTTATTTTTCCTACAGTTTGATATCCTATAGAAGGGATATTTATCTCTACCTCTTTGCCAAGTTCGATATAACGCAACTGTGCTTCGGATATCTCTGATACGATTTTAAGATTGCTAAGATCAGTCAATACCACAGCAGGCATTCCTGGAATTGCCATTTCCCCTTCGTTGAGTTTTTTGGCGACTATCACGCCATCGTTTGGAGCTTGAATTTTTAGATATTTGTATTGATTGAGTACTTCATCGCGTTTTGCTTCGGCTTGTTTGACCTGTTGCTCTGCTATCTCTACCATATCTTTGAGGTTATCAGCAGCAAGTTGTAGCGTCTCAAGTTCGTATTTGGAGACCATCTTTTGAGAATATAATCTTTGGTGTCGCGAAAGATTGATTATGACGTTATTGTATTGGCTTTTGTTCATTTGGAGTGCCAATCGTGCTTGCGAAATTCCCAAATCAACTTGTCTTTCGGCTGATTCTATCTCTTTGGAGTCAATCTCATAGATAAGATCACCTTTTTTGACAATATCTCCTTCGCTTACAGCCATATTTTTGACATATCCCATATAGCGACTTGTGATCATCTTTTGGTTGTCTGAAACTACTGCACCGCTAAGCTCAAACTCAACTGCATTAACGCACACTGTGACTACAAATAATACTAATGTTGTTAATTTTTTCATTATAACTCCTTTGATTTGGATAGATTGGTTTGATTGAGAAGACTTTCAAGTTCAAACACCTTGGCGTTTCTTTCATTTTTGACTGTCAAAAGTTTGAGTAGCATCTCTAACTCTTTAGACTGCTTGATGAGTACATCAGAAATAGAAACAATTCCCTCTTGATAACGTGCTTGATAGTTTCGATAGACCTCTTGAGCAAACATCAACTGTTTTTGATAACTTTTGATATCAGAGGTTTTACCGTCAATTTCTGTTTCGAGTTTTTTGACTTGAAGAGCAATTCCTAATTTTGCTAAGGCGACTTGGCTTTGGACTTTGAGTCGATTGACTTTTGCTTTTTCGAAGTTGGCATAATCACTTCCACCACTAAAAAGATTCCATGAGAGTTGCACTCCGACTGTATATGAGTCTTTTTCATCAAAGTCTTTGAGGAGTTGATCATTCGCACTTCCATATTCAGCAAACGCTCCAACTTGTGGCAGAAACTTTGATCTCTCTACGCCTACTGCCATATCAGTCATCTCAAGACCCAATTTGGCTTTTTGAATGTCGATATTGCTTGCTTCTAATGCTTTGAGATCTATTTTTGGTTTTGGTGCCATCTTTTTCATACATATGATTGACTTCACTTCGGTATTGAGCAAAAACGAAAGAAACTGATAGGCTAAAACTCTATTAAGCTCGGCTTGATTGAGCATGCTTTGGGCTTCAGCTTTTCTTGCTTCTACTTCGAGAAGATCAGCATTTTTGGCATATCCTTCTATCTTCATTGATATGACTACATTTTCAAGAGTGTCGATATTATGGATAATCTGCGTAAGATTGCCGATATAGTCCTCCACTAATGAAATATCACAAAAGAGTTTTCTTGTCTGATAAATCTTTTCGTTTCGTAATTTTTGAGTATCAAATCGACTCATTTTGACCATTGCTTTAGTGATTTTGCCATACTCGTGAAGTTTGCCACCTGTGTATATTGGTAACATATAAGTGAGTTTTGTTTGAAAGTGACTTCTTGCGTCAGGATAGTTGAGATCATCGGGTTGTGTTTTGAGAAGTTGTTGCTGGACGACTGGATTTGACATATTCGCTGCAAAACTATTAAACTCTGGATTTCCTGTAGCAGGATTTATCATGGCTTGTCCCATACCACTCAAAAACTGATTAAAACCAAAATCTCCAAAACTTGCTTCACGACTTTGAAGCTTAAAGCCAAATACATTTCCAGCATCATTAGAACGCAATCCTGTCACACTCACGTCTAACTTTCCAAGATTGTACCCAAATGCCTCATCTGCTTCATAATCTTTCATTTGTGATTCAAATTTTGCAACTTTAAGTTCAAGATTGTTTTTATCAAGAATCTTGAGTGCTTGACTTAGAGACAATTTTTCTAGTGGTTTTTGTGTTGTTGCATTTAGAACAACCAAAGACAATAAACCCAAAAGAATCAACATTTTTTTCATAAATAGCTCCTAAACGAGAATACACAACTGTACCCAATTAACATTTTTTTCATAAATTATCATTGTATCAAATATAATATATTTTATTAATTAATTTTACAAGAAAGAATGATTGAAGAGTGTAGAAAATGTGTAGATCTGTTTTTTTCAGAACCCAAAATGTTCTGAAAAAAAGTTTATTTTAGAGTGATGCGTGGCTTACGCTAATACACGCTTTGAGTGAAGTGAGTTGTTCTATCAACGCTTTGGTGATTTTGCCATCAACTTTGACGACTGCTAATGCTTGTTTTTTATTGTCTCTTCCGAGTCTAAAATCCGCAATATTGAGATGGTGTTCTGCCATAATGCGTCCCACATCTCCAATGACACCTGGCGTGTCGGTGTTTCTAAAAAATACCATTGTTCCTTTTGGTTCTACATCCAAAATATAGTCATCAATCTCCACAATTCGTTGTGCTGTTCCATCAAAAACTGTACCGCCAATAGTAATAGCACCATTTTGTGTTGTAAGTTTGACTTCGATTTTGTTTTTAAATCCGCTCGTGTTGGGTTTGGTCTCTTTATGGATCTCAATATCTCTTTCGTTTGCGACAAATTCTGCATTTACGTAGTTTATTTGGTCTGCCAATGATTCAGTCAAAACACCAACAGTCGCAAATGTGCCTAATGAATCAACAAAATCAGAAATATCTCCTCGTGCGGTTATTTTGATAGATTTGACAGGAGATTTTGTCATCTGTGCAGTAATATATCCAAGCTTTTGTGCCAACTCAAGATAAGGACGCACATAAGAAGGAAGCTCACTCTCTTTGATTGGTAAATTCAACGCATTTGGATAAGCGATTCCTTTGACTGCGGCGATTGCATTTTCGGCAGCTTGTATGGCGATATTGCGTTGAGACTCTTTGGTATTTGCACCCAAGTGAGGCGTAACGGTGATATTGTCAAGATCAAGCAAAGGATGATTTGTCGCTGGTTCTTTATCAAAAACATCAATGCCTGCTGCTGCAATTTTTTTTGATTTCAATCCATCAAAAAGTGCTTTTTCATCATAAAGTCCGCCTCTTGCACAGTTGATTAAGATCACACCATCTTTCATTTTGGAGATCTCTTCATATCCGATCATTCCAATAGTCTCTTCTGTTTTTGGTGTATGAATCGTGATGATATCACACTCCAAAATATCATTGAAGTTTTTAGTATAAGTGACATCCAAATCGGTCGCTTTGGAGGAGTCGATATAAGGATCATAAGCGATCACGTCCATCTCAAAGGCTTTGGCTCGAATTCCTACGCGAGAACCAATATTTCCAAAACCTATGATTCCTAATTTTTTATCTTTGAGTTCAGTGCCATACCAATCTTGTCTTCTCCAAACGCGGTCTTGTTTGAGATTGTTGTGAGCATACGGGAATGAACGAACACAAGATAGCATGTGCGTCATCGTGAGTTCTACTGCTGCAATTGTATTGGCAGTTGGAATATTCATCACAACAATGCCTTGTTTGCTTGCACCCTCAATATCGACGTTGTCTACACCGACACCAGCACGTACAACTGCTTGAAGTTTTTTGGATTGTGCTAAAAATTTCTCATCCACATCCGTAGAAGAGCGTGTAATTGCTACATCAGCTAATGGTATATATTCAGAAAGCAACTTCTCTTTGGATTCGTCTGCTGCATTAATGAGTTCGATTTCGGTGTCGTTAGCAAGAATATCCAGACCACTTTGGTGGATATGGTCACATACTACAATTGTTTTTTTTGACATCGTGTTACCTTTGATTTAAGATAAATTAAGACCTCTGAATAAACATAAGTCCCACAAAAGCGAATAGTCGCGAGAGCCGTCTGCTGAAGACCTAATTTTGAGCTTGCTCAAAATTTGAGAATTATTCAGATGGTTCAATTAAGGGAGAGGAAATATAAGGGAATATATCGGCTCTCTATTCTCATCGTGAGAGAGTAGATTTATTAACCTATTAGAACTTAAAAAAATCTTTAAATATATCTATCGAGTAGATTTAGATCAAACAAAAGTTTTTATCTTTTGAAGTGATCTGCGAATGCGTCGCCAAGAGTCATAGAGTCGTCTTGTTCCATATTGATTTTGTCGAGTACAGCACGTTCTTCTTGACGTTCAAGTCGTTTTACGGAGACTCTGATTTTTTCGTTTTTGACATCAAGAAAACTCACTACGCCTCTAATCTCTTGACCTTTTTCTATCTCTTCAAATTTTAGTGGAAGAAGGTCTTCATTTCGGATTAAAGCATCTATATCATTACCCAACGAGATAAAAATACCAAAATCTTTTTTGTCTTTGACAATCCCTGTGACAATAGATCCATTTCTGTGTGTTTTGGCAAAAGCACTCATAGGTGACTCTTCTAATGCTTTTTTGGAAAGTGAAACTTTTCCAGCGTCTTTATCAATTTTGATGATTTTGACACTGACAACATCGCTTATTTTTAATTCAGATTTTGCAGTTTTACTTTTGTCCCATGCCATTTCTTGGTTATGAAGAAGTCCTTCTATTATTCCAATCTTGACAAATGCACCAAAATCTGTGACAGATGTTACGTTTCCAGTCACTACGTCGCCTACTTTGTGTTCTGAGGCAAAAGCATCCATTGGTTTTGGAGTGAGTTTTTTGAGGCTTACTCTAAGTCTTTTTGTAACTTTATCCACCTCGATTACTTCGACATTAATCTCTTGATTGTTTTCGAGATAATCTTTAGGGTGTTTTACATTTTTGTCCCATGAAATCTCTGACACATGAAGGAAAGCTTCAAGATCTTCGCCAAGATCTACAAATACACCATACTGTTCAATGTTGGAAACGACAGCTGTGACAGTATCTCCTACACCGATGACAGAATCAATATCCGCCCAAGGATCATAACTTGCGTCTTTGATAGAGAGTGAAAGATATCCTTTTTTCTTGTCATAATCAAGTGGAATTACATTGACTTCGTCCCCTTCAGAGAAGTATTTAGAAGGATTCACTGGTCCTTTGTGGGAAATTTGTGAGTAGTGAACAAGTCCATCCATTCCTCCAACATCCACAAACATACCATAAGAAGTGATTTTTTTGACTATACCGACTACTGGATCTTTGTTTTCAAAAAGAGCAGTTACAATCTCATCTGTTTTTGCTTTTTCTCTTTCAATCAACTCTTTTCTTGAGAGAATGACAGAGTTTTTCTCTTTGTCCACTTTTACAATAACAGCTTTCACTTTTTTACCAATTGGCTCTACTTTTGGTGAGAGATAAGAGAGCGTTTTTGGCATAAAAAACTCTAATCCATCCACATCTACTACATATCCACCTTTGTTTTTGCTGATAATTTGACCTTCTACAATATACTCTTTTTCGGGTGTATATTCAGCAATAAACTCATTAAGAGCCACTTTGCCTTGAGCGGCGGTGTGGGATACTCTTCCTCTGCCCAAATTTAAAACATAAATTTTATCGTTGATACCAAAAAGTAGCCCTCCCTCTTCATTGCGGATCTCCGAAAGATCAAGCAAAGCATCTTTTCCGCCTCCAATGTCAATCACTGCAATATTGTCTTTTTCATCTATCTTAACAACCATACCTGCGATTAAATCATTTTTTGACTCTGATTTTTTTAGCGACTCCTCAAGCATCGCCCCAAAGTCAACATCTTCTACTTCGATATCTTCGAGCTTCATACCAATTATCCTTGTGTACACATAAATTTAGATATATTATAGCTTTATCAATTATAAAATGTGCTTACAAAATCTCTATGCAGAAAATCTTAAACAAATCAAGTGGATACAATAATGCCAAATTGTATTAAGGGCATCTCTAAAAACTACATTTTGGATTGCTTCGGCTTTTACAAAGCCTCGCAATGACGGGATTTGTCATTGCGAACGAAGTAAAGCAATCTATGTTTTTAGAGGTTCCCTTAAAGTTGATAAAGTTGCTCCTTGAGTTTTGCGACTTGTTCCTCTTCGTTCAAATCTGTATTGGCGTAGGTTTCTGCTGTCAATAGTTCACCTACTTTAATTTCCATTTTTTTGCCTTTACGACGAAACATTTGATCAGGAAGAAGGAGTGTAGAGAAGGGTTTGTAGATTTTTGAAATAAGATAAAAGTACCAACTGTTAGTTGCTTCTATTTTGATTGGCAGTAGAGGTGTTTTAGTTTTTGAAGCAAATCTTAAAAAGCCACGATTCCACTCACCGTCTCGTATTCCCTCTTTTGTTTTGCGTGACACTTCGCCTGCTGGAAAGATAATGACTGCTTCATCGTTTTTGAGGGCTTTGATGATATTAGCAATACTCTCTTTGGAGGTTTTAGCAGTGAGTGCATCGACTGGCAAAAAGAGAGGATTGAGTGGTTTTATGTACATCAAGAGTTCATTTGCGACGATTTTAATATCTTGACGTACACTTCTTACAACTTCAATCAAGGCGAGTGCTTCTAATGCACCAAGAGGATGATTGGCATAGATAAGTACCCGTCCTGTTGTGGGAATTTTTTCTGTTTTAAATGAGGTGAAATTGACATAAAAAAGTTCCAACACCTTTTGATTAAAATCAAAAGGTGAAAGTGTATCGTAAGTTTGAAGCACCTTATTGCATTCATCTTGATGTACTATTTTGGCAACTATCCAACCAAGAATATCTCCCAATGGATAGAGTTTTTTAAGAATAGGATATTTGGCAAAAAGCCCTTTTTTGATAGACAACATCTTAGATACTCTTGTGTGGATCTTCGTGCATATGATTCCAGCTTAACTTTCCGCCACCAAGCATATGAAAATGGAGATGAAATATCTCTTGTCCGCCATCTTCGCCATTGTTGGTAACCAATCGATAGCCTGTTTTGTCAATTCCTATTTTTTGTGCTACTTCTTGAGCAAAAGTGGTCAATCCTGCCATCATTTGAGGAGTGGCATCTTGAAAACACTCTACATGTTGTTTGGGAATAATAAGAATATGAATCGGAGCTTTTGGATAGAGATCGTGAAAAGCAAGATAGTGATCACTCTCAAGCACCATATTGCAAGGCAACTCTTTATTGACAATTTTACAAAATACACACACGATAGAACTCCTTTTGGAAAAAATTAAATAGAAAAAATTATATCACAGAGACTCCAACAATTTTTTCCAATTCCCTTTGAATCTTTGAATTTGATGACAGCAGATCTTTGCCATCATCAAATTCCTATTCCTCAATTTTTGCCACAATCTCTGCGATAGAGAGTTGGCTTAGTACTCTTGTATCAAACATCTCAAAACTCTCTTTATAGAGACTCTGTTCGACACTGAGCCGAATCGCACCTTCTACACGCTGTGCGATATTTGCTGTTTGGATCAAATCTTCGCCTGAAAATATATCACTTGGCACACTCAAATGCACCGCAGAGATTCCGTTTTATACCTCCAAAACACCGCTTTCATCAAGCACAAGTTCTTGCGTCACCATACTCTCGCCACTTTTTTCGAGCATCAAGCCACTCTGCTCTTTGATAGCTTCCACAAACGCCTCCATTCCGACTGCTTCAAGCAAAAAATGGAGTCTATTTTTGTTGCGGTTGTCTCGAAAGCCGTACCGTTTGAAAAGATAAATTACCGCTTCGAATACCTTTTTCACTTCGTTTGATTTTACAAACAATCCTGTATCTTTCGCCTGTACGCCTACGCGACCGCCCAAAAAGAGATTGAATCCTACTATGTCATTTTTTTGTGCTACCACAAAGCAACAGTCGTGACCTTCGTCATTGTGGGCTTGACCCGCAATCTCATGTGTGAGCTATAGATATTTTTACATTCCCCAAAATGGCAATAGATAAGTTAGCTGTTCTTCATTTAGAACTTCAAGTGTTTTTGAGATACATCTTATGTGTGATCTTGTGGCATTTGCTTTTAGTTCGGCTATCTCTTTTATCTTCTTTTCTACACTCTCTGTAGGCTCTTTATCGACCAAAGCTTCAATCACTTCTGCTTCTAACGTTTCAAGTTTTGTTTTTATTTGTTGGATGCTATTGATAGTCTCTTTTCTTATAATAAGCAACTTTTCTTTTTGTGTTTGGCTAAGTCCCAAAGCTTTTTTGTCCCAGTTTTTGATAAGCAAACCAGTGAGGTGTGGCAATGACTCTTTGTTGATTAAAAAAGGAGAGTTTTGCAGTGCGTTGAGCGTGTCGTTGTGTTGAATTTGATGAATCATTTCAACGAATAGTTTAGATGGATAGTGTTCGATGAGATACTCTGAGATTTGTGAAATCTCTTGTGTTGTGATAGAACCTTTAAGAGACGGCATTACGCCATATTGTTCTACTTTATTTGATTCGCAGACCGATTTTTTCGCATCTGGATTCAACACATAGTCTAAAATAAACTCTTTTATTTTTGCTTTTTCACTTATCTCGAGTTTGATGTGATACATTACCGCTTCCATTGCAGGAGCTTTTAGTGTAGGAATTATCTCTGGAGCAGGTTTTTCAAGCATGTGGCACGACGCACATTTTGACTTGAGTAGATCTAATCCATCAGCAGACAAAAAGTTTAAGCCTACTGTGGCGATTAAAATAGATTTTTTGAACATTATTACCCTTTAAAAAAAATTGAACCTTTTGAATTAAATAGATTGCTTCACTTTGTTCGCAATGACAAATATAGTTATTGCGAGGCTTTGCAAAAGCCGAAGCAATCTAAAATGTAGTTTTTAGAGATGACCTAAATAGATTGCTTCACTTTGTTCGCAATGACAAAGTACCGTCATTGCGAGGTTTGAAACAAACCGTGGCAATTTAAATAAGGTAAATATTAGCGATAGTTTTCTGTCTAAGACCTAATTTTGGTTTTGTTTAAAATTTACAGTAACTGATATTACACACTCAAACGAATAAGTTCATTTGAGCTATAGAG
>DYPM01000020.1 GCA_020719895.1 Sulfurovum sp. | reverse complement strand
TATTGACGCACCATTACGATCAGAAGGTCATTATGATGATAATCTTGGAATTGTCTCCTCTTTTTCTGTTACCACTCTGTAACCCTTTTTTGATACACTCACACGTCCGTTTCTTACGGAGGTTTTTACAAATAACAATTTCACGCAACATTCGTGATGGTACAGCATCGATTTTCAAACGAGAGTCGATACAAAATGGTAAGGGAAAACCAAAATGAAAACAACACACACAACCACGAAGATTATGAGTGGGACAATGTTGATGGTAGCACTTCTTTGGCTTACGGGATGCTATCCGATCACCTGCGATGGCGAAGAGTCGTTCGTGGCAAATGATGGACGGGACATTGACTTTGGAAACGCTGTCTCTGACATGAACGGGACAGTTTATTTGGATATGAGCAAAAATGGTACATTTTATTGCTTGGTGAAAGATACAAGAGACAGTTGGAGCATACAAGAGTATGCAGTATGCGAGAACTTTAAGGCGAAAGGTCGCGTGGAGTACGCAGGCAATAGCGTAAGGTTTTATGAAAACAACGAAGTCAATCTTAGTTATGAAATGCCGACACTCACCGACATAGCGATCGCCACAGATACCTATTTGGATGACTTGCGTGAAATACGGTATATGCAGTATTATGATACCAATCAATCTACTTTTAGAAAATCCCATTTGATTATTGCCGAAAATGAACACATTGAACAGACCTACTACATTTCGCTCAAAAGAGAAAATGATGACAACTGGAGTATCAAGGGAATCTATCCATCCAATGCGTTTTATGCCAATCAACGCATTGTGCCACAAACAAAAGTACTCTCCTCTTCGCTTGCAGTGCCTCAGCGACACAATGACTTGCTCTACACTCCCACAGTAGAGAGAGACTATAACGGCAATATCTATCACTGGAAAGGGCGTACGATCAATGAAGAGTGTAAATATTTCGTTGGTGGTATGGATGGGTTGGTTGCCACAGCATACTCTACGGTAACACACGCTTATCTTGGCAAGGATATCGTATGTCCATTTTTGCAAAGTGGCGATCAGAGCTGTTTTGTGAGACAATCCAATGGCGATATTGTCTTAAAAACCCTTTTTGGAGAAGTGTATGATTCTGGTTTTGCATGGATACTCTCTGGCAAAAATCCATCAAACACCATCACTTATTATCAGCCACAAGCCGATATGTTTAGCTACAGTTACTTCTTTGATGAAACCAATCGACTCCATGTTCTCTATATTGATCCTGCCTCCAATGGTGGAGCGATTGAGTATGAGATTTATGACGATAGCTCACAACAAACCCCTTCTGCCCATGGCACGATCGCACTGTAAAGAGGAGATACTATGAAGCTAAGATATTTACTGATAGTTGTTGGTTTTGTGTTTTTGGAAGGGTGTATTGAGTTTATTGATGAGTACAAGCTTAATAATGGACAAAAGATTCATTTTGAGACGATGTCAATCGATGAAAACAATATCACCTATCTCTCTATCCAAACAAAAGAGGGTGAGAAGTGCTTAGCACTTGATACTCTCAATAATTGGAATAGCTACAGAGATCAAACCTGCAGACTTCATCAATCTGTCCAAACAGTGTTATTTGACGAAGACTATATAGAAGTAATAGATACGTACAGTGATCAATCGATCTTTACACTGCCGTTACCTTCGCTTGTTGAGATACAGATGAAGTCTAATACCTATTTTGAAACCAATAAACACATTATTGCACATAATCCAATGATATCGCTTGAGTACAATCAAACTTGGAATCGTCAAGATACTCTTATGTCTATTTACACAGAAGCCAAAGATCCCAAAGAGAATTGTAACGAAGGGAGACGTTATAGTCGTCGCATCTATGCCTTGCATCATGATCAAGAAGAGTGGAGTGTCTCTACGATTTACGATGACAACCCTTACAATAAAAACAATGGTAAATGTTATCAAGACAATACAATGGACGCATTGGGCAATTTCTATCATGTGATAGCCAAAGAGTGGGTGACAGGAGGAGAGAATGATGATGTTTTTTATCCTGCAAGCAAAATAAACTTTGCCTTTCAAGGTAAAAATATCACCTGCCCATTCATACAAGAAGCCAACGATATGTGTTATCAGAAAGAGAATAATGGTGGCATTTCTCAACGTAAACTGTTTGGAGAGCTTTATCCAAAAGGGTTTGAATGGATATTGAGTCACAAAAATCCTACACAAAGCATCGATTACACTGCACCTTCTGTAGATATGACGGATTATTTTTTCTTCTTCGACAAACAAGCCCATTTACACATTCTCTACCTTGAACCACAAGCCAACGGCAATTACATCAACTACGAAATGTACAAAGACGAAAACCAAACCACACCTACTTTAACACAGAAAGTGTATCTTTAATCTCTCTTGATATTCCCAAAACACTTTGGGAATATCATCTCACTCAAAGGCGAACAAATTAGTGTGGTTTGAGTATCTTTTGCATCGCTTGAAGCACTTTGCGAGGAGAAAACTTCAATAGTTTCTCGCGATAAAAAAAGTGCGGTACAAACTCCAACAAAAGATAAAGAAAAAGCATCATTGGATAAAAAGCGTAATACTCTTTTTGAAACGACGCAAAGGTGTAACGTTGCTCAAACCACTCTTGTGCAATAACTACACTATTATAAAAAAGCAACACTTCCATCGCAAAGACTGATCCCCAAAAAAAGTAGCTCATTCCACTTACCAACAACGCTCCTTCGATACCAAATGCCATAGTGACCACTGCCAAAAAGAGTGCCATATAAAGTGCAAACGAAGTAAATCCAATCGCTACAAAAATCACCAATATTGAGAAGACAAAAAGTGTTGCTCCAAAAAGAAAAAAGAGTTCCAAATAGGTCTGTTGTTCTTCAAATGTAGGACTAAAGTAAGCACCCGCAAAGGTGACGATAAAAATTGCAATAACGCTCAATACAAAATAACGATCTTGATTCATAGTTTTCCTTTGATTTCTATTTAAGTTCTTTCAGAACTAAAAATAACGTGCAATGAACAAAGTCCATTGCACTACGCTAACGCTAAGTTGTCTTAAGCAGACAGCTCACGCACTTCGTGCTTAGACTTCTTGTTTTACAATAAGTCTATTTCATAAAGTTTAGCAAGACTTTCGACTTGCGGTTCTCTGCCAAGCCATACGTAATATAGATGTTTCATCTCTTCACTTCCTCCTTTGGAGAGAATAAACGTTTTGTACTCTTTTGCTTTGGTTTTGTCAAATCCTTTGTGTGGATCAAGACACGCAAAAAACGCATCAGCACTCAACACTTCTGCCCATTTATAGCTGTAGTATCCAGCTGCGTAACCACCCGCAAAAATATGTGAAAATCCGTGTTGGAATTTATTATAAGCGGGTGGTTTGAGAAGTGCAGTTTTTTCGCGAATGGAGTCAAGAAGCATCTGCACTTCATCGGCTTGATGAAGCTTTTGGTGAAGCATAAAATCAAACAACGAAAACTCCACTTGACGCAAAATCCCCAATGCGGCATTGAAATTTTTGGTCTCTTTGATTTTTTGGATGAGTGTTTGAGGAAGTGGTTCGCCATTATCATAGTGAAATCCAAACTGACGTAATATCGACTCTTCGTAAGCGAAGTTTTCCAAGAACTGTGATGGAAACTCCACCACGTCCCACGCTACACCGTTGATCCCAGAAATGGCACGCTCACGACATCGTCCAAAAAGATGATGAATGGCGTGACCCATCTCATGAAAAAGTGTTACTACATCGTCGTGACGGAGCAGTGAAGGGAGTGTTAGTGTTGATGGTGAAAAGTTGCAGACGACAAACGCTGACGGAAAATGACACATGCCAGCGGAATCGACAAAATGCGTCTCCCAATTGTGCATCCACGCACCGCCTTGTTTCTCGGGACGTGCTTCAAGATCAAAGTAAATACGCCCAGCAAATTCTCCATTTTCTACAATATCAAACACTTTGACACACGAATGCCACGTCTCCATTTGAATAGGCTCAAACTTCACTTCAAAGAGTTCAAAAAGAACATCAAACAAGCCTTGTAGTACACGAGACTGTTCAAAATAGGGCTTAGTCATTGTGTCATCAAAATCAAACTTTGCTTTTTTGAGTTTTTCTTCATAATACGATATATCATATCCTGCAAAATCCTCGATTCCATCACTCTCTTTGGCGTATTTTTTGAGTGTTTCAAGCTCTTTTTTGGCTTGAGGTAAAGCACTATCTGCAAGCGTATAAAGAAACGCTAAAACCTCATCTTGTGTTGATGCGTCTCTACTTTCAAGAGCATATTGAGCGTAGTTTTCAAATCCGATAAGTTTTGCTTTTTCCTCTTTGAGTTTGAGGATTTTGTCTATCACTTCTGCATTTTGTGGCGCACGTGTGCTGTAGGCTTTGGAGAGAGTTTTGCGATAGTTGCGGTTTGGACCGTATGTCATATAGGCAAGATAGCTTGGAGTTTGAAGGGTGAATCGATAGTGCGTTTTGCCGTCGATTTCTATTTTTGAAGTTTGTATGTCAGCATCGGGCATTCCTTTTACATCATTTGGATCCTCGATGGTTAGTTTGTAAGCTTTGGTGGCATTGAGTAGGTTTTGAGAGAATGTGTTGCTAAGTTCGCTCAAAGAGAGAGAGATCTCTTCGAGTCGTTTTTTTTCTTTATTTGGAAGTGTGATACCCGATAAAATAAAATCTCTCACAGTATGTTCTATCACTCTTTTTTCTTGAGGATCATCGCTTTGGATCTGTTTTATTTTGTAAAACAGTGTTTCGTTTTGGGCAAGTTCGGAGGAGAATTTAGAGAGTAGAGGCAAACAAGCTTCGTAGGCGATTTGAGTCTCTTCGGAGTTCATTACGCTGTTGAGATGTGAAAGTGGTGTAAAAAAAAGCTCCAACGCCTCTTCGAGGTCTTGCATGGGTTTGAGTATTGTCGCATAATCATCTTTTTGACTTTTTGTGATTGTGTCGATAGTCTCTCTTTGTGTATCAAGAAGTGTTGCGAGACGATTGGAAAATGTGGCTATAGGCGTGATATCAAAGGGTTTTTTCATAGGTTTGTCCGATAGGTTGAGTTGGGCTGATATTAACAAAAATTGGATAAAATGTTTCTAATTTTATTAAATTTTAAGGATTTGTGTGATGAAAGTTTTACTCACAAAAGAGGTCAAAGCACTCGGCAAAGCGGGTGAAATTAAAGAGGTTAAAGATGGCTACGGTCAAAATTTTTTGATCTCCAAAGGGTATGCCAAATTGGCAACGCCAACTATTGTAGAGGAGTGGAAAGCACAACAAGAGCATCAGGCAAAAGAGCTAAAAGAGGAACTTGAGAGATTGAGTTTGGAGAAAGTTGCACTTGAGAAGAGTGTGATTAAAATCGAAAAAGAGAATGCACCTGTTGGTATCAAAGGCTCTGTAGGAAATGGCGATATTGCTAAAGCTATCGAAGAGCAACTTCATATTGTGATCGACAAAAAAAATATCGGACTCAAAAAAGCCATCAAAACTACAGGAGTCCACGAAGTCGATTTGAAATTAGGTCACGCAATTCACGCTATACTCAAAGTGGAAATTGTAGGAGTCTAAATGTTTGAAGCGACCACGATATTGGCGTATAGAGCAGAGGGAAAAGCGGTCATTGGCGGTGATGGTCAAGTCACTTTTGGCAATACGATTCTCAAAAACAACGCCACAAAAATTAGGACGCTTCACAACGGTACGATTTTGGCAGGATTTGCAGGAAGTACGGCAGATGCGTTTAATCTCTTTGAGATGTTTGAAGCCAAACTTTCAGAATACAAGGGAGATCTTTTTAAGTCAGTCATAGGATTTGCCAAAATGTGGCGAAAAGACAAACATCTAAGACAACTTGAAGCGATGATGATTGTTCTTAACCGCGAGCATATTTTTATTCTTTCTGGCAATGGCGATGTAGTAGAGCCTCAAGATGGCAAGATTGCAGCGATTGGTTCGGGAGGTAACTATGCACTCTCTGCGGCACGTGCTTTGGAGAGACACGCCAATATGGAGCCTCGCAAAGTCATCGAAGAGTCGTTACAGATTGCTGGCGAATTGTGTATCTACACCAATACCAACATCAAAATTTTAGAACTTTAAGGAAGTAGCATTTGGAAAGCTTAACCCCCAAAGAGATCGTTGCATATTTGGACAAATATGTAATAGGACAACACGATGCAAAAAAAACCATCGCAGTTGCATTACGAAATCGTTATCGTAGATTGAGACTTGATGAAGAGATGCAACACGATGTAGTTCCTAAAAATATTCTTATGATTGGTAGTACAGGTGTAGGAAAAACTGAAATTGCACGACGTATGGCAAAGATGCTTCATTTGCCATTCATCAAAGTAGAAGCGAGCAAATACACTGAAGTTGGATTTGTAGGGCGTGATGTGGAGTCGATGATTCGTGATTTGGCGATTATGGGACTTGCGTTGGTGCGAGAAGAAGAGAATGAAAAAAATCAAGAAAAGATTGCCAACTATATAGAGAATAAAATCATAGAAAAACTTCTACCACCACTCCCAGCAGGTGCAAATGAGCAGAAAAAAACAGAGTACGAACACTCATTTGCCAAAATGCAAGAACGCTATGAGATAGGAGAGCTTGATCATCTTCTTATCAAAGTGGAAGTTCCAAATACTTCAAATCTTTCTGACGACGGACTTCCGCCACAGATGATACAAGTACAAGAGTCGATTGTCAAAGTACTTGGAGCGTATGGCAAAAAAGGAACACTCAAAGAGATGAGTGTCAAAGAGGCAAAAAAAATTCTGCAAACCGAAGCGAGTCAAGAGCTATTAGATGAAGAGCAACTCAAACATTTAGCAAAAGAGAGAGTAGAGAAGGGCGGTATTGTATTTTTGGATGAGATTGATAAAATTGCTGTCTCTTCTTCTGCTGTGAGTCGCCAAGATCCTAGCAAAGAAGGCGTACAACGAGATCTTTTGCCTATCGTTGAAGGCTCTACTGTCCAGACTAAATTGGGAATGATCAATACAGATCATATTCTTTTTATTGCCGCGGGAGCATTTCATCTAAGCAAACCCAGTGATTTGATTCCTGAACTTCAAGGACGTTTTCCTCTTAGAGTTGAACTCAACGCATTAGATGAAGAGAGTCTGTATCGCATCTTGAGCGAGCCAAAACACTCTCTTGTCAAACAATATCAAGCCCTTTTGGCAGTTGAAAATTTGACTTTAGTGTTTGAAGAAGAAGCGTTGAGAAGAATTGCACATTATGCATTGGTAGCCAACGAAAAGACCGAAGATATTGGAGCAAGACGACTTCATACAGTTGTAGAGAAAATTCTTGAAGATATCAGCTATGAAGCAGATGAGCATCAAGGCGAAGAGATTGTTGTTAATGTGGCATTAGTGGAAGAGAAGATTGGCACTATCGTTCAAGATGAAGATGTGACGCGATATATTTTATGAGGATAATGTAATATGGAAGAGTCACTTACTAAAGCAGGATTTGTAGCAGTCGTAGGTCGTCCCAATGCAGGAAAAAGTACGCTTCTCAACTTTATCGTTGGTGAAAAACTTGCGATGGTTTCCCAAAAAGCTCAAGCTACAAGAAAACGGATGAATATTATCGAGATGCACAACAATGCACAGATTATATTTATCGATACACCTGGTATTCACCAAAAAGAGAAACTACTCAATATCTTTATGCTTGATGAAGCACTTAAGGCAATGGGTGATGCTGATTTGATTCTTTTTTTGGCTCCCGTGACCGATAAATTGATTGAATATGAGAATTTTTTGGCACGTGATATTTCCAAAAAGATTAAACATATTGTATTGCTCACCAAAATAGATCATGTCTCTCAAGCTGATTTGCTCAAAAAACTCTCCGAATATCAAAAGCATCAAGAGCGTTTTGAGGCAATTATCCCTTTTTCAGTCAAAAAAAAGGTAGGCAGAGTGCAACTTCTTGATGAGGTGATAAAACATCTTCCCGCATCTCCTTATCTCTATGATCCGCAAATGCTCACTACAGAACATATTCGCGATATTTATAAAGAGTTGATTCGAGAGTCTATTTTTGAAAATCTCAGCGATGAGTTGCCTTATGAGAGCGATGTGATTATCAATAAAATCGACGAAGAAGAGGGGATCGATTCTGTATTTGCGACAATAGTAGTAGAGAAAGAGACCCAAAAAGGAATGATGGTAGGAAAAGGTGGAGAAGGAATCAAACGTCTTGGAAAAGATGCGCGAGAAAAGATAGAAACTTTTGCTCAAAAAAAGATATATCTTGACCTTCATATCGTTGTCAAAAAAGGATGGAGCAAAAGCAAAGAGGAATTAGAAGGGTTAGGTTACATTTTTTAACACTAAAAAACAAAAAATAAGCTGATGTAAGATGGTTCTTATTATATAACCTATATAATTTTTGCCATCAAGGCAAGGAAGAAACTATGTTTAATAAAAATGCATCTAAATCAGCTATTAGGAACATTGTTACAATAGATGCGTATGGAGGGAAATACTATCAATTCAAAGATGATATTTTTGAAGAGTTAGAAAAACCAACATACAATCTATCGAACTTTTTGACCTCTTATATCAGCAATAAAGATTTCATTACTTCCACTGTGAGTATCAGTCGGAGCGTTCCTGAAGAAGATATTGATGATATTATTGAAATTAAAGCATACGAAGAGTTGGGGCTTGATCAAGCTAAAGAGTATATTGTCCAACACTATGAAAGCAAAAATGATAACTCTGGGGAACGAGAGTTTCATCTTTTTGTAATAGAGCCTATCATACTTGAGGGGTATTTTCTTCCTATCAAGCAACAGACCAAATACATTGATTTGATTATTCCTATACCACTTCTTTTTAAAGCACTTTACACCAAAGATATTTTGCCAGAAAATGGGACTCATAGTTTTGTTTACTTTGCACATAGCGATGCGTTTATTGTGATTTATCATCGTGGCGAATATCTCTACTCTAAAACAATCGAATATAATCTTACCCGAATCTATGACAACTATTGTGAATTGGTCGGCGAGAAGATACCCGAAAATGAATTTTTTAGACTTTTGGAGCAAGAAGGACTTAAGAGTGCCAACGAGACATATCAGAAAAATTTGATGCGAATCTTTGGCGAGGTATTTATCAATATCAATGATATTATCATCTATGCGAAGCGTGCTTTTGAGATTGATATGATAGATAAGATGTTTTTAGGAAGTGTGTCAGGACCCATTATCGGACTTGATGACTACAGCCAAAATTATCTTGGACTTACCTCTGTTGAGTTTAATCTTCAATACCGAATACAAAACAATACGTGGTATATCGATCAATTGCACTACTTAATGCTTCTCAATAGCTTTGAGTATCTTGAAAACCCTTACAATTTTATAAACTTCACAAATTTTCCTCGTCCGCCTGCTTTTGTCAATCGTGCTAGCGGTCAATTTCTTATTTCTGCTTTTGCGACCATCTCTTTGAGCGTTGCTTATCCAGTTATGAATCTTGTAGGAACGTATCTAAACGAGGCAAAGACCTTTGCTCTTAATCTTCAAAATGAAGATGCCTCAAAAGAAGCTGAAAAATTCAAAAAGACTTTGGGGGAAAAAAAGAAAGAACTCGATAGGCTTGATGGTGAAATAAAACAAATGTCTGTTCAGTACAATGCAAAAACAAAAACACTCATAGCCATTTATGATAAAAAAATCAATTATCGTTTGAAGTCGGGAATTTTGCATATGGTGGCTGATGAGTTGCTCAAATTTGGAGTACATATCGAAGATCTCAAAACCGATAATGATACGATATGGCTTTCATTGGTAGGCACAAGCGATGAAAAGATTGCAGAATATATTCAATATGTCACCGAAACGCACTATAAAGAACTCAAGATTATTGATATTCAATTGATCAAAAAAGATCCAGATACGGAGTACTATAGAGGAATACTAAAGGTGGATTTAAGATGAAGTTTGTTGAAGATACATTAGAGAAACTTGACGAGTACTTTGCTCCCAAAAAAGAGGGAGAAAAATGGATGATGATTCTTGGAGTTGCTGGAGTTATCGCTTATATTGGATTTGAAATGGTAGTGCCTTATACTGAAGAGATGTATAAAAAAAGCGAATCTGAACGTCAAAGGGTCGAAAAAGCACTTCAAGAAAATCAAAACTATCTTGCCTCTATTACTATAAATGGCGACAAAAACTATTTTGTCAAAAAATTTGAAAGAGAGATTCAAGAGAAGCAAGATCATAAAATACAGATTAACAATAAAATAGTTTTTGTTAATAAAAGTCTCGAGAAGCTTTCTGATATGCTTTTTAATCAAAAAAGCTGGTCAAAGTTCTTGTACTCTATTACCGAGAAAGCCAAAAAACAACGGGTAGAGCTCACTTACGTGGACAATAAATTTGCTGATAATAATGGCACTTTTGGATATGTGCTTGAGATTGAAGTAGGATGTATTGGTCAGTATCAAAATATTGTGAAATTCATCAATGAAATTGAGCAGAATACGCTTGTAACCGATGTTTACGGAACGCATTTTACATTGGATAGCAATAGTTCAAAAATCATTGCCAATATTAATATTTCAGTATGGGGGATTAACTATTGATGAAAAAAGTAATTCTATTTTTAATTTTTGAACGTGTTGTATTGGGAAATGATTTGTCTGTTGCTCAGATTGAAGATATGGTTTCAAAGATCCAAAAACAAAGAGAAGGAGTACAGCTCGAAACACTCCAAGGCACCAAAGAGCCATTTGTAAGACTCCAACAGCAATTTGGAAGCAAAGAAAAAGCCTTTATTGTCCCTGAGGATAATCAAGAAGAGGTTGATTTACACCTTAATGCAATTATGAACCAAACAGCATTTATCAACAATGAGTGGGTTATGGTAGGTGAACATATTTCAGGATACGAATTGAAATATATAGGCAAAAAAGGTGTAGTGTTAAGAAAAGAGAATAGTGTTCGAACTCTCTTTTTGGCATCTATTAAAAAAGAGAGTCTATTTAAAATTACGGAAAGGAAAAAGTAAATGAGTAAAAGAAGAGATTTCAAAAGAACTATTTTACTGTTTGTTGGAGTGTTTTTTGGTATGTTTGGAAATGTCCACGCAGGAGAGTGTAGTCAAAAACTTTTTAGTGTAACCATTGATGATCAGCTTGAGATTCGAGATGTAATTGAGAACTTGGCAGACTCTTGTAGTCTTACTATTAATATTACCGACGAAGAAGCAAAAAAAAAGATGCAGAAGAAGCTCTATTATGTAAAACTCAAAAATAGTACATTAGAGACTTTTTTGGACACGATACTCACCGACAATGATCTCTACTATACACTTCAAGGAAACAAACTCTCCATCTCTTATCTTGTGACAAAAACCTATAAAATTCACTATCTTTCAGGTGACAGAACAGGCAAAAGTAGTGCTAATGTGACGGTCGCAAATGCCAATAGCTCTTCTGGTACCGCAGGTGGCTCTGGAGGGTCAGGTGGTGGTAGTGGTGCTTCGGGACAAACGGGCATTAGCATTGAGACCAATAATGCGTTTAACTTTTGGCAAACCGTAGGAAAAGAGATTCAAGATATTCTTTCTCGTGCTGGTGATGATTGGGAGAGTGACAAATATGCTCCTATCGTAAATCCAGAAGCAGGAATGGTTACAGTGACAGGAACACAACGTCAAATCAAACGTGTTTCTGCTTATATTAAGGCAATATCTGAGCAGTTGAAGTCACAAGTGTTGATTGATGTAAGAATCCTCTCTGTAGATTTTGACGATTCTCAAAGTACGGGAGTAGATTGGAGTCAGCTCTATAAGTTTGAAAATATGAAAATCGGTACTTTGACGATGGCACAAAATAATGTCAATTCATTTACTTTTGACGCAGTTTCTGGGGCTATTTCTGCGCCAACATTTGCAGATGAGGTGTCACCCAAAAACGCAAGCGTTGTAAATCTAAGTGGAGCGACAGAGATCACTGAAGTAGTTAAGTTTCTTACTACTCAAGGAGATGTCAAAACTATTTCTAGTCCGCGTGTTATGACACTCAATAATCAACCAGCACTTTTATCAGTAGGGCGTGAATATTTTTATAAAATAAAATCCAGCAGTACTACCACTAATGGTGCAAGTGCTGTCGCTGCCGAAGGAGAGCAAGTGCAATCTGTTTTTGCAGGTATATTGCTTGATATTACACCAGAAATATCAAGTGATGGTTTTGTGACACTTAAAATCAATCCATCAATATCAGAGACGGTTGATACTATCAGTTCTGGCACTGATGTGCGTTCGATTCCGCCTGACTTAGTAAAACAACAAATCGCATCAGTCATTAAAGTCAAAGATGGAGATCATGCGATATTGGGTGGTTTGATCAAAGCAAAAAGTGGATTCAAAACCAACAAAATACCACTATTGGGCGATTTACCTCTTTTAGAATATCTATTTAAATACGAAAACAAAATCAAAACAGTAGAAGAACTTGTGATTATCATCACGCCACACATTATTGAAAATAGCAAAAGTTTATCACTCACCGATTTGGGATATACAAAGCTTGATGAAAAGTAGATTTTATTCTGCAAAAATGGTTTTTGTCGATTCCATTGATTTAGATGACTATATCGAACTTGACTCTTCGGTAAGGGCTTTTGAAAAGCTTAAGGAGAGCATCGAAAAACCACTTAAGATGATTTTGGTTTTTGGTCGTCCAGGAACAGGAAAGAGTATTTTGCTCAATCGACTTCAAACTAAACTCAAACATCAAAAAGAGATACACTATTTTGATACGCCTACGGTAGATGAAAAAGAGTTTTTTTTGAAACTCTATGGGGTGCTTAATCAAAATGAAACTTTTTCCAAAGAAGATGTGACTTTGACGATGATTATTGAGCAGTCTAAAAAAATACGCGGAGAGAGAGAAATCGTCATTCTTCTTGACGAAGCACAGATTTATAGTTCAGAAATGATGGAAAAGATTCGATTGATATCAGACACAAGAGCAGTTAAGTTTGTGGTTTCATTACACAAAACTGACAATGAAGAGTTGGTCGCCAAAGAACATTTTAAATCAAGAATTTGGGAAGTGATTGAGCTTAAAAATGCAACCGTGGAAGATCAGCAAAGTTATGTTCACAAAAAATTACTTAAAAAAAATCTTTTTGAGATTGCCAATAGTATCAAATCAAATGAGATGAAGTTGATTCATGCTTTTACTAAAGGAAACTACAGAGAGTGCAATAAGCTAATGTATACTATTTTTGAAATTAGTGAATATTATGATACGAATGAACCAACCAAAATACGTTATGACAAAGTCTCTTCCAAAATTATCGAGATGGCAGCACTTAAATTAGGATATCTTCATGCATGAAATAAAATCACTTGAAGCCGATTGGAAGCAATACAAACGCAACAAAAGAAAACCTTATTGGAATTTTTTGGGTATGTTGATGTTTGGTGCTATTTTTTTGGTTGGATTTTATCTCTATTTGCCTCAAATTTTATTTTTTGAAAGTTCTCTTCAAAAATCATATCTCAATACTCCAGCACCAATCCAAACCAAAAGAGTAGAGTTTGAAGTTCAACCTCAGCCATCTCAAGCAACCACTCCAGCACAACCACTCGCTTCATCTTATGCTGTTGCAATGCAACCACAAATAAAACCAACTTTAATTCCACAACAAGAGATGATGACACAAAAAGAGACGGAGAGTGAACAATCACCTTTGGCTCAAATGCCACAATCGTATGAAAATCAAACCTATCCATTGCCTCAAAAAGAGTACGTCAAGCCGTATGAAAAAGCACCCGTAGAACCAATTTTGGAGTTAGAAGAGGTGGAGTCCACAGAAGAGCCAATGGCGACACAGCCCGCCAAAAGACACAAAGTATCATTTGAACTGAATATTGTAGATCCAAAAAGAGTTGAAGTGCTTCAAGAGATAGAGTCTCGCTTTTATGCTTCTCGAGATATCAATGACGCACTTTTTTTGGCAAAAAGTTATTATACTCGACAGATGTATCAAAAATCTGAATATTGGGCAGTTCAAGTCAATAAGATAGACGATGGCGTTGAAGATGCGTGGATGATTTTTATTAAATCAAAATTAAAACGAGGTGAAAAATCAGAAGCGATTCGTATTCTCAAGCAGTATATTGATCAGTCAAACTCTACCCAAGCAAGAAATTTATTGGATAAAATTAAACAATGAAACATAGCATTAGGAGTCAGATGAATGGTTAAATTAATTGAAATGATGCTTGACGAGAAGCTCATCACTAAGGAAGCCATCTCTCAATTGGTGCGGAAAAGACCTCCAAAAAAAATCTCTTTTGCTAACTTGGTTGGAGAGAAGATGATTGATCTTCATACTGTTGAAACTTTTTTGGCAAAAAAGATTAGACAAGGGGTGATTAACCTTTCCCACTTAGAGAAGATTGAGGGGATAAATGTAGTACCTATTATTCAAGAAGTTGCTAAAGCACTCAATATTGAATATATTGATTTGGATAATGTTGAGATCGATATGAAGCTATTCTCTAGAGTGCCTTACAAGCAGTTGATTAAATACAATATTATTCCTATTGAAGAGACAGAACTGAATGTATTGATTGTGTTTGATGATCCTTTGGATATGGCTGCACAAGATAGCATTCAAAGAATGTTCCCCAAAAAACCAATCAAAGTAGGAATCTCCAATCCAAAACAGATTCATCAGCAACTTCAACGACTCGAGATCAATGAAAGTATCAAAGGTTTGGTTGCCGACATCAGAAAGGATCTTACTCAAGGAGGCAACGATACCAATCCAGATGAATCTCCTGCGGTTTTAAAGCTGATTGATGTTATTTTAAAATCCTCTATTTATAGTGGTGCAAGTGATATTCATATCGAAGCACTTGAAAAAAGCTGTATTGTAAGAGATCGTATTGATGGAATGTTGCAACAAACTTTTACTTTCGATAAAGATATTTTTAGTCCATTGGCTTCGCGTATGAAACTCTTGTCAAACCTTGATATTGCAGAAAAACGAAAACCTCAAGATGGAAGATTTTCAGCAGTGGTTGCTTCTAAGCCTTTTGACTTTAGGGTTTCGACACTTCCAACTATCGATGGAGAGTCGATTGTATTGAGGATTTTGGATAAATCCAAAGCAATGATTCGACTTGAAGATGCAGGGATGAGCAAACTCTGTTATGACCGTTTTTCAAATGCTATCAAAGCACCTTATGGAATTGTTTTGGTCACAGGACCAACAGGTTCGGGTAAAACTACGACACTCTATGGTGCATTAAATGCCATCAAAGATGTAAGAGATAAAATCATCACCGTTGAAGATCCAGTGGAGTATCAGATGTCGGGACTCCAGCAGGTTTTGGTGCGTCCTAATGTTGGACTTACTTTTGCAGCGGCCTTGAAGTCGATTTTGAGACAAGACCCTGACAAAATTATGATTGGAGAGATCAGAGATCAAGAGACACTGCGTATTGCAATTCAAGCAGCTTTGACAGGACACCTTGTGCTTTCTACGCTCCACACCAACGATGCAATTTCTGCAGTCACGCGTATTTTGGATATGGGAATTGAAGAGTATTTGGTGAGTGGTGCGTTGGTCGCAATACAAGCACAACGTCTTGTTCGTAAAATCTGTTTACATTGTAAAGTAGAAGCGACACTTCCACCTCATCTTTTAGAAGGGATTGCACCATATCTTCCCAAAAATATTGTTGATCCTGTATTTTATAAAGGAGAAGGGTGCAAAGAGTGCAATCATAGAGGATATGCAGGACGAGAAATGATCTCTGAAGTGTTGATGGTGAGCAACACTTTGCAACGAATGATTGCTTCGAGTGCAAGCAAAGAGGAGCTTACTATTCAAGCTGTGAGTGAAGGGTTTGTAAATATGTTTCAAGACGGAGTTCAAAAAGCCATTGAAGGCAAAACAACCATTGACGAAATCTATAGAGTTGCGAGGTTATAATGAAGTACTTTAATGTCACGATGATACAAAAAGGCAAAAAGAGTCAAGAGCTGGTTAAGGCAATTGATAGAATGGCTGCAATTGCTCAAATCAAAGATAAATTTTCTTCAGCGATAGTGATCCGTGCAGACGAGACGCAACCTCCACTCGAAGAGACGATCAAAAATCTTCTTGCTGGTTTAAAAAAAGGAGCAAAAGCTTCTATTCCCGCTGATGCAAAAATATCTGCTATCAGACAGATTTCTGTTATGACTGATGCTGGAATTCCTATCAACGACACACTTAGAGATGTTGCTGAAAATACCACCAACAAATCGCTTAAAGAGATATTTTTTTCTATGAATAATGACATTAATGCAGGAAGCAGTATGTCAGATTCTATGAAAAAATACGCCTATGAGTTTGGGCATGTTGCACTTGCTATGACAGAGCTTGGAGAGCGTACAGGTAATATCGCCCAGTCGTATAAAAAGCTTGCAGATATTTTAGAAAACATCCGAGACAATGTAAAAAAATTTAAAAAAGCAATGCGAAGTCCAATGATTACGTTAGGTGCTATGGGGATTGCATTTACTATTTTGATTATGGTGGTTGTACCTAAGTTTAAAGATATTTTTGAACAACTTCACACTGATCTCCCAACGCCTACTGTTATTCTTCTTGATCTTGAATATGCCTTTTCAAACTATGGTTTGTATATTTTGGCTGTGCTTTTTTTGATTGTCACAGCTATCAAATTTGCTTACAAAACCAGTAGAGATTTTCGTTATAAAATGGATACTTTGATGATCAGCCCCTATTTTTATCTTATCAATAAAGCGATTTTTCTCTCTACAATGCATCAATACAATCTTGTTTTTGGAGAGTTGGTCAAAGCGGGTGTTCCTGTCAATGAAGCATTGGAGACGGGAGTTGGAATGGTAAGCAATTTGGCACTCAAAGACAATCTTATGACTGTAAATGCAAATATTGGAAGAGGTATGAGTTTGGCTGAAGCGTTTCAGTTAACAGGACTTTATGAAAATATGCTACTTCAGATGATCAAAGCAGGAGAAGCAGGCGGACAGCTTGATGCGATGCTTGACAAAGTGACGGAGTATTATGATATGCGTTTTCGAGAGTTGATTGATAACCTTTCGGCTTATATTGAGCCAATTATGATGATTTTTATTACAGGATTGGTACTCTTGATGGCACTCGGTATTTTTATGCCAATGTGGGATTTGGGTCAAGCAGCTAAACCGCATTAAAAATAATTGAGACCTCTGATTGAATATAAAGTTTATCAGAACGAATAGTTGCGAGAGCCGTCTGCTTAAGACCTAATTTTGAGCTTTGCTCAAAATTTGAGAATTAATCAGATGTCTCAATTGAGCCATCTGATTAAACGTACTCTATTTAAAGGTAAACGATGGTTTCAATATCACTTTTTGACTCTCATACAATCAAGAGTAAAGTGGTCGAAAAAATGACGAACAAGGACACTCAAAGCAAACTGAAAGCTATTGACCTTTTTGCAGGAATAGGCGGGATAAGACAAGGCTTCAATAACGCATTTAAGGACAAGATTGAGTTTGTCTTCTCGTCAGAGATTGATCCGCATGCACAAAAAACATACGCTTTAAACTATGGAGAGATTCCTTGTGGAGATATAACTAAAATTAATGCCGAAGATATTCCTCAACACGACATTATTTTGGCTGGATTTCCATGTCAAGCATTTAGTATTGCTGGATATCGAAAAGGGTTTGAAGATACAAGAGGAACACTTTTTTTTGATGTAGCTCGTATTGCAAAATATCATAGACCTAAATTGTTGTTTTTGGAGAATGTAAAAGGGTTTGTCGGACACGATGAAGGACGCACCTTTGAAGTTGTCAAAAATACACTTGAAGAGTTGGGGTATCGGGTTTTTTATAAACTTCTAAACAGTAAAGATTTTAATATTCCTCAAAATAGAGAACGTATTTATATCGTCGCTTTTTTAGACGATATAAACACATTTGAGTTTCCAAACACAATACACTCTATAATAACGATTCAAGATTTATTAGAGGAAGATGTTGATGAAAGCTTCTATTATAACGACAAGCCTCTCTTTGAAAAACTTAAAGGAGAGATTACAAGTCAAGAGACAATCTATCAATGGCGAAGACAGTATGTCAGAGAAAATAAAAACAATCTTTGCCCCACACTTACTGCAAATATGGGAACGGGAGGACATAATGTACCGCTCGTAAAAGATAGAAAAGGTATTAGAAAACTCACTCCACAAGAGTGTATACGTTTTCAAGGGTTCAATCAAACTTTTAAGTTCCCTTCGGATTTAGCACGTTCTCATCAGTATAAACAAGCTGGAAATTCTGTGACTGTAAATGTAATTGAAGCTATTGCTAAAAATATTTATAATGTTTTATAGATTGCAACCTCTCTCAAATCAACAAGAATATATTGACAGTTTAAAGATTATCGGCTCACTCTCCTATTTATTTTCAGAATCCACAACGCCGTATCTTTATTATCGTATTGCAGAAAAACTTTTTTGCAAAGCTTTTGATGCTAACGACCTTTCTCGTGGCGATATTGCCTTGGATGCTTCTAAAGAAAAAATTGGTATCGGACTTAAAACCTTTCTTAAAAATAATGATAAAACACTTCAAAAAGTTGCAGAATTCAATAAAGATCGTCATCTTTATGAACATAAAAGTAGCGAAAATCTTATCTATGTCATTGCGAATCTTCGAAATGAACGTATAAGTTTTGCAGAAAATTTATCTGAAGTCACACGCTCACTTTACCATTGCGTGACAAGAGCAGAAGGGATGTTTTATATCTACGAAGAGTCTATGTTATTGATTGATATAGAAAATATAAACTCTATTCAAAAAGTAAAAAATACGATTAGATTTAATGACAAACAACATGAATATACATTTAGTTTATCAAAAAGCACACTTCTTAAACGATTTGACACTTCAATCTGTCAAGAAAAATTTCCAATTACTATTTATGAAAATCCACTTGAAACAATTCAAAACTGTTTTAGACAACAAAATGAAATTTTTCAAGAAACAAAAAAACTTCAAGATACTATTTATTTACCACTTTATGGAAAAAATAAAATAGTTTCTCCCAAAAGTGGACTCAATCAATGGAACGCATTAGGGCGAAAACGAGATCCAAATGAAATTTATATACCAATTCCATCAAAAATTCATCACCACAAACCAACTTTTTTCCAAATAGAGATACTCCCTTTACACTTCATCTTCCAAACCAAAAAACACTCAATGCAAAGGTATGTCAAGACA
>DYPM01000143.1:1565-3258 GCA_020719895.1 Sulfurovum sp. | reverse complement strand
GAGAAAAAATCAAAGATTCAAAGTCACTGACTGTCTCGCACGCAACGCACCAAGTCGGTAGCGGACTTATCGTCCCAGTCGTCGTCGCCATACAAGAAGAAGACATTCCACGCATTGGAAGTATCCGACACATAAGGCGAACTAGACCAGTAACCGCCCGAGGTGAAACCTTTGGCATCATAACACGACTGATAAGAGCTATTCGCCATATTTTTATCCCAAATACTCTGATGGTCTTTATCGTTAAGATTTACAGGAGTTCCGCCACAACTTCGCACTACTTCTTTTAGCTCATCAACAGTTGGCAATCTCCAATCGCTATAACCACCAAGCCGTAGATTTTTGGCATACTCCATAGCCTCATACCAAGTCATTTCTTTACTCTCTTTTGTCCACATTAAGCCGTCAAAAAAAGGCATGGATTCTGTTAGTCGCTCATAAGCCGTATTCATTTGATAATACTCAATAAGATACTCAAACAGCTCTACTACTTTCATATACTCATTTCCTGTGAAGTATCTATAAAGTGTATTTACGTCTTGTGTGTAAAACATTTCAAAGATATCTTTTAAATCTTCTGATTCTTTTTCTGTGATTTTCAACATCTCAAAAAACTCTTTGATAATCTCCTCTTTGGACTCATCATAGTGACCATCTCTACTTGATATCATCATACAATCTATCATAAAATTGTATTTTATATCTTTTGTAGCAAAAGACTCTATTATCTCTTGTATAAGATCTTCATCTGGATTTTGAGCAAACTCAATCACACTCTCCAACATCTCTTCTTGAAATCCAAAACTTTTTACCAATATCCACAAATACTCTTTTTCTTTGTCGCAGATATGATCATCTGCCATTGCCATCAGTGCCAAACCATTGAGATAGTGTATCCTCATCTCTTCTTCTATCTCTCTACACGGATGTTTTTGAAAACTCAATGTTTCTTTTTTGACTTTTTGGAGTAGTTCTTTTAGCTTTGCCATTTTTTTACCTTTCTATAAGTTTTACTTCAACATCATCATAGTTTGATTTTGATGAGATTGCGTTGATATTTTGTGATTGATTTTGGATGAGTTGGATATTTTTTTGTTCTTGGAGTTGTTTGTCCAAAAATGCTATTCTTGCCAAAACGATTTGTGATGACTGCTCGAGTATCTGTTCTTTTGAAGCTATTGCGGATATCACCATTAGTTTTTGTCTTTCGTGAAGTGCATTTAGTTTTTGAGTAAAAAATGTCATATTCATTTCGATTTGTTTATCGATAGATTTTTCGTATAGTTTTGCTGATGGACTCTCTTGTGGAAACTGCTGTAGTAGTGCCAGCATTTTTGGCAGCTCATTGAGATTGAAACTCGTGCTGTCGTTTCTTATCTCTTTTTCAAGTTCCATATAGAGTTTTTCGATTTTTTCTACCACTTCAAAATGTCCATTTTCTATCAAAACCAATCTCTCTTGAGCGATATTGTTGAGACTTATCATCATCTCTTTGAGTATCTCTGTCGCACGCTCAAACCCTTTTTGTTGTGCCTCGATAATGGCAAATTGCATTTGAGCATTCATCTGCATAATCTCTTTTTGAGCCTCTATCGCTCGACTCATTCTGGCATTTTCAAGCTCTGCTACTTTGACTTTGTCAGGCTCATAGATGGTTTGTGTATTTGAAACACTCGTAGAACTATGCGTAGAA
>DYPM01000143.1:0-1465 GCA_020719895.1 Sulfurovum sp. | reverse complement strand
GTAGAACTATGCGTAGAATTACGTGTAGAAGAGGAACTCTCTCCATCTCCAAAAATAGATCCTATCAAACTTTTTGCACCACTCCATAAACTACCAAAAAAACCCATCTTAATCTCTCCTCATCTGTTCTAAATCACTCTGCATTTTAAATATCAATTTTGATATCTCCATATTCTTTTTTTCCAACTCTTTTCCATACATCTCTATATCGTTTAGATAAATTTCCAAATTTATAGAGTGCAATTCTGCCATTTTTTGATATATCTCTTCGTAGCCTTCACTTTTTTCTTCGATTTTAAAATCTATCATTTCACTAAGCAGTGAATTGAGAAATCTATAAGAGAGTTGCGATGTTGTGTTTTTGAGTAGAGCGATAAATTTTGGTTGTGTGCTTTCGTGTATTTTGAAAATCCTATTTTTTGTAGCTATCTCTTCGAGAAGTTTTCTTTTTGGATTTTCTTTATACTTAAGTGTCAATCCTAATCGAACAGTGAGATAAAAATCCTCCAAATCATCTTTGATAGTTTGCAAAATAGCAAATATCTCCAAAACCAAATCTTGTGAAATTTTGCCTACAAAATATCCTTTGAGTATTTTGAGATAAAACTTATTTATTTTATCTATCTCATCACACCACTCTTTGTATATATCTTCAAAGTATTTCTCCAAATAGGCATCTTTGAAAATCTCTTCTAACTTCTCTTTGTTTATAATAGCAAGTTTTTCATCTGTGTCTATAAACTTCTGAAGAGAGGATAGTATTTGAGAAAAAAATGTATCTACTGTTGAAAACCTACTAAGTTTTTTCATCTGCTCTTGATAGAGTCTTGCTATTTTTGTAGCTGTAAAATCAAAATCTATCTCTTTTTTTGATAGTTCTACATCTTCCCAAATAGACAAACTTGTATCGATAATACCCAACTGCTCCAACGCCTCTTGTTTGATAAAAAGAAGTTTATCTTTGAGATGTTCTAATGAAAAATCAAACTTTGAAAGGAGATATATTTTTATCTCCATCAAGTCAATGTTTGTTGTAGCAAGAGACTGCAACTCTATATACGCTTGATTTGAGTGATTAAGAATATCACTGTTTTGTTCGATTTGTCTATCTATCGTTTCGAGTGTTTTGTCTATAAATATGACGAGGTTTTGTAGTTTGTCTATCGTCGAACGATTGCTCCAGTCATCACTATTGAAATACAATTTCTGTTTCACATTTTGTATATAGCAAACCAATTTATTTGCATCTTCCAAAGGCAAGATATGTTGAGACGATTTTATATTGAGATTGCAACAATTTTTCGCATATTCTGCTAATTCATCTATAGCAATACCAAAAGCTTTGGCTATAGTGTAAGCCATAACCTTATCACCGTTTGGTGTTGTTGTTTTGAGTGTTATCATTTTTTCTCCCTATTTTTTGTTTGGTTTTCATTTGAAATTATAGCATCAAGATACAACAATC
>DYPM01000142.1 GCA_020719895.1 Sulfurovum sp. | reverse complement strand
AGTAGGCTATAATTAGCCCAAAATTTCAGGTTTGCAAAACTACTAGAGGACACACAATGCAAAAAATAAAAAATATCGCCGTTATCGCTCACGTTGACCATGGCAAAACCACTTTGGTAGATCAACTTCTCCGTCAGTCAGGAACATTCGCCGCTCACCAAGAGATGCATGATCGCGTAATGGACAGCAACGATATCGAAAAAGAGAGAGGGATTACGATTCTTTCCAAAAACACTGCAATTCAATATGAAGATCACAAAATCAATATTATCGACACTCCAGGTCACGCCGATTTTGGTGGTGAAGTAGAGCGTGTACTCAAAATGGTTGATGGTGTTTTGATGCTGGTTGATGCACAAGAGGGCGTAATGCCACAAACCAAATTTGTTCTTAAAAAAGCGATTGAATTGGGTTTGATTCCTATCGTTGTCATCAACAAAATAGACAAAGACGCAGCAGATCCTGAGCGTGTACTCAATGAGATGTTTGACCTTTTGGTTGCATTGGAGGCGAACGAACACCAGTTGGAGTTCCCAGTACTTTATGCAGCAGCAAGAGATGGTTATGCAAAATGGGAGATGGAAGATCCTAATGTTGATATGAACCCACTCTTTCAAGCCATTATTCAAAAAGTGCCATACCCTTCAGGTGGTCCTGACAATGACCTTCAAGCACAAGTATTTACACTTGCTTCAGATAACTTTGTAGGACGTATCGGAATCTCTCGTATTTTTAATGGCAAACTTAGAAAAGGTGATGAGTGTCTTCTTGTCAAAGCAAGTGGTGAAAAAGTCAAAAGCCGTATCTCAAAATTGATTGGATTTAAAGGGCTTGAGCAGACAGAAATCCAAGAAGCAGAGGCAGGTGACATCGTCGCTGTTGCAGGATTTTCAGATATTGATGTGGGAGATAGTTTGTGCGACACTAAAAATCCAGTGCCACTTGATCCACTCCACATCGAAGAACCAACGCTTTCTGTTGTAATGTCAGTCAATGATGGACCACTCGCTGGTCAAGAAGGCAAACATGTCACTTCCAATAAAATCCGCGAGAGACTCGAAAAAGAGATGGAAACCAATATTGCGATGCGTATGGAGCCAGTGGGAGAAGGAGCATACATTGTTGCTGGACGTGGAGAGCTTCAAATTGGAGTTTTGGCAGAAAATATGCGAAGAGAAGGATTTGAGTTTCTTCTTGCACGACCTGAAGTTGTCGTTCGAGAAGAAAATGGTGTCAAGATGGAGCCGTTTGAGCATCTTGTAGTAGATGTTCCTTCAGAGTTTCAAGGACCTGCGATCGAAAAACTCGGCAAACGAAAAGCGGAGATGAAAAGTATGACTCCAATGCCTGATGGTACAGTAAGAATTGAGTTTGAAATTCCTGCACGTGGACTTATCGGTTTTCGTTCGGAGTTTTTGACTGATACAAAAGGCGAAGGGATTATGAATCACTCCTTCATCGAGTATCGTCCTTACAGCGGTTCAGTGCAAAGCCGAACGCCAGGAGCATTGATCTCTATGGATGATGGCGAAGCAGTAGCTTTCTCTATCTTCAACCTTCAAGCACGTGGGACAATGTTTATCAACCCCCAAGATAAAGTTTACAATGGAATGGTAATCGGAGAAAGCACTAGACCAGGTGACCTTGAAGTCAATCCGCTCAAAGGAAAGCAACTTACCAATATGCGTACTTCAGGTGCAGATGATGCAATCAAACTCATTCCACCACGCGATATTACACTTGAGAGTGCAATGGAGTGGATTGAAGATGATGAACTTATCGAAGTGACGCCACTGAGCATTCGTATTAGAAAAAAATACCTTGATGCCAATATGAGAAAACGCTTCCAAAGAGACAAAAAGAACGCAAGATAAATATCTTTTTTGTGTTTTTGTGCCTTTGGTGGCACATGGCTCTGTTGGTTGTCTAAAATATTTTCAGAATATAATTTTTTCTGTTTATAGATAAAAAATAAGGGGAGCAACAAAATGAAGACCATACAAATGCAAAAATATTGTCCAAAATGCAAAAGTTATAATGTCGAAAGAAAAAAAAGAGGATTTATTCGTAAAACAGTTTTGGGATTCTCTCCTCTGTATCAATGCTATAACTGCAAATATAGTTTTACATTAAAAGAGTTTGATAAGATTGAAAAAAATATATAACTTTATCGAAGCTTCTACTTGTGGATTCCAAAAGTTGCCAAAGTTTCTTCTCAAGTATTTATTTTATCTTTAACACCTCTTTACATCTTTATCAAAACTTAGTTTTTCGTACCCTTGAAGTTTACTTTTTGCACAAATAAGTGCATCCACAAAATCAATATTTTTATTTTCTATAATTGAAAGAGTTTCAAAAAGTATCGCTTTGTTGCGGTTAACGATTCCATCAAACGCCAAAATAGTTTTTAGATCATTTATGACACTATTTTTGTCACATTTATAAAATTTGGTAAGCACAAAATAGCTCTCCATCAAAACCCCTTCAAGTATTTCAGCTTGAATTTTTGAAGATTCAATTTGTTCAAAGATTGCTACACTTTGGATTAAAAACTTTTCATCATCTCCTATTAAAAATCGGATAATGACATTGGTATCAAGAAGATAAACCATATTTTTCTTCCATAGCTTTTGTAAACGCTTCTTGTTTTATTTGGTCGATATTTAAAGATGAATTATTAACTTTATTTTTATATTTTCCAGCCAATAAAGCTGTCTGTGATTGTTTGTGAACCGGATAGACAAAAGCCAAAGGTTGTTTTGTTCTTTTATCAACTATTTCCAAAACTTCAGTGAGATTTTTAAAAATAGAGATATTTTTTTGAAGTTCGCCTATGCCAATACTTAACATTTCTGAGTCCTTTCATATATTTATTTATCATTTTATATAAATAGATTTCATTTGTCAATATCGAAGCTTCAATTCAAAGCTCTCAAATCACCATTTCCACTGCCTCGTGAGATTCAAAGTGAGCGAAGATACGATAACGCTCATCTTCATTTTCTACAATACAAGTTGCATTAAAAGAGATAAACTTTCCCGTTTTTGATCTGTTGCCTACAGCAAAAAGATGTTCTTTTTCTCCCATAATCTCTTTTATGCAAGTAATCAATGCCTCTTCGTCTTTTCCTATAAGTTTGTATCCCCATTGGGTTGGATAGTCGATTTGTGGTTTTTCTTTTTGATTTGTGTCTATTATCATTTTATGCTCCTACTAATAAATTTTGTACAATCCAAACAAGTTTAGATTGTACAAGTTTGCT
>DYPM01000141.1 GCA_020719895.1 Sulfurovum sp. | reverse complement strand
TATGATACAATTTTAGGAACTGCTGGATGCTGACACAGAATTATGAATGGTCTCGATTAATCTCATCACCGATAAAGCCTTTGAGCAATATTCCTTGAGAGCCTATGATCTCTTTTTAGATGTCCGATAATCGGTTCAGTGGCAGCACGACGTTTGAACTTCTTTCTCTTTTGTTCTTTTTGATACTTGGTATCTCTTTTAAGTGGAACCACTGGAATAGAGACGGTTGCTCCTTCTACTTCTTTTACTCCTCTATAGCCTCTATCACAGATTGCTTCTTTGATAGGTGTGGCTCTATTGGTGTTAGCTGATTGGATGGCTGTTTGAAGTGTTTTAGAATCGTGTTCATTTTTATCATGTGCGACAACGCCTACGATGATACCGCTATCTTTGGTCGTGACAATAGATGCTTTAGTGCCGTACTCATATTTTTTATGGTCTTTGCCTTTGGCGATAGCATAGATGTGAGGTTCATGAATGGAATAGACTTTACTCTTATCTTTTTGTTTTTGATCAATCACATTGGCAAACAATTCAAAGGTCTCTTGATAGTTTGATTGTTTATCTTCGCATAGATTTCTCTGAATGTCTCTCATGAGTATTCCCATAATGGTTTTAAGCCGTTTCATTGCTGCTTTTGCTTTTTTGAACTTCTTTGGATGTCTAAAGAATCTTAGGGAAATGCGGTGTTGTTTGATCTCTTTGACATACGTGCGTCTAAGTTGTATTGCTTGGGCTTGTGCGATACGGTGTAGGTGATGGATCATTTTAATGGATAGTTTACCATCGGTTGGATAGGTGACATTTTTTCTCTTGTACGGTGGTATCAACGATGACTTCTTTCTCTTCAGCCTTCTTTGCCATGCATCTTGACGCTCACTGCAAATATCTTCTCTACACCCTCTTTACCGATACGTTTACGAAAGTAGACCAAATCTGTCGGATCACAAGGAAGGGCTGGTTGATATTCACTCATACCGCAGAAGTATTGGTAGTAGGGATTACGTTTCCATTGCAAGAATAGATTCTCATCGCTTAGGTTCTCTATTTGTTTTAACGGTAGCAATCCTACCATAAGGCGAATTGGTTTGGCGGGTCTTCCTTCATCGCTGTAGTATTTCTCAAAGGATTCATCAAATTCACCCCATGGAATCATCTCTGCCAAAGCTACAAGAGGATCATGACTGTCGAGCATATCTCTAAGCTGAGAATAAAAGAGATTAGGTTGGGTATTTTTAGAGGGTTTTGGAAGCATTTTTCTATCTTATTTCGACTAGAAATCAGTCTGAATTGTATGGTTTTATGGTCGAAATTATACCCTATTATCGCTTCCAAAGTGCCTAAAATAGGGATGTTTTTGTTTTTTCAGGGGGGACTAAGTAGTTTAAATTCTGTTCTCACGGAGGTGTCTGAAAAAACAAAATGAGTCTGCATTCCCACCGAGACGATGAGGATAATGGAACGTCATACATTTGTTTATTCTGGAGTCTCAAACATTATATTATTTTGTCAAAGCCGATTGGATAATATGATTACGTTCAGCTATGCCGTTTAGAAAGTGATAGATGCGATGATTGATTTGTACCTATTTTTGGAATGGAGGTAGAATGGGAGGATTACTATAGGTCACCCTCCCAAAAGAGAGGGTTATTTGACAATCTCATTATATGAGAAATAGAATGATAAAACTTATCGACATTGACCTTTTGACTCTGTTGCACCATCCACACTACCATAAACACATACTTTTTTGCTAGGTGAAAAAAGCATAGGTGTATAAATAGTACCAACTTTTTCATAGCTTTGTGTTCCTCCGCCCTTTCTTACGATTTTAACCTTGGTTTTTGAAGTACTTTTTGTTGGTTCAAGTATTCCAAAATTGGTTTTGCAAGTCTTAGAGTAATACAAATGCAATTTACCATTTTTTATGTTAGTTGTAAATTTCTTAGTGTCTTTTAAGCATAAGCCATTTTGATATGTTTTTGGATTTTGTCCATCCAATCCTTTGATGGTGATATCTGCTCCATTAGCTGTAGCGTTAGGATATGTGATTTTGACTCTCGCCACAGTATCTTTTTCGGCTCCTATCACCGTTAGCTTTCCACCACTCACTTTAAGTACAGTTGAATTGGTCATAACACTCCATGATGCACCACTTGTAATATCTTTGTTTGTTCCATTACTGTAATATGCTGTTGCTGTACAAGATTTCACATCGCCCATATTTAATACAGTAGGACATACTGGTTTAATGGATGTAATTTTTAGTGGGGTTGTTGGGGTTGGGGTTGAAGTTGAGGTTCTTTTTCTAAAACCAACATTAACAGATTTTAAAGAATTCTTTCCATGTGTATTGTAGACCGCAAAGTGTAAATGCACATCAGTACAACCTACATTTGAAATATATCCAATCACATCACCTTTTTTTACCGTACCACTTTTTTTGACACCACTCATGTGAAGATAACCACTAGACCAATTCCCAGTACTATCTGTATGATTAATTAATACTTGTCCATAAGTTGAACCGCTCCAAGAACTTCCAGTGTATATCGTTCCATCGGCAACTGCATATACAGGCTTATCTTTGTCGCTAATTCCTGTCTTCCAATTAATATCCCATGCGTATGTATCATCAGCACTACCTATCCCTCCGTCAATCTTATGCAAACCTGACTTGTGCTGACTAAAAGACCAATTATCTTTTCCGTGTATGTCATCAACAGGAGAATCTATAGTACTTGGCACAGCAAACAAACTACTCATTCCTAAACACAAACTTAAAATTAACTTTTTCATTTTATTTTCCTTTATATATTAGAACTCAACTCTTGTAAATGTTGAGTTACAGTTTTAGAAACCTCTTCATCTGTGGAAACCACATTGATTTGTTCCAACATTGATCGATTGTTATTTGCCAAATAGTCAATTGCTGCTATTTGTACAAATATGCCACTATTTTCACTAAAAACACTCATAAGCTCTTGTTGAAAAGTTTCCTTTTCTTCATCACTTAGTGTGCTATCACTCATCGATAGAATGAGTGTCGATTTTATAGAATCATCCTCATCATGAAGTAGCCTTATGCCTTCATTTACTTGACCTCCCCACTCAATAGACCTTACAACATCCGTGCGAATATCAAGTGGTTCATTCACATCATTTGCAATTCTCAATAGCTCTTCTTTAGCTTCTTCGTTTTTCAATAAAGCAAGTACTTTCAAATGCCTTTTTCTCTCTTTAAGATCGTCAGATGAATAGATATGTTGGTACGCCTCGTCAAAAAAACCAAAATCTATCTTTTCAGA
>DYPM01000019.1:9572-19894 GCA_020719895.1 Sulfurovum sp. | reverse complement strand
GCGAGGCTTTGTAAAAGCCGAAGCAATCCAAAATGTAGTTTTTAGAGATTCCCATTACTATAAATTTGGGGTGTCTTGACAGTTTGGGGTATTATGCAATGCTCTTCATTTAAGAATAAAGTAGGATTTGCAGTGTCGTTATTTTTTGGAGATGAGGCAACCACAAGGGATTGCCACTACGATAAGATTTGATTTGGGTGCGTAAGGTCACATTCCAAACGAAACCCAAAATAAAAGACGAAAGAACGTTTTTTATTTGTCTTTGGTTAGATGTATCTTCTCTTCGTTTATCATTCCTGTTCCTACAGGGATAAGACGACCGATGACGACATTCTCTTTGAGGTCTTCAAGTTTATCAATTGTTCCTGCGATAGAGGCAGAGGTGAGAACCTTGGTGGTGTCTTGAAATGATGCAGCGGAGATGATAGAGTCCGCACCTACAGCCGAACGGGTAATTCCTACCAATAGAGGTTCAGCAATCGCTGGTTCGCCACTGAGTCTAAGAACCAACTCATTCTCTTCCTGGAATTTACGTCTTGAGATGACATCGCCTGCGATAAACTTACTGTCGCCACTGTCAATGACTCTGACTTGTCTCATCATTTGGGAGGTGATAATCTCTATATGTTTGTCGGAGATATTTACCCCTTGACGGCGATAAACCATCTGTACCTCAGAGACGACATACTCATAAAGTGCCTTTTCCCCTAATGCGGCAAGAATATCATGGCTGGAGATTGTGCCGTCTGTGAGTTTTTCGCCAGCGTGGACATAATCCCCGTGGTGAACAAGCATATTTTTGTTTTTGTCCACAAACTGTTCGGTGATTTGTCCTGTGTCGCCTTGAATAAGAAGACGTGTTTTGCCTCTGAGAGCTTTACCAAACTCTACGCGACCGTCAATCTGCGCAATAAGAGCGATATCTTTGGGGCGTCTTGCTTCAAATAGCTCTGTAACTCTTGGAAGACCGCCTGTGATATCGCTTGATTTGATCGCTGCTTTTGGTGTTTTGGCAAGAATATCCGCAGTACCAACTCTATCTCCGTTTCGGACAAAAAGAATCGATTTTGGTTCGAGCTGATAACGTAAAATCTCACCTGAATCAGTCGCCAATACAATGGTTGGTTTGTAGGCGGTTGGAATATATTCGTTGAGTTCGAGTCTTGATTCGCCTGTAATCTCATCAAATTGTTCGATTACGGTGACATTGGCGACAATATCTTCAAAACTCAATGTACCGCTTTGTTCTGCGATAATTGGTTCAGAGTAGGGATCCCACTCTGCGACAATAACACGGCTTTCGTTTTCGGGTGCAGAGATGACGGCACCTTTTTCGACTCTTTGATCACTATCGACATTGATGACTGAACCTCTTGAGATGTAGTGTCGTGATGCTTCGCGATTATTTTCATCGACAATGACTGCAAAGAGTCCTTTTTGAGTGACTTTGTCTCCTGTCTTGATCTCGTTGGTGGCTTCGAGATAGTCTCCTTTGAGCAAAAAGAACTTCACAAAACCTTTGGAGTCGGTGATGACTTTTTGGGTGACAGGTTCGCCGTCTTTGACTTTGAGTTCAGACGCAAACGGAATACGCGACGGCACAGACCAGCCTTCTTTGATCACTTCGACAATCGACTCACCCGCTTCTACTATCGCACCATCTTCGTGTGGCAAAAAGAGTTTGCCTTCGATTTTGCCTCCAACACCTGCGAGTTCGTTGGATTTTGCAATATCAGATTTTCGATAGTTGTATTTGGTTTCTTCGGCTTTTGTTTGGTTTTCGGAAATGACTGAAATCACATACTCATCGTGCGTGACTTGGATTTTTACGCGTCCTGAAACTTCTGTTTTGACGCGTGGCTCTACGAGTAAAATACCTGCATTTCTTCGGTTTGCAACGATAAATTTCCCTTCAGCGTTTTGGTGTACAGAAAGATTGTAGTATCGGATAAAGCCCTCTTTGGAGGCAACAACACGTCTCTCTTCTTTGCCTGCAGTTGCCGCACCACCTGTGTGGAATGTACGAAGTGTAAGTTGTGTTCCTGGTTCACCAATGGATTGTGCCGCAATGACTCCGACAGCTTCGCCTCTTTTGACCAATTTGTTGTCTGCCATGTTGAGACCGTAACATTTTGCACAAATGCCTTTGGGAGCCTTACACGCTGATGGTGCTCTTATCACGACACTTCTTACGCCTGCTTCGTTGACTTTGGTGGCTTTTTGTTCGTCGATAAGTGTTCCCTCTGAGATTAACACTTCAGACGTGATAGGATCTATAATATCTTCTGCCAATACACGTCCATAAATTCGATCGTTGATAGGCTCGATCATTTCATTTCCGACGACAATATCTGAGACTTCGATACCTTCATGTGTGCCACAATCTTCCATTGATATTTTTACGTTTTGGGCGACATCGATCAGTTTTCGTGTCAAATATCCTGCGTTTGCGGTTTTGAGTGCTGTATCGGCGAGTCCTTTTCTTGCTCCGTGCGTGGAGATGAAGTACTCAAGTACATTCAAGCCTTCACGGAAGTTTGAGGTAATCGGAGTCTCGATAATCGAACCGTCAGATTTTGCCATCAATCCTCGCATTCCTGAAAGCTGACGAATCTGGGCCGCAGATCCTCTCGCTCCAGAGTCTGCCATCATAAAGACGGAGTTAAATCCATCTTTGTCGGCTCTGATTTTTGCCATCAATCCTTCTGCAACGTTGTTGTTGGCATCCGTCCAAATGTCAATAATTTTGTTGTATCTCTCTTGGTCTGTGACAAGTCCTTGGGCGTGTTGTCGCTGAATCTCTCTCACTGCTGTTTTGGCGTTGGCGACAATCTCCTCTTTGAGTTCTGGAATCTTAATATCTTCGACTGAAATAGAAACGCCGACTTTGGTTGCGTATTTAAATCCCATATCTTTGAGATTGTCAAGGAAAGAAGCCGTTTGAGAGACACCACCGATTTTGTAGATATAGTCCACTAATGCACCGATATCTTTTTTCTTGAGGACTTTATTCCAATATTTTTCGGGTACATAATCAGGAATAATGGATTTGAGAATCAATCGTCCTGATGTAGAAGTGGTAATGCGTCCATCAATGAGAGTACGAATACGAGCATTAAGATCTAACGCTTTTTGTTCAAAAGCGATCTCGACCTCTTGTGCATTGGCAAAAAGTTTATGTTCGCCTTTGACATCATTTTTTTCAAGTGTGAGATAGTAAAGTCCCAAAATCATATCTTGAGAAGGAACCGCAATCGCTTTTCCTGAAGCTGGAAGCAAAATATTCATCGATGCCATCATTAAAATCTTTGCTTCTGCAATCGCCTCATCAGAGAGAGGAATATGAACCGCCATTTGGTCACCGTCAAAGTCGGCGTTAAAAGCCGAACAAGTGAGCGGATGAAGCTGGATTGCTTTGCCTTCAATCAGTCTGGGGTGAAACGCTTGAATGGAAAGTTTGTGGAGTGTTGGTGCTCGGTTGAGTAGCACTGGATAGTTTTCGACCACCTCTTCAAGACACTCCCACACTTCATTTTCTTGTTTTTCAATCATTTTTTTGGCTTGCTTGAGTGTCGTGGCGTAGCCTTTTTCTTCAAGTTTTGCCATAAGATGCGGTTTGAAAAGCTCGATTGCCATTTTTTTAGGCAAACCACACTGATCCATACGAAGATCTGGTCCAACGACGATAACAGAACGTCCCGAAAAGTCCACCCGTTTACCCAAAAGGTTTTGACGGAATCGTCCTTGTTTCCCTTTGATTACTTCTGAAAGTGATTTGAGTGGGCGTTTGTTGGCTCCTTTTACAGCATTGCCACGTCTTCCATTGTCAAAAAGTGCATCGACTGCTTCTTGAAGCATTCGTTTTTCATTTCGTACGATAATCTCTGGAGCATCAAGCTCTACGAGTCGTTTGAGACGTTGGTTTCTGTTGATTACTCTTCGGTAGAGGTCATTGACATCAGAAACCGCAAACTTACCACCATCCAAACTGACCAACGGACGAAGATCTGGCGGAAGTACAGGGAGTTTGGTGAGCATCATCCACTCTGGACGGTTGCCTGAGTGGAGAAATGCTTCGAGTATTTTCAAACGTTTGATAATGGTTTTGCGTTTGGCTTCTGACTTTGTTGCCTCAATCTCTTCTTTGAGATAACTGTACATCTCTACAAGATCAAGGTCTGCTAAAAGCTGTTGAATCACTTCTCCGCCCATACGAATATCCATATCGTCGCTATGAATATAACGTTGTATAATCTGCTGATACTGCTCTTCATTGAGAACATCATATTTTGCAAGTGGGTTGAGTCCTTCACTGTCATAACACGCATCGCCAGGATTTTTGACAATATACGCCTCATAATAGAGTACACGCTCAAGATCTTTCATTTTAACGCCCAAAAGCGTACCGATACGTGAAGGAAGCGATGAGACATACCAAATGTGTGCGACAGGAGCAATAAGATCTATATGTCCCATTCGGCTACGACGTACTTTTGAAGTGGTCACTTCAACGCCACACTTTTCGCACACAACACCTTTGTAACGCATCTTTTTATATTTGCCACACAAACACTCATAATCTCTAATAGGTCCAAAAATTTTGGCACAAAAGAGTCCATCTCTTTCGGGTTTTAGAGTACGATAGTTGATGGTTTCGGGTTTTTTGACTTCGCCAAAACTCCAAGAAAGTATTTTTTCAGGACTTGCAACGCGTAGTTGCAATGCTTCAATATCCAAAGGTCTCTCTTCATTGTTGAGATCTATTGGATTAAGGTTTTTTAAATATTCACTCATTTTCACTCTCCACTTCTCTCTTTTTTTCATAAAGCTCTGCGTCTAAAGCCAACGCTTGAAGCTCTTTAGTCAAGACAAACATCGTCTCAGGAATTCCTGATTTTGGTACAGGTTCTCCTTTGGTGATGGCACGGTAGGCTCTTGCTCTTCCTTCGACATCGTCTGATTTGATGGTAAGCATCTCTTTGAGAACATGTGATGCACCGTATGCTTCCAATGCCCAAACTTCCATCTCTCCAAATCTTTGACCGCCAAAGAGAGCTTTTCCTCCAACAGGCTGTTGGGTGACAAGCGAGTATGGACCTGTAGAACGAGCGTGTACTTTTTCATCGACAAGGTGGTGAAGTTTGAGCATATACATATATCCTACATTCACACGTTCGATCATCTTCTCTCCCGTTTTTCCATCGTAGAGTGGCATTTTGCCATCACTCTCTACTTTGGCAAGAGCAAAGAGTTGGTCAAACTCTGATTGATTTGCTCCCTCAAATACAGGCACACCAAAACGAACTCCTTTGGACCAATCGCGAGCGTATTTGATAAGCTCTTCATCGCTCATCGCTTCAAGTGTTGTTTTGGCATCCATGAGCTTTGTCACGTTGGCAACAGCAATCATCTTTTCGCGTAGTTGTGCCACAAAATCACTTTGGTTGGCATCAAAAATCTCTTGAAGTTGCTCCCCGATATTTTTGCCTACAAGTCCTAAGTGTACTTCAAGAATCTGTCCAATATTCATACGCGAAGGAACTCCAAGTGGATTGAGAATGATATCTACGGCTCTTCCATCTTCTTGATAAGGCATATCTATCTCAGGGACAATATTGGAAACGATACCTTTGTTTCCGTGTCGTCCCGCCATTTTGTCTCCAACTTTGAGTTTACGTTTGGTGGCAATATAGACCTTAACAAGTTTTGTGACACCACTTGGGAGAATGTCATCTTTTTCGAGTACGGAGAGTTTCTCTTCGTGTTCGGTTTTGAGTTTCTTTTTTTGTTTGAGGAAGTTGTTTTTGAGGGTTTCGTACTCTCTTTGAATCTCATCACTGTAGGATTGCACAACACTTCTTAGTGCAAAACGGTTCACGCTACGAATCACTGTTTCGATGATTTTGGTGTGAGCAAAATACTCTTGATCTGCGATAGTGACATCTTTTGTCAAGGGTTGCTCGGAGAGATAACGAGAGATTTTGAGAATCTCTTCGCGATCGATCATCAAAAGTTTGTCGTGATGTTCGGCATCAAGTATTGCTTTTTCTTCTTCGTACGCTTGTATGGCTCTTGCGTCTTTTTCGTGACCTTTTTTGGTGAAGACTTTGATATCAACTATTACACCTTCCATGGAAGCAGGGCAGTAGAGTGATTTGTTTACAACGTGTCCTGCTTTTTCCCCAAAAATTGCACGCAAAAGACGCTCTTCAGGAGTAGGTTTAATCTCTCCTTTTGGTGAGACCTTTCCTACCAAAATCATTCCTGCTTTGACGTAAGTACCGATTTTGACAATTCCTGATTCATCAAGATGGAGCAGTTCGTCTTCGCGAATATTTGGAATATCGCGTGTGATCTCTTCGGTGCCGTGTTTGAGTTCACGTGCTTCAATCTCTTTTTCGTAAGTGTGAATCGACGTAAAAGCATCTTCTCGAATCAATCTTTCAGAGATGATAATCGCATCTTCGTAGTTGTATCCATTCCATGGCATAAAAGCAACACGGATATTTTTACCGATTGCAAGTTCTCCTTGATCCATATTGGCACCATCGGCAATCACTTGTCCTTTTTTGACGTGGTTATGAAGTTTGACGATTGGTGTTTGTGAAAAGGTAGTGTTTTGGTTGGTTCGCATATTTTTATCAAGTGGATAGTGATCTATAAAAACGCCATTTTCATCTTCGCCCATAATATAGATATTTTTGCTGTCCACTTTTTCTACAACACCAGCACGATCTGCTTTGACAGCTTCCCACGCGTCACGACTGACGATTGCCTCCATTCCTGTACCTACAATAGGAGCTTCAGTACGCATCAATGGCACTGCTTGACGTTGCATGTTTGAACCCATTAACGCACGGTTTGCATCGTCATGTTCAAGAAACGGAATCAATGCTGCGGCCGCACCTGAAATCATCAATGGTGAAATATCAATCAAATCCACACGTGTCACATCGTTGAGTCCGATATTTCCATTGAGACGTGTTTCGATCAAATCTCCGACGATATATCCATTTTCATCGACAATCGTAGAAGCAGGAGCGATACATTTTCCCTCTTCTTGTGTAGCGGTAAGATAGATAATCTCATCAGTCACTTGACGCTCTTTGACTACTTTATAAGGTGCTTCAATAAAGCCGTGTTCATTTACTTTTGCATAAGTTGCAAGAGTGTTGATAAGCCCGATATTTTGTCCCTCAGGCGTCTCTATAGGACAGATACGTCCATAGTGTGTTGGGTGAACGTCACGCACTTCAAATCCAGCACGTTCTTTGACAAGTCCGCCTTCTCCAAGTGCGGAGAGTCTTCGTTTGTGTGTTACTTCCGAAAGAGGATTGGTTTGATCCATAAACTGCGACAACTGTCCTGAAGCAAAAAACTCAAGAATCGTGTTGGTGATCATTTTGGAGTTGATGAGGTCGTGTGGCATTAGCTCGTCAAGATTTCCTGAGATAGTCGTCATCTTGTCTTTGATCGCTTTGTGCATTTTGACCAATCCGCTATGAAGCTCATTTCCCAAAAGCTCTCCAATCGCACGAATACGTCGATTTCCAAGGTGATCTCTATCGTCGATATAGCCTTGTCCATTTTTGACTTTTATGAGGTATTTGACTGTGTTGATAAGATCTTCAGCGGTGAGTACAGTCACATATTCAGGAATATCAAGTCCGAGTTTGTGGTTCATCTTCATACGTCCTACTTTGGTCAAATCGTAGCGTTCAGGTTCAAAAAAGAGTTGTTGCAAAAACTGTATTGCAGCATCAGGAGTGACTGGCTCACCAGGACGCATTACTTTATAGATACGAATAGCAGAGAGTATCATCTCGTCTTGACTCTCTTCAGATTGTCTTAGAAGTCTAAGGCTTTCGTGATCTGCGATAAAGGAGTTGATAATAGAGTCATCCGAACCTTCAGCAAGGTCATCGATAATATGAATCTTTTCGATATTAAGTTCAAGTAGTTTACGAATCTTAGCCTCATCAAGTGGCGTTACAGCGTCATAGAGTACTTCTCCGCTTTGTGGATCTGCAATGACTGTAGCGATGTGTCGTCCAAGAAGAATTTCAACAGGATATTCAATCCACTCAAGTCCCTCTTCAAGTAATGTTTGTGCTTTTTTCTTTGTAAGTCTTTTGCCTGCATTAAGAACCGTTTTGCCGTACATATCTTTGACATCATGGTCAGCACGATGCGTGAGGTCTTCAGGATTGTATCGAGTCAAAAAACGACTCTCTTCAAACTTAATCTCTTTAGTATGATAAAAGAGTTTGACAATATCTTCTTTGGTGTAGCCTAACGCTCTAAAAAGAATAGTGACGGGGATTTTTCGTCGTTTATTGATACGAGCATAAAGAATATCTTTGGAGTCATACTCAAAATAGAGCCACGAACCACGATCAGGAATGATTTGAGCAGAGTTGAGAAGCTTGCTTCCGACAGTTGATGCCTCTTCTTCTTTAAAGATTACACCTGGAGAGCGGTGAAGCTGGTTTACGATAACACGTTCTACGCCATTGACAACAAACGAGGTTCTATCGGTCATCAAAGGAATATCACGCACATAGACTGATTGTTCTTTGATCTCTCGAGGATCAAGTTTTTCGCCTGTTTTTTCGTCGCGATTCCAAATCGTCAATGAGATATTGAGTTTGAGTGAGACTGAATAGGTCAAGCCCCGCTGCATACACTCTCTTACGGTGTATTTTGGTTTGACAATCTCGCAATTTTTGTAGGAGAGAGTGAGTCGATTCTGTTGATCATGAATCGGGAAAGAGGCTCTAAATACTTTCTCCAGAATGGAGTTTTTACGCTCTTTTTTCCCCATCATCAAAAAGTCATCATAACTTTTTTGTTGGAGTTGAAGTAGATTTGGGATTTCAATTTCTCGAGGAGTTTTAGAAAAATCGATTCGAAGTCTGTTACCTGAGTACAAAGTGTTCAGCATGGTTATCCTTCTGTGATATGGATTATTGTTGAAAGCAGTGGCAAATATGGTTGTGATTGGAATGTAAGATACACCAATAAACTATGAGAGGAGGTATGAAAATGTCTCAACTACGAATAGTTTGTCACTATATCCCAAGAAGATGATGAAGCCAAGAACTCTCTTGACTTCAATAAAAAGTATGAACTATTTAAGTTCAACCGATGCACCAACCTCTTCGAGTTTCGCTTTGACTGCTTGTGCTTCGTCTTTAGAGATTCCCTCTTTGATAATTGATGGCGTCTCTTCAACGGCTGTTTTTGCCTCTTTAAGACCAAGTCCTGTAAGCTCTCTAACCACTTTGATAACGTTGATTTTTTTCTCTCCTGCTGCAAGAAGAACAACATTGAATTCTGTTTGCTCTTCTACTACTGGAGCAGCTTCACCAGCACCTGCTACAGCACCGCCTGCTATCATTGTAGGCGTTGCTGATACACCAAATTTTTCTTCAAACTCTTTTACAAGTTCTGAAAGTTGAAGTACTGAAAGGTTAGAGATATACTCTACTACATCTTCTTTTGTGATTGCCATATTTAAATCCTTCTTTTTGTTTTAAATAAAAGTTCTTTGTGAACTCAAAAATATGAGAGTTTTTGTAAAACTCCACAGAGTGCTAATATCAATAAATTGATATTTTTAAGCTACATTAAGACTATGCTGACTTTTGCTTTTGAATTTCGCTAAGCGCAGTAACCCATTGTCTTTGAACGCCAGTCCATACATAAAGTGTATTTCGAATTGGAGCTGTCCAAGTAGAGAGCAACATTCCCAAAAACTCTTCGCGAGATGCGAGTTTGGAGTAGGCTTCGACCTGTTTTGTCTCCACAACGCCACCTTCAAAGTAACCGCCTTTGACGACAAACTTATCGGTGCCACTTGTTTTTGCAAACTCTGTCACTGTTTTTGCAAGTTCGACGATATCTTCACCCCAGACCAAAAGATTGGTATCTTTGAGTTTTGCACCGCTTTTGCCTGCGTTTTCCATAGCGATCATCGCCAAAGTGTTTTTGACTACTTTGACTTGAATCGATTTTGTTTTGGAAAGTTTTCTCAACTCTTCAATCTGCTTGTGCGTCATTCCTTTGTAGTCACAAAAAACAATTCCATTTGCCATTTGAAATGATTTGGCAAGTTCGTTGATGAGTTCTTTTTTTTCTGTGCGTGTCATATTTCTCCTTTCGACCTACAACAGGGGATGGTTTTTCCATACGTCTGTCCCTTCGGATAGACTCATTAAGCTTTCGCCCCGATTGTCTTTGACCTAAATTTGAGAATAAGCTTATCCTCAAAAAAGAACTCAATCAAATCAATTTCTTTTTTGAAAACAATTAAGACATCT
>DYPM01000019.1:0-9472 GCA_020719895.1 Sulfurovum sp. | reverse complement strand
TGGTTATCTCATTTCCATAACTTCTTGTGTGTCTACCTTAAGAGAAGGACTCATTGTGAGTGAAAGTGCTACGTTGGTGACATATCTTCCTTTTGAAGCCGCTGGTTTGAGTTTATTGACCATTTGTACAAGTGCAACAAAATTTTCTTTTATTTTCTCTTCACCAAAACTTACTTTGCCAATTCCTGCGTGAATATTTCCTTTTTTGTCTACTCTGAAATTCACTTTACCTGCTTTGGCATCGCGTACTGCTTTGGCGACATCCATAGTAACGGTTCCTGTTTTAGGGTTTGGCATTAACCCTTTTGGTCCAAGGATTCTTGCGACTTTTCCTAAAACACCCATCATATCAGGCGTAGAAATTACAGTATCAAATGGAAGATTTCCTGCTTGAATCATCTCTATCAATTCGTCAGTTGCTACGATATCCGCACCTGCTGCTTTGGCTTCATCGGCTTTGAGATCTTTTGCAAATACTGCAACTCTTACTGTTTTGCCTGTTCCGTGTGGGAGGACTACTGAGCCTCTCACCATTTGATCTGCGTGTCTTGGATCTACATTGAGATTGAGTGCGACTTCGACAGTCTCATCAAACTTTGCTGTTTTGAGATCTTTAAGTGTAGCGATTGCTTCTGTGACGTTGTATCGTTTAGTTGTGTCTACTTTTTGAAGTAGAGCTGTCCTTCTTTTTGTTGTTTTGGTTGCCATAATATTCTCCGCTGTAATGCTCCCACATTGAATCAAGTCGTTGTGGTATGTTTATTTTTTAATTTGGTTTGATATCTTTTATATACTGACATTGCAACTCTCTAAATTTCGAAATTTTTTTGAGATTTAGAGAAATCTTAGAGATTAATCAACGACTTTTACGCCCATACTTCTACATTGACCCGCAATAATTTTTGCTGCCATTGCTCTATCTTTGGTATTGAAATCGACCATTTTCATATCGATTATCTCTTCAAGTTTTGCTTTTGTGATGGTGCCTGCAGTATCGAGGAGTGGATTTTTTGCACCTTTTTTGATACCTGTCACGCTCATAATAAGCTCTGATGTAGGCGGTTGTTTTGTCTCAAAAGTAAAACTTTTGTCTGTATAAACAGTGATGATAACGGGAAGTTTAAAACCTACTTTGTCTTTAGATCTTTCGTTGAACTGTTTACAAAACTCCATAATATTTACACCACGTTGACCCAACGCTGGTCCGACTGGAGGAGAAGGTGTTGCTTTCCCAGCAGCAACCATCAACTTAAATGATGTTTGTATTTTTTTTGCCATTGTTTATCCTTTTTGTTTCATAAAATAATTTTGACGACATCCATGCGACAATGGATTGCTTGATTGCATCCATTTGTATCGCTAAAGTTTCCAACGAAACCTCAGAGAGACAAATGAAAAGAAAAGATTCTATAGAGGTTTTACGCATTTTTTTGCAAAAGTGTGTAAAGTCAAAGTTAAATAATCTTCTCCACTTGTGTATAGAGGATCTCGATAGGAGTGTTACGCCCAAAAATAGAGACATTGAGTCTAAGTTTGCCATGCTCAAGATCATACTCTTCGACCAAAGCAGTGAAGTTTGCAAATGATCCTTCGACAATCCGAACCATTTCGCCATGCTCAAAATCCACTTTGGGTTTTGGTGCTGATTTCTTTTCTGCTTTTTCAAGGATATTTTTAATATCTCTTTCTGATAGAGCAGTGGGTGTTTTTTGTTCGCCAATAAATCGTGACACTTTGGGCAGAGATTGTACTTTATGCCACAAATCGGTATCGAGATCAACATGGGCAAAAACATATCCTGAATAGAGTGTTCTATCCGTGATTTTCTTTTTCCCGTCTTTCATTTCGATTACCTGCTCAGTAGGAACAACAATCTGTTTGATTTTGTCCTCTATATGATAATCCACAACAAGTCGTTCAATCGCTTTTTTCACAGATTGTTCACTTCCTGCGTATGTTTGTACCGCATACCAATGAAATGCCATTTTAGGCTCCCAACGCGAGCTTAACTATTTGCCCCATAATCAAATCAACCAATGCCAAAAAAATTGATATTACAGTCACTACAAGCACTACGGCTATAAAAGCTTGTCTGATTTGGATTTTAGTTGGGAATATGACTTTATGAATTTCTGATCTTGCATTATTGATGAATGCTGAAAGTTTTTCCATAGCTTTTACCTTTTTGAATGGCAGGCCAAGAGGGACTCGAACCCCCATCACACGGTTTTGGAGACCGTTGCTCTACCATTGGAGCTATTGGCCTAAGGAAAGAGGTAAAGCTGTATTAGAGCTTCATCTCTTTGTGAGTTGTGTGGGACTTACACCATTTGCAATACTTTTTGAGTGCAAGTTTTTCAGTCGTATTTTTTTTATTTTTAGTTGTGTGATAGTTGCGTCTTGTGCATTTTTCACATCCCAAGTGGATATTTTCTCTCATTTTTGATTCCTATAAAGAAATATCGCAAGGAAAATCCTCGCGACAAACACTACTCAATAATTTTTGCTACAACACCCGCACCAACAGTTCTACCACCTTCGCGGATTGCGAATTTAGTTCCTTGCTCAAGTGCTACGGGAGCGATAAGCTCAACATTGATTTTAACGTTGTCTCCTGGCATAACCATTTCAGTTCCTTCTTGAAGGATGATTGAACCAGTTACGTCGGTTGTACGAATATAGAACTGAGGTCTGTAGTTATTGAAGAATGGCGTATGTCTACCACCTTCCTCTTTGGATAGAACGTACACCTCTGCTTCAAATTTGCTGTGTGGTGTGATTGAGTTTGGTTTACAAAGAACCATCCCTCTTTGAACTTGTGACTTATCAATACCTCTGATAAGAACACCACAGTTGTCACCTGCTTGACCACAATCCATCTCTTTTCTGAACATTTCAACACCAGTTACGGTTGTTTTCATAGTGTCTCTAATACCAATGATTGCTACCTCGTTACCAACACAAACAGTTCCTCTGTCTACTTTTCCGGTTACAACTGTACCACGACCTTGAATGGTAAAAATATCCTCGATTGGCATCAAGAAATCTTTATCTGTCTCTCTTATAGGATTTGGAATATAAGAGTCTACTTCATCCATAAGTTTGTAGATTTTTTCAGCCCATTTTCCTGGAGTACTTGCTTTAGCTTCTTCAAGAGCTCTAAATGCAGAACCTGTTACGATTGGTGTATCATCACCTGGGAAATCATAATCAGAAAGAAGTTCACGAACTTCCATCTCTACAAGTTCAAGCATCTCATCTCTATCTTCATCGTCAAGTTGATCTTCTTTGTTCAAAAATACAACGATATATGGAACACCTACTTGTTTGGAGAGAAGAATGTGTTCTCTTGTTTGTGCCATTGGACCATCTGTAGATGCGATAACAAGGATCGCACCATCCATTTGTGCAGCACCAGTAATCATGTTTTTAACGTAGTCGGCGTGACCTGGGCAGTCTACGTGTGCATAGTGTCTTGCTTCTGTTTCGTACTCAACGTGTGAAGTTGAGATTGTAATTCCTCTTTCTCTTTCTTCTGGTGCGTTGTCGATCTGATCGTAATCCATCGCAGCTTGACCATTTTTGAGTGAAAGACACATAGTAATAGCGGCTGTCAATGTAGTTTTACCGTGGTCTACGTGACCGATAGTTCCAATATTGACATGCGGTTTCGTACGTTCAAATTTAGCTTTAGCCATGTTTTTCTCCTAGCTTTTGTATAGTTTTTTGAAAGGTAAAATTATACCTCATCTTGCTTAGACCCCATAAAACCATATGGACAAAACTACTACACAGATGTAATACTCTTGTCCATACCTTCAGGTGGAGCCCATAGAGGGACTTGAACCCTCGACCTCTTCCTTACCAAGGAAGTGCTCTACCCCTGAGCCATATGGGCGTCAACTATATTAATAATGGTTATTATAACGATTGGTGTCTGTAAAGTAGTAATGTGAAGCAGTCATAAAAAAAGTCACATCAGCTCCCAGATTGCACCGTGGAGCGGGAAACGGGACTCGAACCCGCGACCCTCAGCTTGGAAGGCTGATGCTCTAGCCAACTGAGCTATTCCCGCATCTCTATGTACTTATGGTGGTGAGTGAAGGATTTGAACCTTCGAAGACATAGTCAGCGGATTTACAATCCGCCCTCGTTGGCCACTTGAGTAACTCACCAAAAACCATTTTAAAAAATTTGTTTCCGGTCAAACACTGATAAATATTTCGTGGAGCTGGTGAAGGGACTCGAACCCCCGACCTGCTGATTACAAATCAGCTGCTCTACCAACTGAGCTACACCAGCACCATCATTTTAGGTATTGTACTTAAAATGGACGAGAATTATATAGGAATAAATTTATTTTGTCAAGAAAAAAACAAAAAAATATTAATTCTTTTTGTTTTTTGTTTTTGATCCAGCTGAAGCGTGCTTTTTAAGATGGATTTTGAATAGACTTTTTTGCAAGAGAAGAGACATAGTTCATTAATATCAAGTTGTTGTTTTGAATTTAAAATAACGGATAGTAGATTCTTTTGTTACACTGCGACAATATACAAAGCACTTTATGAATGGTATAAACACTACAGCAGGAGCGATCTTTTGTGGCGAAATACCAACAATCCATATCATAAGGGCATCTCTAAAGACCGTCATGCCAAACTTGATTTGGCATCTGTTGTGTCCTAAAATGGGAGATTGCGGGTCAAGCCCGCAATGACAAAAAGGGGTTTTCAGAGGTTCCCTCTTCTTCTTCTGTAGCTTAGTGCTTCGAGTATATCAGTACGCTCGATTGTGCCGTGCGCCTGAAGATCAGCGATAGTGCGTGCTACTTTTTTGAGTGACGCTATAGAACGATGAGAGAGAGCAAAACGTTGGACAGCACTATGAAGAATCTGCATAGCATCGCTACTCAAAATGCAATAGCGTTCTATCTCCTCTTCGTTGAGTTTGCCGTTAAGGCGAGGCTGAGATCTTGATTTTTGTCTTTTAAAAGCCCCAATGACTTGTGTGTGCATTTGCAAAGAGGTCATATCAGCGACATCATCACTCTGCACCTCTTGCATTATGACAAAAAGATCAATCCGATCAAGAAAAGGATCAGAAAGACGATTTTGGTATCGTTTGATCTCTATCTCGCTACAACGACACTCTTTTGATTTTGAGAGTAGATTACCACACGGGCAAGGATTTTGTGCTGCTACAAACATAATATCAGACTCATACGCGATCTTTGTATTAACACGAGCGATATGCACGCGTCTGTCTTGAAGTGGCTCTCGTAGTGCTTCAAGAATGGGTTTTCCAAAGTGAGGAAGCTCATCAAAAAAAAGCACACCATTGTGAGCCAACGCTACCTCTCCAATGCGAGCTTGAATCGAACCGCCACCAAAAATAGAAGCCGATGTAGCAGTGTGGTGTGGGCTACGCATCGGACGAATCGGCTCAAAGTCGGGCGTTGTGCCATCAAGAAATTGATGTTTGGCGATAGCAAGTAGCTCTTCTTCGCAAAGTGGCGGGAGAATATCGCGTAGCCGTTTGGCAATCATACTTTTGCCACATCCAGGACTTCCTTCCATAAGATAGTTGTGCATTCCAGCTGCGGCTATGAGTGCGGCACGTTTGGCTACTTTTTGTCCTTTGACATCAGCAAAATCACTTTTGTAGTGATGTTTGTAGTAGTATCGTACGTTATTGATTTCTGTGGATTCTCCACCGTAGCTACAGGCATTGACATTGGGTAAAAAAGTTTTGGACTCAAATAACCCTATCGCTTCCTTAAGAGACTCTACGGCGACAAATTCTACTCCTGGAATATGCGAAAGATGTTCGACTGCTTCTTTGGGGACAATTGCCTTAGAGATAAGTCCTTGTTCTTTGAGCGACAAAATCAGCGGAAAGAGCATTGATGAGCTTTTGATTCGACCATCAAGTCCCAACTCTCCAAAAACAAAAAGTTCTTTTTGTTCGATTTTGCGTCGATTAAGAGCGATAAGAAGTGCCATCGTAAGATCAAAATGTGTACCGTTTTTGCGAATGTCGCTTGGGCTAAGATTGATAGTGATTTTGAGTGGTGGAAAGATAAAATCGCCTGTAAGAAGTGCAGACTTGGTGCGTTCTTTCGCTTCTTGTATGTCTGAACTTGCTAAGCCTACCACAGCAAATCCTGGCAAACCACGCGTAAAAGTCGCCTCCACTTCGACCACTTTGGCAGTCGTGCCATCGAGTGTTGCACATCGCACGCTATTGACAATAGTGTCTTTGTTAAGTTGATTATTTTCGATTGATTCTTCCATGGCGACATTGTGGCATAGTTTTTTGAAAGAGAGAAGAGAGTTGAACCATCTAAATAATTCTCAAATTTTGAGCAAGCTCAAAATTAGGTCTTCAGTAGACGGCTCTCGCGAATAGTCGCTCTTAGAAAATTTATATTTAATCAGAGGTCTCAATTTATTTTTTAAAAACAAGCTTAAAAATTGCTTTTATGCTATATTTCCATCTAAATTTTTCTTTTTTAGATCGACTTTTAATCTCAAAGGCTATCCATGATGGACGAAACGCTACAAGAACTTACAAATAAAATTAATCACCATATCGAACTCTATAATAACGGCACAGCATTAGGTGTGCACCCTTATGAAGTAGCTGATGCTTTGGTGGAGATTGAAGATCAAGATCATGCACTCTATGAGTCGCTTTTGCAACAACTTCCACATATTTTATTGGCCGAAGTGTTGCTTGAGCTTCCCAAGTCACTCCAAGAGAGCTTTTATTTTCAGCACGAGGCACAAGAGCTTGCGGATCTTACTCAAGAGCTGGATACAGATGATGCGGCCGATATTATTCAGCATATCGAAGAGATAGACGAAGCCAAAGCCGATGCACTACTCAATAGTCTTCCCGCTTACGATAGAGACACAATCGAAGAGTTGATCTCGTATGATGACAATAGAGCGGGTGCATATATGCAAGTAGAGATTTTTGATGCACATATGGATGAGACAATTGGAGATTCTATCAAACGACTCAAACAGATGAAAGCAACCAATCAGATTGACAATATTCATCACGTTTTTGTGGTTTCAACAAGAAAGAAGTTTTTGGGAATGATACCTTTGGAGGATTTGATTCTCCACGGACCTAAAGAGTACTATAGAGACATCATTCGAATCGAAGGACAGATTACTCTATCAGTCAATGCTAAAGATGAGATACAAACGGTCGTAGAAAAAGTGAGTAACTATGGATTGAGCGTTATACCCGTAGTGAACGATAAAGGCAAACTACTTGGGCGTATCACCTCTGATGATATTTATCACATTATCAAAGAAGAAGCAACAGATCAGATTTACCATCTTGCGGGAGTCAATGATGAAGCAGAACAAGAAGAGAGTTTGTGGAAAGTTGGAAAGTCAAGAGGTGTTTGGCTTGCACTCAATCTGCTTACGGCGATTGCTGCTTCGTTGGTCATAGGATTTTTTGATGGTACGATTCAGTCTATTGTAGCGTTGGCGATTTTGATGCCAATTGTTGCTTCGATGGGTGGAAATGCTGGCACACAAACGCTTACTGTTACGGTGCGTCAAATGGCACTTGGAGATATTGATGTCAATGAAGCCAAAGAGACGATCTATAAAGAGGTGTTGGTGTCGTTGATGAATGGACTGTTTTTTTCGATAGTGATGGGCGTGATTGCTTATTTGTGGTTTTCGATGCCGTTGCTTGGAGTGGTGATAGGTGCAGCGATGCTTATCAATCTTTTGTCTGCAGGATTTTTTGGTGCGATCATTCCATTGGGACTCAAAAAATTTGGAATTGATCCTGCGATTGGTTCGACTGTTTTGCTAACTACAGTGACTGATGTAGTAGGATTTTTGAGCTTCCTTGGATTGGCTACAGTGATTTTACTCTAAAAGGTTATAATGTCATTATGCAAAATGAAGAACCAGATCAGAATCAACCTATTAGATATTTTATCGAAGATTATTGGGATATATTTGTAGGCTTAGGTGCGATAGTGATAGCCTTTAGTTTCTATAATAGTAGCGATGGTGTTACGACACTTTTTGCTGCAATGGCAATTGCTGCTCTCTCTGTGACAGTTTCAGAGATTGCGGAGATACTTTCAGAGAGGCTTGCGGAGCCTTATGGAAGTATGGCACTGACATTTAGTGCCGTTGTTGTGGAGATCATACTGCTTTATGTGATTTTAAAAGAAGCGATACACTCTCCCGAGGTGATGGAGACAGTCAAAGGTGGGATTATCTCTGCTGTGATTGTCGATATGAATGTGCTTTTGGGACTTGCAGTTTTTATCGGCGGATTGAAGTTTGTCGAACAAGAACACAATCGCGAAACCTCCAATACCTACACTACGATTCTTTTTGTTTCTGCTTTGGCACTTTTGGTGCCAAGTTTACTTAGCCATACGCAACATGGCGAAGCGGTGATTAAAGAAGCGAGCTATACGGTTGCGATTGTGTTGATATTGTTTTATGTGACAATTGTCATTTTTCAGACCAAAACCCACACTCACTTTTTTCAAGCAACAGCTCGAAGTCGTTTTTTTAGACTCAAACGCAAACTTCACGAAGGAGAAGAGTTCATAAGTGATCATAGCGACTATGTTTTTGAAAAATTTGATAGCTTTACAAACTTTGCTGTGTTGCTTTTACTGATTGGTGTGATTGCTGTTGGAGCAGAGATTTTTGCAAGCAAAGGCGTGCATCTTGCTACCTCTTATGGTATCTCGTCGGGCATTTTGGGGTTGATTATCGCGACTATTTCAGTATCTCCAGAGATATTTACTGCGATTAAGGCGGCTCGAAATGATCAGATTCAGCGTGTAGTAAATATCGCGATGGGAGCATCGGTTGCTTCGATTTTGCTTACTGTCCCTATCTTGTTGGGAATGGCATATGTGAGTAATCTTGATTTGACACTTGATTTTAATCCACTCCAAGTAGGAGCATTGATTATGACGGTATTTTTGGCATGGAAAACCACCGAAGATGGACAAACGAACTACTTTGAGGGGCTTGCGCATTTGATGTTTTTTGTCTGTTACGCGATTATTGCTTTTTATTACTGATGAAAAAAAATCTTTTTGAAATTGGTGCTGATTTTGGAGACAATTGGTCATCAGACAACAAAACAAAAACCAATAAAACAGAATCCATAGAGATAAAAACACCTCAAAAACATCGCCTTCATTTTGCCAAAGAGAAACGTAATGGCAAAATTGTCACTATCGTTTCGCCGTTTTATCTTGAAAAAAGTGCGTTGGAGACTCTTCTTGCAAATCTCAAAAAGAGCATCGGCACGGGCGGTACAATAAAAAAAGAGTGTTTAGAGTTTCAAGGAGAGCAGACAAATGCACTTCGTGTTGCACTTGATCAATTAGGATATGGTTTTAAAAAATAATTGACAAACTTTTTTTGGATTAATTTGCTATGATTTTTATCATTTTAGAGAA
>DYPM01000018.1:14599-19900 GCA_020719895.1 Sulfurovum sp. | reverse complement strand
TTTTTTCTATTCGTTCAATGTAACTGTCAATAAATAAATTTCTGTTCATAAAATACCCTTTGATGTTTTGGTCTCAATACAATTTTAGTAATTTTCACTCTTTTGCGTTATTTTTTTATGCCACTCGTCGAGCGTTTTTTCAAATCCGATGAGGTTGCTATCGTAGAAAGTTTCGGGATTTGACAAATAGGGTTGATTGATCCAGCCACAAAAGTCGTGTGGATAGAGATAGTCGTGGGCGTGGGTTTTGATATGCGGAGGAACGGTGTCGATTTTGCCTTCTTGAATCGCTTTTTGTGCGTTATTGATCGCTTTGTAAGCACTGTTGGATTTGGGCGATGAAGCAAGATAGATGACAAGTTGAGCGAGTGTAATGCGTGCTTCTGGGTAGCCGATATGTTTGATGATTGTGAGGCTTGAGCTTGCGAGATTGAGTGCGTTGGGATTGGCATTGCCTATATCTTCGGAGGTTAAAATCGCGAGTCTTCGGGCGATAAACTCCGCAGGTTCGCCTCCTGCGATAAGTCTTGCTAAATAGTAAAGCGACGCATTGATATCAGAACCTCTGATGCTTTTGATCATCGCTGATGTGAGTTCGTAGTGACTTTCGTTCTCGCTACTGCCTGCTTGTATAGCGTGTGGACGAATCTCTTTGAGTCTTTGGAGTGTCACTTCGCCAGCTCTGTACGCACTCTCTATTAAATTCAGTGCGGCTCTTAAATCCCCCGATGAAGAGAAAAGAATATACGCCAACGCTTCACTCTCGACTTGAATCGACTCTTTTTCTATCACCTCTTTGAGATAGGTTTGCATACTTTCGTGTTTGATCGCATAAAGCTCAAAAAGATGCGAACGCGAACGCATAGCAGCGGTCAAAGAGAAGTAGGGATTTTCGGTTGATGCACCGATAATGGTTGCGGATTGATTTTCCATAAATGGCAACAACACCTCTTGTTGGCTTTTGTTGAGTCGGTGTACTTCATCGATAAAAATAAGTGGTTTTTGGAGTGCGTTGGCGTAGGTGTGAAAGATTTTTCGCACCTCTTCGATTTTAAATGTAGTGGCATTGAGTTCGTAAAATGGCTTTTGGAGTGTTGAGGCAATGACGCGTGCGAGTGTGGTTTTGCCACATCCGGGAGGACCAAATAAAAAAAGATGAGACAAAGCATCGTTTTCGATGAGAGTACGAAACACTGCTCCTTTGGCGAGCAGATGCTCTTGTCCGACAATTGCATCGAGTGTTTTGGGGCGGTAGTTTAGAGCAAAGTGCAACATTGGTTATTTTTTGAATCGTTTGAATGTCTCTTTGAGGTTCTTTTTGAATGTCTCCATATCCTCTTCTTTGGTGTTGATTTTGTCTGGTGTGGAGATTTTTTGAGAAGATTTTTTTGGGCTTAAAGAGGGTTTTTCATTTTTGTTTTCGTATTGTGTTTGGGTTGATTTTTTGTTTGATTCTTTCTCTCTTTTTTTGAGAAAATCTCTGATATCTTCATACTCTTTGCGTGTAAAAAATCTGGTTTTGTTTTCGGGTAAGTTGTTTAGCTCAATGTCGCCATAAGCAACCCTTTTGAGGTCAAGTACTTTCGCACCAAAGTGGGCAAAAAAGCGACGCAATTCGCGGTTTTTTCCTTCAGTGATGGTGACGCGGAGTTTGGTGAAGCTTTGTGTTTGGCTTCGTATGTCAAATCCAACAAAAGGTTTAAAATCCATACTTGTGATGGTCGATTTTTCGTGTCCGCCAGCGGTGGCATCTTGGAGGCTCAGCCCTTCTTTCATCGCCTGTGCCATCGCTTCGGTGAAAGGTTTGTCGATTTTGACATTATAAGTTCGTTCAAGTTCACTCTCCATCAACGCTTGTGCAGTTTCTACAGAATCTGTGAGGATCAAAAGTCCCTCAGAGGCGAAGTCAAGTCTTCCGACAGGAACAAAGTGTCTAAATTTGCCAGGGAGCTTATGATAAATCGTAGCACGACCTCTGTCGTCTTTTTTGGTTACAAGCACGCCTTTGGGTTTGTTGTAAACAATAATCGTCATTTCGTTGGTTGGTTTGATTAATTTGCCTTTGACAAAGATTTGATCTTCTTTTTGCACTTCGTAGCCGAGTGTATCAAGTACGGTTTTACCCAAAGTCACCTCGCCTGATGTGATGAGTTGATCTGCTTCTCTTCTGGAGTATTTGGTGTGGTGTGAAATGTATTTGTTGAGTCGCATGGGTTGTCCTACTTTCTTTTGATGCCTGCTTCGATGAGATCATGAATATGCAAAACGCCGACGATTTTTTGTTCTTGATCTACGATCGGCAATAGTTGGATTCGAGCATTTTCGATCATCTCCAACACTTCACTTGCTAAAAAACCAATATTGTTGCAGGTTTTAGGAGATTTGGTGGCGTAGTGAAGTGCGGGAGTTGTAAGATCAAAGTTTTCTTTCATTAATGCACGACGCAAATCTCCATCGCTTAAAATTGCGATGAGCTTTTCTGTGTTGTCGAGGATAAGAGCAGTGCCGAGTTTACCTTCGTTCATCACAGCAATCGCCTCTTTGAGCGATGTCTCTTGATGGATAATCGGAAGATTTTTGGTACGCATTAGATCTTTGATTTTGATAAAGAGTTTTTTGCCCAAGCTACCACCAGGATGAAACGATGCAAAATCCTCATGATTAAATCCACGCTTTTGCATAAGAGCAACTGCGAGTGCATCGCCAATAGCCATCGTAAGTGTCGTAGATGTCGTAGGAGCGACACCCAAAGGACACGCCTCTTTTTCGACAGAAATATCGATAAAAACATCAGCGTAATGTCCAAGCGATGAGACAGGATTGCTTGTGAGTCCTATCAGCGGAATCTCAAAGCGTTTGATATGTGGGAGGATTTTGGTGAGTTCTTCACTCTCGCCACTGTTGCTAATCGCCAAAAGCGTATCGCCTTTGCTAATCATTCCCAAATCACCGTGAAGTGCTTCAGTGGGATGCAAAAAGAAACTTGAAGTACCAGTGCTTGCAAAAGTCGCAGCCATTTTGGCTCCAACCAAACCTGATTTGCCGACACCTGTGATGATCAATTTCCCTTTGGTACTGAAAATCAACTCAATCGCATCTATAAAGTTGTGATCAAGTCGTTCAGATGCCTTGAGAAGTGCATCGGCTTCGATACGAAACGTCTCTTGTGCGATAGATATCAAATCCATGTGAATAACCTGTGAATAGAGTGAACTCTTTTTAGCATAGCCATTGGATCTATACGATAAAAATCGTTGGGATGATCAATGGATATCGTTTTTTGGTGCGAATGACATGTTTTCGGATTGCATTGCGGATATCGTTTTCGATATCTTTATGGTTTTTGAGCGATTCGGGTTTCATACTTAAAAGCAATGTTTCTATCAGTGTCTCAATCTCTTTTTGGAACTTTTTGTCCTCTTTGTCTGGTACGATACCGTGGGTAGTGATGATGGGTTTGCCAATAACTTTTTGATTCTCTTGCGAGATTTGTGCTGCTACATTGATAATGCCATCTCCTGCGAGTTTTTGTCGATCAATTACTACGTCGTCGTCGATTTGAATATTGTTTTGGTTGTCGATATAGGTTTTTCCACTTTTGACAGTTTTGACTTTTTTGAGATATTTTGGAGTGATTTCGATTTGGTCTCCATCGCTCATCAATAAAATATTGCGTTCATCTACTCCGCACTCTATTGCAGTTTTGGCGTGCCTTGAGAGGTGGTTATACTCTCCGTGTACAGGCAAGAAAAACTTAGGTTGAATCAATCTAAGAATGAGCTTTTGCTCCTCTTGAGCAGCGTGACCTGAGACATGAATATCTCCAAACTCTTTGTAGCGTACGGTAACTCCTATTTTCATTAGTTTGTTCATCAAAGAAGAGACTGATGATTCGTTCCCTGGAATCGCTGACGCAGAGATGATGACTGTATCGGTTGGTTTGAGTTTGATATGACGATGTTCATCCGTTGCCATGCGATTGAGTGCTGCCATAGTTTCACCTTGTGAGCCTGTGGTGACTATCAAAATCTCTTCATCTGGATATTTTGCTACTTCATGTACTTCGATAAAGTGTGCATCATCAATATCTACATATCCCAATGTACGCGTAGTTTCGACATTTCGTTCCATAGATCTTCCGATAACACAAATTTTGCGACCATACTCTACGGCTCGCTCCATCGCTTGATAGATTCGGTGTACATTTGATGAGAAAGTGGACATGATAATACGTCCTTTTGCAAGATCAAAAAGAGCATCAAATGTACCTCCGACAACTTTTTCACTTTTGGTGAAACCTTGATTGTGAGAGTTTGTAGAGTCGGAGAAGAGACACAACACTCCCCTTTCACCGTAGTGAGCGTATCGTCTAAGATCGGCGGTGAAGCCATCTATTGGCGTATGATCAATTTTGAAATCAGCAGTATGAATGATAATCCCAGCAGGCGTTTCGATAGCGAGCGAGCAGGCATCAATAATGGAGTGAGTCATATGCATCCATTCGATTTTCATATCTCCAATTTGATACTGTTTGCGTTTGGTGACATAGCGAAAATAGCTTGTGTCGGCCTTGAGATGATGTTCGTTGAATTTGTTTTCGATCATCGCTAATGCTAACGGCGTAGCATAGATAGGAAATTTAAAATCTTTAAAAAGGTACGGCACAGCTCCAATATGATCCTCATGGCCATGAGTGATGATAATGGCTTTAATTTTATCTTTGATAGTTTCAAGATAACTAAAATCAGGAATCAAAATATCCACACCATGCATTGTTTCATCAGGAAAACTCATACCAACATCAATCACTATCGCAGTGGTTTCGGTCTCCAAAACAGCCATATTGCCACCAATCTCACCCAATCCGCCAAGTGGTGTGAATCGAATCTTCTCTTTGATATTGGTATCGATTTGTCTCCATGGTTGCATTCGTGCTTCTTGTGCTTCCATATTTTCTTCGATGGAAGCTCTCATATCAGGACTTACTGAAGTGGGAATTTTTCGTTTTAGTCGATTTTTGTTGTTGTCGTTTGGTCTTTTTTCATTTGTGTTGTTTGAGGTGTTTGGTGATGTGTTGTTTAGCGATGATGCGTTGTGTGATGTGTGTTGTTGGGTATCGTTTTTTGGTCTATTGTTTGGATGATTGTGATGGTTTCTATTTTTATTGTTTGGTCTTTCTGCTCGTGGTTGATTGGAGTGTTCGTTTTGTTTTTCGCCGCCATCTTTTTCGACTGGCTTTCTGTTGGGATTGTATGGTCTGTTATTTTGTCTGTGAGGGTTGGGTCTTCTATCTTTTTGGTT
>DYPM01000018.1:0-14499 GCA_020719895.1 Sulfurovum sp. | reverse complement strand
TTTGTCTGTGAGGGTTGGGTCTTCTATCTTTTTGGTTGTGATTTTCTTGTTTGTGGTTTTCTTGTTTATGGTTTTCTTGCCTTTGGCTTTCGCTGGCTTGATTTTCGTTCATCTAAATTATCCTTCAATACATTATATAAGTGATGGTATGTTGATGTCGCAACTTGATGAGGGCGTAGATTTGAATCTACCTTTAATGTATCAAAAGCTATAGCTACCAATGTTTTAGGAAAAGTAGATTCAAGATTTTTGGAGAGCTTTTTTCGAGGTTGTCCAAACGCAATACGTAGAAACATCTCAAAAATCTCATCTTCTCTTGAACAGTTTTTCTTGATTAAAAGTACAGCAGAGGTGACATTTGGCGGTGGAATAAATGCTTTGGGTTCTACCTCAAAGCAGATCTTTGCTTCTCCTACACTTTGAGCCAATACCGAAAGTGCAGAAAACGCTTTTTCTCCCGGCTTGGCTACAAACTTCTGTGCAACCTCTTTTTGAACCATGACCAATATAGATTGGCACTGTTCATCTTTGAATGCTTTTAAAATAATATTGGTGGCTATATAGTAGGGCAGATTGGCTATCAAGTGATACGATTCACTCAATAGATTGCCTGACTCCCAATGCTCAAGCACATCACCGCAACGTAGTTCAAGAACTCCTGCGTGGATGGCGTCTTGAAACGTTGCCGCGAGATATTCGCATAACCTTTTATCAACCTCAAATGCTGTGACACTTCGTGCTTTTACAAGCGCTTTGGTTAAATCACCTAATCCAGGTCCAATTTCTGCAACTCTAAGGTTTTCATTGGACATCGATTGGATGATTTTATCAATGTAGTGATTATCTTTAAGGAAGTTTTGTCCAAATTTTTTTTCGGCAAATTTCGTTAAATCGTTTGGTATCATACTCTAATCTTCCTTGCCACTCCCATAGATTAGGAAGAAGTTTCGATATAATTTTATCATATTTTATAAATTTTAGGTTTTTTTGATGGATTATTTTGCAAAACGTATCATTCCTTGTCTTGACGTGAATGACGGTCGTGTCGTTAAGGGTGTGAATTTTGTTGGTCTTAGAGACGCAGGTGATCCAGTCGAAGTAGCGAGAAGATACAACCAAGAAGGTGCCGATGAGATTACTTTTTTGGATATTGGTGCGAGTCATGAGGGAAGAGATACGATTGTTGATGTTGTGAGAGAAGTAGCCAAAGAGGTATTTATTCCACTGACTGTTGGAGGCGGAATTCGAGAGCTTCAAGATATCTACAATCTTCTCAGTGTTGGTTGTGATAAAGTGAGCATTAACTCTGCGGCGATTAAGCGTCCCTCTTTTATCGAAGAGGGAGCGAAGCGTTTTGGCTCACAGTGTATTGTGGTGGCGATTGATGCAAAAAAAGTTGCACCAAACGAGTGGCATATCTTTACGCATGGCGGAAGAAATGATACGGGAATTGATGCAGTTGCGTGGGCAAAAGAAGCCTGTCAAAGAGGTGCGGGAGAGTTGCTTGTCACCTCTATGGACGCTGATGGTACAAAAGAGGGATTTGATAATGATCTCAATAGAAGCATTTCAGATCTTGTCAATATCCCAGTCATCGCTTCGGGCGGCGCGGGTACAATGCGTCATATCGAAGAGGCGTTTACGTTTGGTCATGCTGACGCGGCTTTGGCGGCTTCCATTTTTCATTTTAGAGAGATTGATATTTTGGAACTCAAGCGTTATCTCAAATCCAAACATATTCCAGTGAGATTGCAGTGATTATTTGTGCTGGCAAGATGGAAAGCTTTGGTTTTGCCACTCCTGTTGGAATAGGACTCGTGGATGTGGCGATAGAGCTTACAATGCTTTGTTTGCAACAAAAACCAAAAGAGTTGATTTTTATTGGGAGTGCTGGAAGTTATGGACGTATCTCTCTTTTTGAGATTATTGAGTCTTGCAGTGCATACAATATCGAAAATAGTTTTGTAGAAGGAAACGCTTATTCTCCCATTGAAAACGCTGTTTCGTCTTTTGATTCAGTTTCACGTGAAACACTCATAAACTCCTCGAACTATATTACAACCAATAAAATAATTGCTTACAAATATATAGAGCGAGAGATTGACCTTGAGAATATGGAGTTTTATTCGGTATTAAAAGTCGCGAAGAGATTTGGTATTCCTGCCAAAGGTATTTTTGTGGTGACAAACTATTGTGATGAAAATGCACACGAATATTTTAAAAAAAACCACAGAGAAGCGATGCTAAAACTCACCGACTATATCAAACAGAAAGCAATTAATCTCCTATGAAACAACCATTAGAAAATCTTACCAAAGAAGAGATCGCAACGATCATCAAGCCCGCGTTTCGTGCCAAACAGATCTACACTTGGCTTTATCATCATTATGTCGATAGTTTTGAACAGATGAAAAATATCCCAAAAGAGATACGAGAGCAACTTGAAGCAGAGTATATTCTTACGCCACTCAAAATCGTTGTGGTGCAAAACTCAAAAGACGGAAGCCGCAAATATCTTTTTGAGTTGCATGACGGTCACACTATCGAAGCGGTGTTGCTTTTGATGAAAGAGAAAGAGTATCACGAAGATGGTTCGCTCAAGCATCACGAACGTTACACTGTTTGTATCTCTTCACAAGTCGGATGCAAAGTCGGATGTGCGTTTTGTCTCACTGCTAAAGGTGGATTTGTGCGTAACTTGAGTGCGGGTGAAATTGTAGAGCAGGTGAGACTTATCAAAAAAGAGAATAGCATTGATGCAAACCGTCGTGTCAATTTGGTCTATATGGGAATGGGAGAGCCGTTGGATAATCTTTCTGAGGTCGTACAAGCGGTTAAAATATTTGCTGATCTTGACGGCATGGCAATCTCTCCAAGCCGACAAACCATCTCCACTTCGGGTTTGAGTACAAAAATCGAGAAGCTTGGAAAAATGGAATTAGGCGTAAACTTGGCGATTTCACTTCACGCAGTCGATGATGCACTTAGGGAGAAATTGATGCCTATCAACAGAGCGTACAATATCGAGTCCATTATAAACGCAATCAAAAACTTTCCTGTCAATACACGTAAAAAAGTGATGTTTGAGTATCTGATGATCAAAGATGTAAATGATGATGTTGTTGCAGCAAAAAAGCTTTTGAGTCTTCTTGATGGTATCAAAGCCAAAGTCAATCTTATCTATTTCAATCCATACGGCGGTACGCAGTTTCAAAGACCAGAAGAGAAAGATATGATTGCATTTCAAGAGTATCTCATCAAACGTGGACAATTGTGTACGATTCGCGAGTCCAAAGGGCTTGATATTTCAGCAGCGTGCGGACAGCTTCGAGAGCAGATACTTTAGCCTCTCAAAAAACTTGTTTTTCGTAGCTTTTAGGGGGTTGTAGGGACAAAATTGTCTCTGCCACCTTTTAACGAACTTGTTTGTTAAAAGCGTGTAACATCAGATAAAAAAGGAAATGAGATGACTACATTAGAGCTATTTATGTTGGGATTTATTGCGTTGGTGACGATTGTTGGCGTTGGCTGGTTTGTGTATGATGCAAGAAGAGACGAAGAGAAATAGCAAAATCAAAGGATAAAACAAAATGCAAAAGCTACAGAAACTCAAAGCGATTTATAGTTATGTGAAATATATGGGAATGGAATGGTTTTTATTCCGTATTCGTTATGAGTTTCGTAAGCGTACGGGTTATTTTGATCGTCTCAATCGAGAGATTCTAAAAACTGTTGCATCCACAAAAAAAGAGCTATTTTTTTATCATCCCATTGGGTTAATCAATCCTGCATTCCAAAAAGAGAGTACTTTTATCCAAAAAGCAGACGAGGCATTGGAAGGGAAAATATTTGCTTTTTCGCATCTTTTTTTGGACTACTCCAAAGAGCGTCAAATCGCGTGGCATACAAATCCTATCACCAAAATAAAAGCAAGCAATAGACTCTCTTGGAACCGTTTGCCTGATTTTGGAGAGTATGGCGATATCAAACTCATTTGGGAGGCTTCGAGGTTTCCTCATGTCTTTTACTTTATTCATGCGTACGCTATCACCCAAAAAAGACACTACGCCAAAAGATTGGTGATGCAGATTTTGCATTGGATTTCAAACAATAGTTATCCAAATGGAGTGCATTATAAGTGTGGGCAGGAGATTGGTTTTCGTGTTTTTGCTTGGGTGATTGCCATGGAGTATTTTGGTGATTTTTTCTTTCAAAAATCCAAAGCTTTTATGATAAAAAATATCTACACTTCACTTCTTCGTATCGAAGCCAATATCGACTATTCGGCAAAGTCAGTCAAGAATAATCACTCCATTAGCGAATCGGTAGGATTGTGGATTGGTGGAATGCTTTTTGAGCAGTTCAAAGAGTCAGAGCGGTGGAGAGAAAAAGGAATGTCCTCTCTTTTGGAGGAGAGTACTTACCAAATCTATAATGATGGATCTTATATACAGCACTCTTTTACCTATCAACGATTGGTGCTTGATCTTCTTTCTTTGGTGAGTGTTATAGCCAAAAAAAAAGAGGTTGATCTTCCGATGACGCTGAGGACAAGACATCAAAAAATGATGAAGTTTTTGAGTGCGTTTGTGCAACCCAACGGTTGGCTTCCCAACTACGGCTCTAATGATGGCGTCAATCTTTTTCCTTTAAGCGGTGATGATTATCGTGATTTTCGTAGCAGTCTTAATTTTGCATCGATACTCAACAGTGGTAAACAGCTTTTTGAAGGACATACCGCAATAGCCGATTTTTTTGGATTGACTTCTGCTGGAGTAATGGAGATTGAAACCAAGAGGGCATTTGAAGATGGCGGATACTATATCCTCAAAAATGAGAATATTTTTGCCTTTATTCGGTGCCACACTTACCGCCATAGACCTGCTCAAAACGATATGTTTCATCTTGATGTGTGGTATAAGGGCGAAAATATTTTTTGTGATACAGGTTCTTTTTCTTACAATACTAACAAAGCGTTCAAAGAGCATTTTACGGGCGTAAAAGGACACAATACAATTGGTATTAATGGTGCCAATCAAATGGAGTCGGCGTTGAATTTCGGTTACACCAATTGGACACAAGCACTCTGTAGTGCATTTGATGAAGCCCATTTTTTGGGTGAGAACTATGCTTATCACAAACAATTTGGCATTGTCCACAATAGAGATATTATGCTAAACAAAGAGCAGATTGTTGTCAATGACCGTCTCTCTTCTATTGTCAAAATGACAAGCGTAGAGCAATATTGGAATACACTTCATGAAGTGGTGGAGATTGATGATAGAAGTGTGAGAGTCGGTAGATGTGTTCTCTCCTCTACTGTAGCCTATCGTATCGAAGAGAGTTATATCTCTGACTACTACAACAGCTATAAAATAGGCAAGCGGATTGTGTTTGTGTGCGAGAGTGAGAGTGATGTAGTGATCACCACCACGATGGAGTTTGAGGAGTAGGCGATGCGAATAGTACTGTTTCATCAATATTTTTTAGGACAAAATGATTCAGGAGGTTCAAGATGGAATGAACTAAGTTCATTTTTTTATAACAAAGCAACTATTTGTACTGATGTGATTGCAGGAAATGTCCATTATGCGACAGGCAAAAGGATTCTTCCCAATCGATGGTGCAACAAAGAGGCGGTAGAAGAGGGCGTAACACTCTATCGCACATGGACCTATAGCGGTTATAATGCCAATTTTTTTGGGCGTATCTTGGGCTATCTTTCTTATATGCTCTCTTCGCTTGTAATGGCATTGCGACTGCCTAAACCTGATCTTTATCTTGTCACTTCGCCTTCGATTTTTGTAGGTGTTTCAGCAATCATCGCTTCACGTATCAAAAAAGTACCGTTTATCGTTGAAGTGCGAGATTTGTGGCCTGAATCAGCAGTGGCTACAGGTGTCCTTACGAACCGTTTTTTGCTTAAAATTCTTTATCGATTGGAGTACAAACTCTACAAAGATGCTCAAACAATCGTAGTCTTAACCCCTGCATTTAAAGAAAATATCATAGTGCGTTATCCAAACTTTGGCGATAAGATTGAAGTGATCACCAACGGAGCAGATTTCTCTATTATGGACAAACCCCATCATGCAGAACAGATACGCCAAAAGCATCAATGGAGTGATAAAAAACTCTTCACTTACCTTGGTGCACACGGTGTCGCAAATGATCTGATGCAAGTCGTTGAAGTGGCGTATACGTTAAGAGGAAATCTAAAAATACACTTTGTGCTTATCGGCGATGGAATGCAAAAAAAAGCCCTTCAAGAGCAAGCAAAACGATACGCACTAACCAACCTTGAGTTTATCGATTCTGTTCCTAAACATGAAGTGGCAGACTATATCTATGCAAGCGATATTTGTATGGCGATTCTCAAAAAAACCGACACCTTTAAAACAGTCTATCCAAATAAAGTTTTTGACTATATGAGTTGCAAAAAGCCTGTATTGGTGACGATTGATGGCATTACACGAACTCTTGTAGAGGAGGCAAATTGCGGTCTTTATGCACCACCTGAAGATGTCGAAGCGTTTAAACGTGCTGTAGAGAAGATGCTTCAAACAAGCAAAGAGGAGTTAAAAAGTTTGGGAGAAAATGGCTACAGGCATGTCAAAGTACATTTTGATCGAGATAAGTTGGCGGAAAAATATATCACTATAATCACTAAAAATCCTGCCTCAAACGGCTCTTAGTACTATTTGAGTATCATTCTTTCCAAAAATACAAAAGGATGGCACATAGTGATAGAGTCTAATAAGAAGCAGATCAAAATGGCAAGTTTGAGCGAAAACCAAAAAACACTACTTTTGATTGTGGTGGCATTTATCTTTAGCTTTGCTGTAAGAATGATATGGGTTGTTCAGTTTAGTGATCAAGAGAGCTTTAAATATAACAACGAGTTTATGATCAACACCAACGATGGATACTTTTGGGCGGAGGGAGCAAGAGATATTCTTGCTGGTTCTCATGAGCCAAACGACCTCTCTCCTGTCGATTATGCCGCTTCGCAGCTCACTGCATTTTTGTCACAAATCCTTCCTATTTCTTTTGAGACATTGATCTTTTATATGCCTGCATTTTTGGGGTCTTTGATTGTCATTCCGATTATTTTGATTGCACGTTCGTTTCATACGCTTGAGATAGGTTTTATTGCTTCACTTATTGGTTCTATTGCGGTGAGCTATTACAACCGTACGATGGTGGGATATTATGATACGGATATGCTCACGATTGTTTTTCCTGCTTTTTTGCTGTGGTCTTTGATATGGGCGGTTCGTATGAAAGAGCCAAAATATCTTTTGTTTGTAGGATTTGAGATTATCACCTATCGATGGTGGTATGAACAAAGTTATGCTCTTGATCTTGCTTTTTTTGCCGTAGTTGCTCTTTATACTCTTTATCAGTTTGTCAAAAAAGAGGAGATTCGCTATGAACTCAAACTTCTTGCAACGATTCTTTTGGCAATGGTATATCTTTCTATGGAGATGCGTTTTGCGTTGGTGATTGGTATCTACTTTGTGGCTCGTATGGAGTTGCCACTCAAATATCTCTACGCACTGCTTGGTGGAGCGTTTATGACTTTTTTGATAACAGGTGGGATAAATCCTGTGATGGCTTTAGTGAAAGGTTATATTTTTAGAGAAACCACTTCGACTATAGGAGAGGGATTACGACTTCAGTTTTTTAATGTCGCTCAAACAGTACGAGAAGCTGGAGAGATACCTTTTGAAACTTTTGCCGAGCGTATCAGTGGTCATATAGTGAGCTTTGTGGTTGCAGTGGCTGGATATGTGTGGTTTGCGTGGAATCATCGTGCGATGTGGTTGGCACTACCGATGGTTGGGCTTGGATTTATGGCGTATGGAATTCCAGGTGTGATTGATGGTGGTGGACTTCGATTTACAGTCTATGCAGTTCCTGCGATGGCATTGGGGCTTGGATATGTGATTGTGGAAGTTGCAAAAATGATTTCAGATACACAGCTAAAACGTCAAGAGTTGGGTTTTTATTTGATTGTGACGCTTTTGACTGCTTTGGCACTCTATCCTAATATAGTTCATATCCAAGAGTATAAAGTGCCGACGGTGTTTGACCGTCAAGAAGTAGAAACTTTGGAGAAATTTCACAAGATTGCCACGCGTGAAGATTATGTAGTGACGTGGTGGGATTATGGTTATCCGATTCGATATTACAGTGATGTAAAAGTATTGGTTGATGGTGGAAAACATACAGGCGATGTAAACTTCGCACCAAGTTTTGTATTGACTTCACCGCAACAAACAGCTGCAAATATGGCACGCTTAGAGGTGGAGTACACAGAAAAGCGATTTAAATTAGCAGAGAGTAATGGCAGTCAAAAAATGGCAAGTAGCAACACAGAGCAGATGACGCTTGACTATGGATTTAAAGATGCCAACCATTTTTTATCTTCTCTTGAAACCCCTATCGCACTTCCTGTTAAAACACGAGATATTTATCTCTATTTGCCCTATCGTATGATGGATATTTTTCCTACAGTAGCACTCTTCTCCAATCTTGATCTTCATACAGGCAAAGAGAAAAAAAATATGTTCTTTTTCAAAGGTGGAATCTATGGTAATAACAATGGCGTTCTTGATTTGGGAAGAGGCATTACATTTGATGCTCACACCAACGAGATATCATTTGGACAAGGGCAAACCTCGCCTATCAAATATTTTATAATGACCAAAGTCGAAAATGGTAAAACTATCATCGCAGAAAAACAGCTCCTCAATCGCAACGCGACACTTTCATTGATTTTTATGGAGAGTTACGGAGCGATGTTGGTGGTCAATGATGATATGTTGAAGTCAAGCTATATACAGCTTTTTGTACTTGAGAGCTATGATCCTAAGCTGTATGAACCTGTGATTCTTGATTCAATGACCAAAATCTACAAACTCAAAATCTAATTGTAATGAAACGGGTTTTTGATATTGTATTTGCTTTTGTGTTGTTGGTACTTTTTTTACCTCTTTTGGCAATCGTGGCGTTGCTTGTTTGGTTCAAGATGGGTTTGCCGATACTTTTTGCTCAAAAACGCCCAGGACTCAATGAAGCAATTTTTGAAATTTACAAGTTTCGTACTATGACACTTGAAAAAGATGAAAAAGGGGAACTTCTTCCTGACGAAATGAGACTCAAGGGGATTGGGAAGTGGATACGAAGTGCAAGTTTAGATGAGTTGCCACAACTTTTAAATGTGCTTAGAGGTGAGATGAGTTTTGTAGGACCTCGTCCGCTTTTGGTTGAATATCTGTCGTTATATAACGAGGTACAAAAAAAACGACACGAAGTCAAACCTGGTATCACAGGTTGGGCACAAGTGAATGGACGCAACGCAATCTCGTGGGAAGAGAAGTTTGAACACGACGTGTGGTATGTAGAAAATCGATCTTTTGCTTTGGATATGAAAATACTTTGGATGACGTTTTTGAAAGTGATCCAAAGAAGTGACATTAGTGCAAATACACATGCGACGATGGAGAAGTTTCGAGGAAGCGAAAAATGATAAACAATATTCTTATTACAAGTGTTGGACGACGCGTAAGCTTGGTTAGAAATTTTCAAGAAGCCCTTAAGCGGTTCAATCCTAAGGCAAAGGTTTACACTACCGATCTCAAACCACACCTAAGTGCTGCGTGTCAAATATCAGACGGTTTTTTAGCAGTGCCAAGGGTAAATGATAAAACTTATATGAATATCCTCAAAAGTTATTGTCTTGAAAAAAATATCTCCATTGTTGTCCCGACGATTGATACTGAACTTCATCTTTTGGCAAAAGCAAAAGAGGAGTTTTGGGAAGTTGGGATTTTTATCGCAGTCTCTTCGCTTAATGTGTGCGAAACGTTTTATCTCAAAAGCACTACAGAGCGTTTTTTTGTAGAGTACGGTTTTGATACGCCACGAAGTATTGACAATATCAGCTATTGTGACTATCCTATTTTTGCCAAACTCAACAACTCCTCATGTTCTGTGGGTGCAAAGATTGTTTATACTTTAGAAGAGGCGATGGTATTGAGGTACGATAAAAACTATGTGTTTCAAGAGTTTATTCGAGGCGATGAGTTTACGATTGATGTTTTTATCGACACCAAAAACGAGGTAATTGCGATTGTGCCAAGACAACGTCTTGAGGTGCGTGCTGGAGAGGTGAGTAAAGCATTGACGGTGAAAGATCAAAAAATTATTGATGAGATAAAGCGACTCTGTGCGTGCCTTGAAGGTGCTTATGGATGTATTACGATTCAGCTTTTTAAGAGTAAAGATCGCATTGTGTTTATCGAGATCAATCCACGATTTGGTGGCGGATATCCGCTAAGTTACCACGCTGGAGCAAATTTTGCTGATTATCTTATTCGAGACTTTATGGGTGAGATTTTGTCGTTTGAAGATGGTTGGCGTGATAAAACGTTGATGTTGCGTTACGATGCTGAGGTGATTGTTGATGGTTTTAGTCTTTGATTTGGACGACACACTTTATGATGAGATTGATTTTGTCAAGAGCGGATTTCGTGAGGTGTCAAAGTATCTACAAAATCCAATCTATTATGATTTTATGTTTGATGTTTTTATACAAGAGGGAAGCGGTAAAGTGTTTGACCGTTTAATCTCACACTACAAGCTAAAGATACCGCTTCAAAAACTGATTGAGATTTATCGATTTCATCAGCCTTCTATCTCTCTTTCGCAAGAGAGTGTAGTGCTTTTGGAGTTTGCCCAAAGGTACGCAACGGCACTTATTAGTGATGGACATTATATTATGCAACAGAATAAATTTAAACAATTAGGACTTGATTGTTATATTTCCTATCCGCTATTTACTGACTTTTATCACACACATAAGCCTGAAAACAGAGCTTACGAGATGGTGATGCAACACTTTAAAAAGGAGACACAATTTATTTATATTTCAGACAATCCTAGAAAAGATTTTATTGCACCCAAGGCGTTGAATTGGATTGGTATTCGATATAAAAATCCTATAGGGGTATATAAAAATGATACAAACAATACCAATTATGAAGCGACTCAAAAAAAAGAGATTATAGATATTTTGAAAGGAATAGAGCATGAATAGAAGAATATTTTTAAGTCCGCCACATATGAGCGGTAAAGAGCAAGCTTATATCACTGAGGTATTTGAGAGCAACTATATTGCACCACTTGGAGTGTTTGTGGATCGTTTTGAAGAGAGTATCAAAACTTATACGGGAGCCAAGCATGCCGTAGCGACCACTACAGGAACAGCGGCAATTCATTTGGCATTGCGTGTTTTGGGCGTTGGTGTTGGCGATAAAGTGTTGGCATCAACTTTTACTTTTATCGGTTCAGTGACGCCGATTCTCTATCAAGGTGCAACTCCTGTATTTGTGGACAGTAATGAAACATGGCAAATTGATCCTGCATTGATGGAGCAAGCGATCAAACTTCATCAACCAAAAGTAGCGATTGTCACACATCTTTTTGGGCAAGTAGCACAGATTGATAAAATTGCAGAGATTTGTAAAACGTATGGAGTCTATCTGATAGAAGATGCCGCGGAGAGTTTGGGAGCGACATTGAATGAAAAGCATACAGGAATATTTGGAGATATGGGAGTCTATTCTTTTAATGGGAATAAGATTTTGACGACAAGTGGTGGCGGAATGTTGGTGAGCGAAAATGAAACGTGGATTGAAAAAGCACGATTTTTTGCAACACAAGCACGTGAAGATGCATTTCATTATGAACATGAGACTTATGGATATAACTATCGCATGAGCAATGTATTAGCAGCAATTGGTGTAGCACAGATGGAAGTGATAGAAGAGCGTGTCGCACGAAGACGAGAGATTTCGGATTTTTATCAAAAAAGACTTTCCAAATACGATGAAGTGACATTTATGCCAGAGATTAAAGGAAGTCGTGCGAGTCGATGGTTGAGTGCGTTGATGTTTGATGTGAACGAACCTCAAAAAGTGATAGAAGCACTTGAAGCAGTCAATATTGAAAGCAGACCACTTTGGAAGCCGATGCACCTTCAGCCGTTGTTTAAAGATGTCGCCGTGATGGAAAATGGAGTCTCTCAATATTGTTTTGAGCGTGGAATCTGTCTGCCAAGTGGAAGTGCCATGAGCGATGAGGATCTCTCACATGTGTGTGATGTGATAGAGAGTGTGATTGGATGATTGGACTGTTGCGTCCTACTTCATTCAAGCGCAAGCTTTTTTTTCTTGCGTTTGATACTCTTCTTTCGCTTTTAAGTCTTTTTTTAGCATACAATTTGCGGTTTAATTTTAAGGTACCCGAAGATTTTTTGCACTCTTTTGCGTATGTTTTTTTTATTCTTTTGGGTTTAAAGATTCTTTTTTTCTCTCTATTTCATCTTTACAAATTGGTATGGCGTTTTTTTGGTGTTTATGATGCTAAAAATATCATTCGTAGCCATTTTTTTGCTTATGGGATTTTTGCACTGCTTTATGTTGCGTTTGAGCCTTTGTTTGAGCCTTTTCCTCGTTCGGTGATTGTGATTGATTTTGTATTGTCGCTCTTTTTTATCGGAGGACTTCGTGGATTGAAACGCGTGATTGGAGAGAGGTATCATGGCGTAAATATGAAACCAACGCTCATTATTGGCGTAGAGACCAAAACCAAAACTATTATACAAAGTGCACTCAATGGAGAGATCTCTTATTATCCAGTAGCGATTATTGCTTGTTTGCCAAAAGAGTACCCTTCGGTTGGAGCTTATATCCAAAATCTTAAAGTATATGGCGAGGAAGAACTCGAAGAGGTGGTGAGAAAAAAAGAGATTGAAGCTGTCATTATCGTAGATTCTCTTACGACAAAACATTTGCAAGCGATTACTGCACGTCTCAATGCACTCAATATTTATGAGATTAAACAAGTGAAGTTGTTAGGATCCAAAAATGAACGTCTTGAAGATCTCTCGATAGAAGATCTTTTGGCACGTCACCCTAAAGATCTTGACAAAGAGACGATTCAAAAATTTATTGCTCAAAAATCGGTGCTAATCACTGGTGCGGGCGGAAGTATTGGTTCGGAAATCGCATTGCAGTGTCATAGCTTTGGTGCTTCTATGCTTATATTGGTTGATCATGCGGAGTACAATCTCTATCAGATCAAAGAAAAACTTCCCAATGCGACTGCAATACTACTCGATATTGTTGATAGAGAGCGTCTACGGAAGGTGTTTGAAAAATTTAAACCTGATATTGTCATCCATGCCGCAGCCTATAAGCACGTGCCACTTTGTGAAGAAAATCAAGAAGTAGCAGTACGAAACAATATACTCGGAAGCAAAAATGTGATTGATGTAAGTATCCAATATGGTGTACAAAAAGTGGTGATTATATCAACCGATAAAGCAGTACGTCCGACAAACATAATGGGTGCAACCAAACGTGTAGTAGAGCTATACGCAGGCAATGTTGTCTCGCATAATACAGAGATTGTAGTGGTGCGATTTGGAAATGTACTTGGATCAAGCGGTTCGGTGATACCAAAGTTTAAAGCTCAAATCGAAGCAGGCGGAGCTGTGACTGTGACACATCCTCAAATCACGCGTTACTTTATGCTTATTCCTGAAGCGTGTCAATTGGTACTTCAAGCAGCCGCTATTGCTCAAGGAGGAGAGCTTTTTATTCTTGATATGGGAGAGCCGATTCGTATTGTTGATTTGGCACGACAGATGATTCGACTTTATGGCAAAGAAGATGAGGTGGAGATTGTTTTTAGCGGACTTCGTGCAGGAGAGAAACTCTATGAAGAGTTGTTGCTTGATGAGAGTGAGCAGAAGACTCAATACAGTTCGATTTTTATTGCACGTTCTACCTATTATGATATTGATAAACTCAATATTGATATCGATAGAGTGCTTGAGGCTGAAGATAAAGTAATCGCACTCCAAGCTATTGTCCCAGAGTTTGAACAAAAAGTATGATAAAATAAAGTCGCTATTTTGCAAAATTGCGAGGTAGATATTTTAATTTTTCGGGAGGCTTCAATGGTAAAAAAAATCATTGCAACTGTATTTTTGGCTGTTTCTATGCTTTTTGGTATGAGCGTAGATGAACTCAATAGTGCGTCCAAAGACGATTTGATGGCGATCAAAGGAATCGGCGAAAAAAAAGCCGAAGCGATTATCGCAGAGAGAACAAAAGCGAAATTCACTTCTATTGAGGATGTAGCATCTCGCGTGAAAGGTGTTGGTGCAGTGATTGCAAAAAACATCGAAGAGAATGTTCGTTCTAAAACAACAATGGCAACAGAAAGCAACACAACCAAACCAACCAACACAACCAAGCTTGTCGAAAAAAATACAACTATCGACAGTAACTTTACGGTAATCAAATAGACTTCTTGTAAAGCAAGAAGTCCAAGCACGAAGTGCGTGAGTCCTCATGCACGAAGACAATCCATAACGTTCATTAGGCGTTATTTTGAGTTCTGCAAGAACTCTAATAAAAGAAT
>DYPM01000017.1:12131-20376 GCA_020719895.1 Sulfurovum sp. | reverse complement strand
AAGTGAAGCAATCTATGTTTTTAGAGGTTCCCATATTTTAAATATCAACTATAAAGCAGGTAAAAGAACTACAGTTTATATGTAATTTTAGAAGATGTGGTACAGGTTATTTTTAAAGGAAGTTTCAAAGGCTTACAGGATAGGCTTTCTTGGAAAAAAATGATGAAGTTGGGTTAAAAATAAAATTCTCCCATTCCTATCCAACCAAAGGAATACATTATATATCACTACACCATTATACTTTTACGATCCTCCGCACCGCACCTCACTTATCATAGTCAAAAACCTATTTCAGTTGGGACAATCGTGCAAGTAGCACTCAAATCGACGCTTAAAGAAGCGATGATTTTTCAACAGACAGAAAAACCAGTTTTTGATACAGTCGCAATCGACACCATCACAGATCGATATTACACTTCTGCTCAAATCGAAATCGCCAAATTTATCAGTGAGTACTACTTCTCTTCACTCTCTGAGGCTATCTCTCTTTTTGTACCTTTTCGACATTTAGAAGAGACAAAACGCTCCAATGTCTCATCTATTTCGCTTCCTACATTGAGCCAAAACCAGCAAAATGCCTATGAGCAACTCCTCTCTTTGGAGAGAGCATTGCTTTTTGGTGTGACAGGTTCGGGAAAAACGGAGATTTTTATCTCATTGATGGGAAATGTGCTTCAAGATGGAAAGAGTGCTATTTTTCTTTTGCCCGAAATTTCGCTCACACCTCAAATGGAACAAAGACTCACCAAAGTATTTGGCGATACCGTCGCAATGTGGCACTCCAAACTCACCAAACCACAAAAAGTCAAGATTTTAGATCGGATTTATCGTGGCGAAGTGCGTATCATCGCAGGCGCAAGGTCAGCACTTTTTGTGCCACTTCTTGATATTGGATTGATTATCGTGGATGAAGAACACGATGACAGCTACAAGGCAATGACACGTCCTCGCTATCACGCTCGTGATATGGCGATATTTATAGGACAAAAATATAATGCCAAAGTAATACTCGCCTCCGCCACACCAAGTACAGTGAGCTATCATAAATATCCTGTTGTAAAACTCGAAAAACCCTACAAAGAGACCAAAAAAAGTTATCGATTTATCGACGGAAACACCATCACACACTATATCTTGATGGCACTTCGTGAAAACTACAATCGCGGTGAACAGTCATTGCTTTTTCTTCCTATTCGTGGAAGTTTCAAATATCTCTACTGTCCTAAGTGTGGCAAAACTCATCAGTGTCCTTTCTGTTCGGTCGGAATGACACTCCATCGAAACCATCGCTTACTCAAATGTCACTACTGCCAATACACCGAAGCGATACGAGAACAGTGTGTTGATTGTGGTTATTCGCCACTACAGTGTGAACGAATCGGCACACAAGAAGCGATTGAACTAATAAATCATGAGATTCCAAATCTACAAATAGAGAAGTTTGATAGAGACAGTATCACTACTGCTCTCAAACTCAAAAAAGCCCTCAAACGGTTTGATACTGGCGAAAGTCAACTACTTCTTGGCACACAAATGCTCTCCAAAGGTCACGACTATGCGACTATCACTTTGGCGATTATTATGGGACTCGATTATATTTTGGGACTTGCTGATTATCGTGCCAAAGAAAAAGCTGTGAGTCTCTTTTTTCAGATTGCAGGACGAAGTGGACGAGCCAAAAGTGCAACAGTAATAACACAAAGTGCCAATCAAGAACTTTTTGAACGTTATCAAAACAACTATGAGCTTTTTTTAAAAGAGGAGTTGGATTTTTTACGAGTAGGTCACTATCCGCCTTTTGTATCGCTTGCAAGGATTCTTATCTCCCACAAAGAAGAACACATCGCACATCAAATCACGATAGAGACAGTAATGCAACTCAAACGATTTAAAGAGGTAGAGATAGTAGGCGAAGGCAAAGCTCCAATCGAACGGATCGCCAATAAGTACCGCTATCACATTTTGCTACGCTCTTTGCATAGAGTGCCACTTCTTAAAGCACTTCATAGCATCAAATGTAGAGCAATTGAGATCGATATGGATCCTGTGGAGTTCTCATAATAAAAGTTTAGCGACTTCCCCAACCGTGCATTTTTTTTGAGACAATTACATCGACAGAGTCAAAAAGATCATCAATGATATTTGTCGCCACAAAGTAACAAGACTCAAGAAGTGCTACCCACTCCTCTTTTTGAGCATACTCTTCTTTGGGAATAAAAAGCAAAATATTGCCAGAGTTTCTGATAATCTCATAGGTTTTTTCCAAAAAACTACTGCGTTGCTTTGGTTCAATAGGGGCAGTCACAAAAACAAACTCATATTTTTTGCCTTGAATTAAGTATCGAGGACGTGCTATATCAAAAGAGACTACTTTCGTCTCTGCTTCCTCTTTGAAATGCTCCAACAAAGAGTGATAAAACATCTCATCTGCCACATTGATCTGATAGCCATATCCTTTGGATTGGCAATAGCGGTGTATTGTTTTGCAACTTTGTATATCGTCATTCGCAAAGTGCAGTAGCGTAGTCGAAGGATAAGGTCCAACAATCCCAAGCAGTGTCAAAAGTTTCTCTTGTTCTATCTGTGTCATAAGATGGAGTGTAATAGAAAAGCTATAAAATTACTCTAAAAAATGTATAATTTAGTCCAATTTTACGCATTTTTACAAAAAATGCACAAATCCTCTGCGAGTCTTGAAAAATGAAGTTTTTTTGCAAGAGTAAAGCCATCTTCAAACTCCACCTAACCTAAAACCAATCTATTATGCTCAATCCCTCGACTCTTGAAAACTCTTTTGTGTTATGTGTCACCAAAGTTAGATTGTTGGCTTTTGCACATCCCGCAATCAATATATCCATTGACCCAATTGGCGTACCATTTTTTTCTAAATCGGCTCTAATCAATGCAGACTCTTTTGCTTCTCTTTTGGAAAAACCAACAATCTGTATTTGCTCCAACAATAACTCCAATTGCTCCTCTCTTTTTCGTGGATTACTGGATTTTGCGATACCCACTTCCAATTCGTAAACAACAACAGATGGGACATGAATTATTTTTGGAGAATGAGAAAAAAGATTTTGAGACACCTCCCCTATGCCTTTAAAAAAATAGATAATAGTGTTGGTGTCCAAAATATACATCAAAACGCTTCTCTTGTGATGTCTTGAGGATTATTTTCTCTAAGCTCTTCAGCCGTAGGAAAATCATTCCAGCTTCCAGGCAGTTTTTTGATACTTGAACCCCAATGATCAGTAATGCTTTTTTCTAAAATCATAGAAATATAGTTGCCAATAGGAATATTAAGCGACTGTGCAATATTTTTAATTTTTGATTCTAATTCATTATCGATATATATAGTGACTTGTGCCATAATTATGCCTTTTTTTAAAATATAACCACAATTATATGCGTTTTACTTTTAATCTCGCCAGTCCAACGCACAGAATCAAGGCTTATTCTTTTTGACTTGATATTATTTGTTGAAGTGTAAATTTGGTATCTTTATCGTTTAATGAAGTATTCTTGTAATTTAAAGGAGAATATTAGTTCAAGTTGTGCAATATCAAACAAAAAAATCTCCAAGGTCAAAAATGATACGCAAAAAGATATACAATCCAGAATCCAAAGAGAAAACCAAAGAACGAAAAATCTTTGGTGGAAATCCTACGGGAATCTTTGAACTCAATGACATCAAGTATCAATGGGCGTACAACCTTTGGGAGATGATGCTTAACAATACGTGGTTCCCCAAAGAGGTGGATATGACACGTGATGTGAACGACTACAAACGCCTCACTCCTGATGAAAAGACCGCTTACGACAAGGTTTTAGCCCAACTCATCTTTATGGACTCACTCCAAACAAACAACATCATCGACAATATCAATCCTTTTATCACTGCACCTGAAGTCAATCTCATTTTGGTGAGACAAGCTTTTGAAGAGGCGTTACACTCTCAAAGTTACGCCGTGATGGTGGACAGTATCTCAACAAACAGTGCAGAGATTTATGAGTTGTGGCGAAGAGATATGATGCTCAAAAGAAAAAATGATGCGATTGCTAAAGTCTATGAAGAGCTATCAGAAGACCCTAACGATACAACTATTTTAAAGGCGATGTTTGCCAATCAAATATTGGAAGGAATCTATTTCTATGGTGGATTTGCTTACATTTACACGCTTGCACGTTCGGACAAAATGTTGGGTTCGGCTCAAATGATTCGATTCATTCAACGTGACGAAGTGACACACCTTTTAATGTTCCAAAATATGATAAACGCAACAAAAAAAGAACGTCCTGAATTGTTTACTACTCAATTGATTGAAGAGGTGTACAAGATGTTTGAATCAGCGGTAAAACTTGAAAGTGAATGGGGTGCGTATATCACGCAGGGGCAGATTTTAGGACTCACCGACAAAATTATCGAGCAGTACGTCAAGTATCTTGCAGACCAAAGACTACACGCCGTAGGATTTAAAAAGCTCTACAATGTTGAGCATCCTATCAAATGGGTGGACAACTTCTCAAAATTCAATGATCAAAAAACCAACTTTTTTGAATCCAACGTGACAAACTACTCAAAAGGCAGTTTAGATATGGACGACTTTTAGGGACACAAAAGATGGAAAACGCATCAAACATTCAAGCAGTGACGCTACAGTTGCCTACGCATAGACGTTATCAAGAAAATCTTGATTTGCTACTTGAACTTATCGAAAAACACCACGACAAAAAGTTGATCATTGCACCCGAAGTGGTTTTAACGGGATTTGATTATGAACGAATGGATACAGTTGCAAAATTTTCTATTCTTGCCCTTAAAAGTCTCAAAAAAGCAATCAAAGATCAAATTGTGATACTTACGCTAATCTTGCAAAAAGAAGAGCAGTTTGTCAATCAAGCAGTCGTAATCCATCAGCACAAAATAGTCTATCGACAAAACAAAACAAAACTTTTTGCACTCGGAGGAGAAGAGAGATTTTTTACCGCTGGTGCGACACGCTCAATCAAAATTTTTGAAATCGAAGGCGTTCGTTATGCGATACTGATCTGTTTTGAACTTCGATTTAAAGATCTGTGGAAACGTATAGAAGGCTCGGATGTGGTGATTATCCCTGCAAAATGGGGAAAACCACGCAAAACCCATCTTGAGACACTTTCTCGTGCATTAGCGATTATGAATCAATGCTATGTGATCGTCTCAAACAGTACTGATGAAGATATGGCATGCGCCTCAGCAATCATCTCTCCAAATGGAGAAGTGACCCAAGATGACAGCCAAACAAGTATCGCAGGCAAAATCGACATGAGAGAAATCCAAAAAATGCGACGTTATATCGCAATGTCATAACGATCAATATCGTTCATCAAAGAAGAATAAACAAAACAGAGAGTAAAGCAGTCTTTTTATTCACAAATGATACAATCCTTGTCAAAAAAACAACTATGGTAAATCAAAAAGATTAAAGCAATTTCAAAATAGATATTTGGTATCAATTTTGTTATATTTTCCACAATAGATTTTAAGGAGATTAAAAAATGAAAAAAATGACAGTTGCCTCTTTGGTTACACTCATGACCCTTTCGAGTGTTTACGCAACACCTGTAGAGCCTTACGGTTCAGCTATGGAATCAAAAGTAGACGACCTCCAAAAAGAGGTAGCAAAACTCCAAAAAATGCTCAAAAAATATAATAAAAAACTTTACGAAGTCAAAGCACACGATGCAAATGACAATATCAAATGGGGTGCGGATCTTAGAACCAGTATAGATTACATTAATTATCTTATGGCAAGTGGCGAGCAATTGGGCAACAAAGACCTTATGAGTATGCGATTGTGGCTTGATATGGAGTTTGCTCCTGATTCAAAAAATATTTTCAAAGGGCAACTTTCGATGAATAAAGCAGCTGGTGCTGATTTTGGATATGGCAATCAAAGCAGTAACTCTATGAATAGAGCCTTAAGTATGGGTGGTATGTTTGACTGGACAAGCAATGAAGCCCTTGCAGACAATAGCATGAAGGTCAGACAAGCCTATTGGCTATATTTGGGCGAGGATTTCCGATGGTTTGAGATTCCTTGGACCTTCTCTTTGGGCAGAAGACCTTCTACAAATGGATTTTTAACCAATCTCAGAGAAGACGACGAGGCTCTTTCTCCCCTGGGGCATGTCATAAATGTAGAGTTCGATGGCGGAAGTGCCAAACTTGATCTTGCAGGTCTTACGGGAGTAAATGGAATGAGTTTGAAGTTTTGCATAGGAAGAGGAGCTACAGGTGCTGCACCACTCTTTGATAGATTGGACGGGGCGCAATATACAAAAACAGGACTTCCCAATATTAATCTTGCAGGATTTATTTTTGAGCCATACAACGATGGACAATATATTGTCAAGACGACAGCATTTAGTGCATTCAACCTCCCTGGATTTAACTCTTCTCAATTTATGAAGGCATTTAATGCTAACGATATGGGTGTTGCAACATTTACGCGGATTGGGATGATGGATGGCGGTGCTGTTTCTGTACTCGTAGATGGTTTGACAGAAGAAGGATTTTTTTCTAATATGAAAGTGTTTGGCTCATATGCACTAAGCCATACACGTCCGTATAGCAATCAATATATGCTTGGTCTTAATCCTGCACAATTTGATTTGCCAGCTACCACATCAGGATACGGAGCAGCCAAAGAGGAGTCGAAGACAGGTAACTCATATTGGATTGGTGCACAGTGGAAGTGTATGCTACATGAGAGTGCAAAACTCGGTTTAGAGTTCAATCACGGGGATGAATACTGGAGACCATTTACATACGCAGAAGATACAATGGCAGGCTCAAAGATCGCTACACGTGGTAATGCATACGAGGCATATGCGACAGTTCAGCTGACCGATGCTTTAAGTGCACAGCTTCGATTGACGCAAATGGATTATGACTACACAGGCAGTAATGGTTTTTTTGGATCAGATGGCATGCCTATGAAGATCGACGATGTGAAGTCTGGAGCAAATCAATACGACAAAATGAAAACAGCCGCAGGCATTACAAGCACTATGCCGATGTCGCAACAAATAGGAAAACTAATGAGTGTAGGTGCTACTCAAGAAGAAGCGGTAGGCATGGTAATGGCAAAATATATGGAACCGACAGTAGTAGAAAGAGCAAGAGATATACGATTTTATCTTAGATACAAATATTAATTCTTGCACAAAAAAGAGTCTAAGGCTCTTTTTTGTCAATTTTGCACTTTACTCACTTCAATCTTATCTCCCACTTTTATTTTCCCTTCTTTTATCACTTTTGCAAATATGCCACGATCATTTTTAAGTAGTTTTGGAAGACGTTTGTCAATAGCAGAAAGATGTTGACATAGCGTTCCTTGTTGGGTAATCTCCAAAACAACATCTCCTATATGCAATAAAGATCCAACATTTAATCGGCAAGGATTAAAACTAATAAGAATATTTTCTCCTAATGCTCCCACTTCAATTGCGATATCTTTATCTATAGCAATAGCATAACTCTCTAATGAAGAAATAAGAACAGAACGGTCGATATTTTTTGCATAGTGCTTATCGCCCACAACGCCTTGCTGTTCAAAAACAAGAGACTCTTGTGGTTTTGAACTTGAATTAATATATAGCGCAATGACACTACCTTGCAACATAGAAAAGCCTTATTTTGGATATTTAGAAAGAGTATTGAAATATGTCATGTCAAAGAGTTCTTTTTCTTTGATTTTGTTATAAAAAAATTTTTGAGATGATTGCATCCGACCTCTTAGCATCAAATGCCAATAGATTGGCTGGAGCAAATAGAGATCAAACGCCCACCATATCCATCGTGGTCTGCTATGCCATGTTTGCCAACAAGTGCTTCACTCATTCCTTCAATCGCATCATAGTCGTACTCCACACCTGTGGCTACGACCATAAAATCATAAATCACCTCACCATTTTTTGACGTCATCACTTTATTGTTGTCAGGGTCAAAAGAGACTACATGATCCTTAATCCACCTTACGCCATCTAGAATAAACTCCGCATTGGGTTTTTTCATCTCATCTTCATTGAGTAAACCCGCCTGCCACAAAAACTTGTGCTGGCTGATAGATGTATCTCGTTGGGTGCAATCAGCGTAATTTGTGCATTAGTTGAGGTTCCCTTAAATGAATGCGTTGATTAACTCGATAAAAACCACTCCATTCTTAATTTTTTATGAAGGTCTTTTTGCTATGAAGGTCTT
>DYPM01000017.1:2556-12031 GCA_020719895.1 Sulfurovum sp. | reverse complement strand
TATGAAGGTCTTTTTGCTATGAAGGTCTTCTTGCTTTGACAAAACGTTGAGAATAGAACGTCTCATTGAGACTTGTGATAACCACTTTCTTTTTTATGGAAGAGGCGTGAATAAACATATTGTTTCCTATATAAATTCCCACATGATTGACATAGCCTCTTCTGTTTCTTGAGGTATCAAAAAAGATAAGATCTCCTTTTTGAAGTTCTGACCTTGATATTGATTGACCAAACTCTGCTTGAGTGATAGATGTTCTAGGGATTGCGACTCCTGTTTGATTGTAGACATACTGGGTGAAACCTGAACAATCAAATGTTCCTCTTTTGCCTGTTGCACCCCAAACATATTTTTTCCCAAGTTCTTGTTTGGCAAGATTAATAACAGTGCGAGAAAACGGATTAACAGAGCTGGTGGTGTCATACGAAGGGGAGTTTGTGGTGGCAGTAATTATTTTTGTAGCGTGATTGTGTTTAGCACTTCGAGACGAATGCTCTTGCGTAGAGTCGTCTTGACTTGAAAACACGCCGTTCCAATCAAAAACACCATCTTCGGACACCTCCTCTTGGGTATTGTTCATTGCGATACTTTGATAGTGCTGTGTGGAACGTTTTTTATTGCTTCTAAAATCATTAGGAGTGATACGAACCACTGTTTGTGGCACAGTAAGTGTTTGTCCCACTGCAAGTTTTGAGCTTGAAAGATGATTTATATTTTGTAGCATTACTGGTTTTATATCAAAACGTTTTGCAATAGAGTATAGAGTATCACCTTTTTTGACTACATAACCAGCAAGAGATCTGCTTTCAATCACTTTTGCTTTTAAACGAGAAGACACTTTGCGTGCCAACGTTGTTTTTGATTTTGTTTTGCGTGCTAATTTTGCTTTTGTTTTTTGTGTTGATACTGACTTGATTTCTGAAGTAGAAGAAAGAAGAATCTTTTGACCTAACTCTAAGGTGCTACCTTTTTTTATATGATTGATTTTGCAGAGTTTATCGACAGAGATATGATGCTTTTTAGAAATATCATAAAGATTGTCGCCTTTTTTCACGCTATAGTGAGTAGCACTCGCATGCACCAATCCTATCCAAAGTCCAAACAGATACACCGCTTTTAGTCTCTTCAAATTATCATCCTCAATTCATGTATTAAGTTACTTTTAAGAAAAGTTTACATTTAGTCTTAGCAGTTTATCTGAAAATATTTAAACAAAAATTAATCTCAACAAACATTCAGGTAATATCATCAAGCGAAAAAAGGGTACAATCTTGTTTTCATCTAAACATTTTATGATTATTCTAAGGAGCAATGGCTATGCTAAATGAGATATACGAACAGACAACATCACATATGAACAAAAGTATTGAGGCTTTAAAACGAGACTACTCAACACTTAGAACAGGTAAGGTAACCACAACTATTGTAGATCACATCAGAGTGGACTATTACGGCACGCCTACTGCATTGAGTCAAGTCGGAAGTGTTATAGCTCAAGATGCTTCTACGATCGCTATTACACCATGGGAAAAAAATATTCTCAATCCTATCGAGAAGGCCATTCGAGAAGCAAATATTGGTGTCAATCCAAATAACGACGGGATTGTGATTAAACTTTTTTTCCCTCCTATGACAACCGAGCAGAGAAAAGAGGTCGTAAAACAAGCCAAAGTAATGACCGAACATGCAAAAGTAGCGATAAGAAATGTACGAAAAGATAGCAACGACAAAATCAAAAAACTTGAAAAAGACAAAGCAATCAACGAAGACGACTCCAAAAAAGCCCAAGATCAGGTTCAGAAGATCACCGATGAACATATAACCAAAATTGATGAGGTCTTCAAAGCCAAAGAGGCTGATATCCTTAAGGTATAAAAATGAATATTGAAGAGGTTTATGAAAAAGCAAATGCACTCTTAAAAGGACACTTTTTGCTTGCAAGTGGGAATCACTCCAATCAATATTTGCAAAGTGCAAAAGTGCTTGAGTACCCCAAAGAAGCATCTAAGCTCACTGACGCATTAGCGATAATGATAAAAGAAGCAGGCGTAGAAGCTCACACCGTATGTGCTCCAGCATTAGGAGGCGTATTGGCAGGCTATGAATTGGCAAGATCTTTGGGTTTGCGTTCGATTTTTGTTGAAAAAAATGAAGGCAAAATGGAGCTTCGAAGAGGCTTTGAAATTACTCAAGGAGAAAAAGTCATTATCTGTGAAGATATTATCACCACAGGTGGCTCGGCTCTTAAGGCATTTCAAGAGATTGAGGCTTTGGGTGGAAAAGTGGTTGCATTTGCAGCACTTGCCAACAGAGGCTTTTGTCATCGAGAAGGAAGTGAAGTCAAAACAAAAGCAGAGTGTAAACTTCCAAACAATATTCCTTTTTTTGCTTTGGCAGATTTTGATTTTGAGATCTACGCTCCAGAAATGTGTCCTCTTTGCAAGGCGGGTTTGGGTGAAGCCATAAAACCTGGAAGCAAAAGCTGAACATAAATTTTTACCTATTAAACTTAACAAAATATACTTCCAACAAATTCAAATAAAAAAAGGATTCATCATGGCACTTTATGATAGAAATTATACAAAACCTCTTGACGCAGGATATGCTCAAGAAGGTGCTTCGGTCGGCTTTATTAAGCAGACTTATCAACTACTTGCTGCAAGTATGGTAGCTGCTGCTGCTGGTGCTTATGTCACTATGCCATTTGCTCAAACTGTAGCAGACATGAAATGGCTTATTTTTGCTTTTGAACTTTTTATGCTTTTTGTTGGCTTAGGAATGACACGTAACAAACCAGGACTTAATCTCGTTGCTCTTTTTGTATTTACATTCACTACAGGCGTATCTTTGGTTCCTCTTTTATCATCTCTTATTGGTATGGGCAAAGGCGATGTAATCGCAAACGCATTTTTAATGACTGCGGTACTTTTTGGTGCATTAAGTTATTTTGCAATCAATAGCAGAAGTGACTTTTCAAGCTGGGGAAAACCACTGTTTATTACATTGATTGTAGTGATTGTTGGTTCGCTCATTAATGTACTTTTTCTACAAAGCCCTATTTTTCATGTGATTATTAGTGCAGTGATTTTATTGCTTTTTGCAGTTTTCACTATCTATGACACACAAAATATTGCAAATGGTGCATATGACTCTCCAGTAGACGCAGCAGTATCGCTCTATCTTGATTTTTTAAACATGTTTACAGCACTTCTTCAACTTCTTGGTATCTTAGGAAGCAACGAAGATTGATTTTTATTTTGTGGTATGGATTTTCTTACTCCTGCCACATTTTCCTCCTGCTACATTTTCATCTACATTTTGTATATTTTCACAAACACACACCCTCTCCCTTAAAAAAAATCACTTCAAACTCAAGATAATCCAATGGATACTCTTTTAGTACTTTTTTAGTCTGTTGGATAGTTATTTGCTGTTTGCCTCCACTAACGCCACTCATTTTAATATAACGAAACATCGCTTCCACCGAATCAAAAGTAAGTTGATAGTGTTTGAGAGAAAAATTTCCATAATAGTATTTTTGGATAGATTGCATAACCTCTTCAAGAGACAATATAGGAGAGCAAATACCTGCTGTTTGATGGAGTGTTTTAAATGTTCCTGAAGTAAAAATTGCAAAAAAAACAGTGTGCGAATACAAAGAGAGTTGTTTTAAAAGTGCATCAAGATTTTGACACCACTGTAGTGCCGAAGAGGAAAGAATCAATGTGTTATGAGCAAGTGGTACGCCACACAATGCGTCTTTTTGATTAAAGTCTCGTTGCAATTTAATGATATTTTCGCCATTAGGATGAAGAGACAACATCTTGTCTGACAAGTCCAAACCATAAAAAGTTTTAAATCCAATCTTTTTTTGTTCTATCTGACGATAGAGTTCTCCACTGCCACATCCAATATCAAGTATCATCCCAAAAGAACACTGTAGCGGAAGCAAAGAGAGAAGATCAGATGCGACAAGGCGTTGTATTTGATTGTATTGGTCATACTGACAAGCGAACCGTGAAAATGTTTTGACAACTTTCGCTTCTGTATCCATATCGTTACAATCCTTTTTATGCGTTTTTCAATATTATTTAGATATAATCTTCACAATTATACCCATATTTGAGGGCATACAAAATCATAAAGAGGCATTGATGACATCAACTCTATTCGTCGTACAAATTCTACTTGCGATCTCTATCACGATCGCTGTACTCCTTCAAAAAAGCTCAAGTATCGGACTGGGTGCCTATAGCGGTAGCAATGAATCACTTTTTGGAGCAAAAGGACCGACCAGTTTTTTGGCTAAAACAACTTTTACATTGGCAGGTCTTTTGGTTTTGAATACTCTTGTTTTGGGATTTCTTTACAGCAATGAAAGCAGTCGTTCAGTGACAGATCAACTTCCAAAAGAACAAACACAAAAACAATTGATTCCAAATACACCAGCAGCACCTATCAGCAATGAAGTGCCAATGGCACCAAGTGTTCCAAAAACACTAGAACAAACTCAAAAAACATCAACCCAAGACATACCAGCAGTGCCAGTAAGCAACGAAGTGCCAAATATCGCTACGCCATCTTCTAATGCTCAATAGTCAAACTTCAACGCTTATATGCTTCAAGCCAATATCTCCTACGCACTTCATCCTTCCTCTATTGCAAATTGAACCATCTGGAAAATGCTCAAAATTAGGTCTTCAGCAAACGGCTCTATCGACTGGTCGCTCTTGTGAACACTCTGATTTTTCAGAGAGTTCAATTAATATTTTCAAATATCTTGCGATGGATTTTGGTATAATCTTCACATTTTTTAGAAATTAATTGAAAAACAAAGGAATACTTTGAGCGAAAATATTATTGGTTATTTAGATCACAACGGAACAATCATAGATATACAAAGTGCGGATGAGACTTCAAATCTGACTCCTATCACGTATGACAACAGCGACAAAGCGTTAGAAATCATACGTCACTCCACTGCCCACTTGATGGCACAAGCCATTACTGAACTCTATCCAAATTCACAATTTTTTGTTGGACCTGTAGTTGATGAGGGTTTCTATTATGATTTTAGGGTTGATCAAAAAATTGGCGAAGAAGAGCTTAAAACCATCGAAAAAAAGATGAAAGAACTGATCAAAAAGAAGTATTTAATTGAGAAGTACACGCTTTCAAAAAGCGAAGCGATCAAAAAATTCGCAAAAGACGATCTCAAACAAGCGGTGATTAGCAGAATTCCTGACGAAATACTTTCGGTGTACAAACAAGGAGAGTTTGAAGATCTCTGTCGTGGTCCTCATGTTCCTTCGCTCCGTTTCCTCAACAACTTCAAGCTTACGCGTATTGCTGGTGCATATTTGGGTGGAGATGAAAATGCTGAAATGCTGACAAGAATTTATGGGATTGCATTTGCAGACAAAGAGTCTCTTGTAGCTTATCTTACAATGATCGAAGAGGCAAAAAAACGTGATCACCGCAAAATTGGTGCTGAAATGGAACTCTTTATGTTCAATGATGAGGCGGGAGCTGGGCTTCCATTTTGGATGCCAAAAGGAGCAAAACTTCGTCTCAAGCTTGAAGAGATTTTGCATAAAGCACACCGCTCAAGAGGATATCAACCTGTACGAGGACCTGAAATTCTCAAAGCAGCAATGTGGCACACCTCAGGACACTACGCTTGCTATGGTGAAAATATGTACATTACTGAAATTGACGAACAAGAGTATGGTATAAAACCGATGAACTGCATTGGTCATATTCAGATTTTTAAACAAACACAAAAAAGCTATCGAGAGTTACCGTTGCGTTATTACGAATATGGCGTAGTGCATCGACATGAGAAATCGGGAGTGCTTCATGGGCTTTTGAGAGTTCGAGAGTTTACTCAAGATGATGCTCACATCTTCTGTACGCCCGAGCAGATTGCTCCAGAGGTCATTAGGGTTGTAGAGTTTGTTGATGCGGTTATGAAACTTTTTGGTTTTAACTACACGATGGAGATAGCAACCAAACCGCAAAAAGCAATCGGTGAAGAAGCAGTATGGGAGATGGCAACAAAAGGACTCAAAGATGCTCTTGAACAAAATAATCTTTCCTATACGATTGACGAAGGTGGCGGAGCATTTTATGGTCCTAAGATTGATGTGAAAATCACTGATGCACTCGGACGAAAATGGCAATGTGGTACGATTCAAGTAGACTTTAATCTTCCGCAGCGGTTTGAAGTGGAATATGTCGCCGAGGATAATACGCGCAAACAACCCGTAATGATTCATAGAGCCATTCTTGGTTCATTTGAGCGATTTATTGCAATCTTGACAGAACATTTTGCAGGAGAGTTTCCACTCTTTCTTGCACCATTACAAGTGATCATCGTACCAATCTCTGAAGCACATGCAAGCTATGCCCACATATTAAAACAAAAATTGATGAACGCAGATATTGATGTTGAGGTATATGACAAAAATGACTCACTCAACAAACGCATCAGAAATGCAGAAAAACAACGTGTGCCATATGTTGCAATCATAGGAGATGAAGAGATGGCAAACAGTGGCGTAGCAATACGCAACAGACAAACAAGAGAACAATACAACTTGACGCAAGAAGCGTTTATTGAAGAACTAACACAAGAATTAAAAAAAGGTAAAATTTGAACAAACCAACCACCCGAAACAAAGGGAGCAAAAAAGCAAGTGATGTGATGATGAATGAAACCATTCGCATCTTGGAATTAAGAGTACTCTCTCAAGATGGAGAACAACTTGGAATTATTTCAAAGGCTGAAGCCCTTCAGAAAGCCGAAGAGGCTGGACTTGATTTGGTGATCATCTCTCCTGATGCAACACCGCCTGTAGCAAAAATTATGGACTACAGCAAATTCAAATATGAACAAGAGAAAAAAAAGAAAGAAGCCAAAAAAAATCAAAAACAAATTGAGGTCAAAGAGGTCAAATTCTCGTGCAAAATTGCTGAAAATGATGTTGCTTTTAAAGTCAAACATACTCGAGAATTTCTTGAAAAAGGTAAACACGTAAGATTGAGAGTTTTTCTAAAAGGTCGCGAAATGTCCAATCCTGAATGGGGAATTGATGTACTCAATCGCGTATGGCCTATGCTTGAAGATATCGGAATACTCGAAAAAGCACCCCATCTTGAAGGACGCTATATCAATATGTATGTAACGCCACAGAAATAAGGAAACCTCTAAAAACCGTCATACCGAACTTGATTCGGTATCTCGTATGTCCCAAATACGAGATTGCGAGTCAAGCCCACAATGACAAGATGGGGTTTTTTGGGAGATACCCATAATCTATTTCATAATCTCAAGTTGTAGCATTTTATTCGCTACAACTTGGAGAGTTTGCATTGCCTCCTGCAAAATAATTCCCATCAAAACTAACCAAAGAGTAAGTTCGATCAAAGCGAAGCGATGCTTTAAGCCCCTCAATAGATAAAAATCCTAACGAAGTAGCACCAATTTTTTCAGCTATCTCTTTAGGTGTGAAATTTGCAGAAATCAGCTCTTGTCGTGTTGGTGTATCGATGCCATAGCGACAAGGAAACTTTATTTCAGGTGCAGCAATACGCATATGCACCTCTTTCGCACCTGCTTCAAGTAACATTTTTACAATCTGCTTAGAGGTCGTGCCACGCACCAAAGAATCATCAACAATAGCAACGCGTTTATTTTCTATAAGATGTCTTATTGGGGAGAGTTTGAGTTTCACTTTAAGATCACGTATCTCTTGTGTTGGCTCAATAAAAGTACGACCTATATAATGGTTGCGTACGATTCCCATTTCAAATGGCACACCCAATCCTTGTGCATATCCTTTCGCGGCCGCTACGCCACTATCAGGAATAGGCAAAACTAAATCCACGTCCACAGGCGACTCTTCTGCAAGTCTTCTTCCCATTTCAATACGACTTTGGTATACATTAACGCCATCAATAATGGAATCTGGTCTTGCAAAATAAATATACTCAAAGGCACAAGGACGATAATCAGATTCAAAAAGTATCTCAGAGTAAGGCTCTATTCCCTCTTCAAAAATCATCATTTCCCCTGGCTCAATATCACGAATAAAAGTAGCACCAACAAGTTCAAATGCACAAGTCTCCGAAGCTACAATCCAACCACCATCAGCCAATCGTCCAAGAGAAAGAGGGCGAATTCCAAAGCGATCTCGAATCACAAACATTTTTGAGCGACTCTGTATCGCCAAACAATATGCACCTTCAATCTGTTGCAACATATCTTTGATGCGATCTACCAATGCATCTTTTTTGGATTTTGCTATTAAATGAACAATATTTTCAGTATCCATGCCTGTCTGAAAAATTGCTCCTTTGTCAATCAACGCTTTTCGTACTTCGTATTTGTTGACTAAATTACCGTTATGAACAACTGAAATTTCTCCCAACTTATAACGTGCAAAAACAGGCTGTGCATCAAGCATAGAATCATCTCCTGCTGTAGAGTAACGATTGTGACCAATAGCACACTTTCCTGCAAGCACCTTAAAATCATTATCATTAAATACTTCTGTCACAAGACCACGGTTTTTGATGAGATGAATACGATCACCATCTGATGTAGAAATACCTGTAGATTCTTGTCCTCGATGTTGCATCGCAAAAAGAGAGTAATAGGCTACTTTTGAGGCATTGTGAGAACCAAATACACCGACAATTGCACACATTAACTATATTCCAAGACAATCATTGATAGAGTAGAGACCACAAGGTTTGTCAATAAGCCATTTAGCAGCTCGCAAGGCTCCCTTTGAGAAAGTTTCTCGACTCGTTGCTGTGTGACTAAACTCCAAATATTCTCCATCATTATAAAATCCAACCGTGTGTCTGCCTACGATATCACCGCCTCTTAGTGCCATAACTGCAATCTCTTCTTTGCTTCTTGCACCAATTTGACCATCTCTGCCCGAAATACGTACTGCATCAAGAGTCAAATTTCGTCCTTTAGCAGCAAACTCACCAAGCGTCAAAGCAGTACCGCTGGGTGCGTCTATTTTGTGTCGATGGTGATGCTCTACGATTTCAATATCAAAATCTTGAAGTGTTTTTGAAACTTGCTCCACAAGTTGTTTGAGCAGAGCAATACCTGCTGACATATTAGAAGAGTAAAGCACTGGCATTTTTTTGGAAGCTTCAATCAAAAGATTTTGCTGATGTTCACTCAATCCCGTTGTAGCTACCACTAAAGGTTTGGGATTTTTGAGTGCCTCTTCACACAACTCTTGTGTAGCCTCAGGCACAGAAAAGTCGATGACGACATCACAACTCTCAAGCAACACGCCAATCGAGTTTGTTACCATTACATTAGAAGGAAGATCTCGCTTAAGCGTATGGGATACGTGCACTGCACCCAATGAAAATATCTCATCTTCAAGGAGTGCGTCAATGAGCAGATTTCCCACTCTTCCAGTACTTCCAACAATCCCTACTTTTA
>DYPM01000017.1:0-2456 GCA_020719895.1 Sulfurovum sp. | reverse complement strand
GCTGCAATTGCACCATCTCCAGCCGCACAAACCACTTGTTTTGGAGCATCAATACGCAAATCACCTGCTACAAAAAGTCCTTCTACAGAGGTACGCATTTTCAAATCAACAACGACTTGTCCCCATTCAGATACATCACAAATAAAAGCTCCATTTTCATCTTTGAGAACTCCATTGTTGACATTGTGACCCACAAAAACAAAAATACCTGGAGTATCGAGTTGCGTAATCTCTCCGCTGTTGTTTTTGATCTTAACGCCTGTCACACCCATCGCATCTCCAAGCACTTCATCGACTACGCTATTTGTAAGAAAATGAATATTCTCTTTTCGTTCTGCTCTTTCTACAGTAGAAGGTGCGGCTCTAAAAGTGTCTCTTCGGTGGACAAGATACACATCAGAACAGATATTAGAAAGATAATACGCCTCTTCAAGTGCTGTATCACCACCTCCCAATACTGTAACAGGGCGGTTTTTATAAAAAAATCCATCACATGTAGCACATGTACTCACGCCTCGACCAAAATATTTCTCTTCACCATCAAATCCTGCTCGTTTTGGTGTTGAACCTGTACAGACAATCACTGTCATCGTTTCAATCTCTTTGCCATCTTCGAGTATCACAGTAAAATGTTCTCCTGTTTTGGCAATACGCTCTACGCGAGCCATCGTGTGCTTGAGACCAAAATGAAAGCACTGCTCTTGCCATGTATCCATAAAATCCATACCTGTTTTGGTGTGATCAAAAAAACCTGGATAGTTCTCAATCTCTGAACTTTGCGTAATCTGTCCTCCAGGCATTCCAGACTCAAAAAGTGTGACATTTTTTAATCCACCTCTTGTAGCATAAAGCCCCGCCGTCAATCCCGCAGGACCGCCACCGATAATTGCACAATCTAACATTTATGATTCCTTTAAAAAGTAAAATATTTAAACAAAGAGTGAATTTATTATACACCACCAACGGCGACTGCTTGATTAATTATTTTTAGCTGTACAAAGTGTAGGAATTAGGAAGTTTAATTTAGAATACGAAGAAAACCCATCGGAGAATAACTCCGAATAGGAATAACATCACTATAGAAGTGCGTTAATTTTACTTGCAAAAGCATCTTTGCTTGCAGCACCAACCATTTGATCTGCCAATTCACCATTCTTAAAGAAAAGGATTGAAGGAATCGAACGAATGCCATACTTCACTGCCAACTCTTGCTCTTCATCAGTATTGACTTTGCCAATTTTTGCTTTGCCTTCAAAATCTACAGCAAGCTCTTCTATTACGGGAGCGATCATTCTACACGGTCCACACCATGGAGCCCAAAAGTCTGCCATTGTTACGCCCTCGGCGATAGTTGCATCAAAATTCTCTGCTGTAAGTTCTATATATTTTCCCATTACTGTGTTCCTTTATTTCAAATTCGGTGAATTCATTATAACCTAATTTGCTATAAAAACCACGTATAGCAATTTATATTTTTTATACATTGTTACGATTAAGACCTCCAATCAAAACAGTTACCTCAACCAAATCTCAGGATAACTCGCTGATCTTGAATTCTCTAATGCATAGGTTTTTGAGCCTTTTACAGTATAGACAAATGAGATTTTGGGTCTGTCTGTTTCATTTCTATTCGCACGATGCATCAAAAGTGAGTGGAAAATAACTACATCTCCTTTATGCAACTCAAAAGAACATTTTTTATCAATAATTGATTTATTTGGAAGATACTCTTCTTTTAAATACGATTTTTCATCCAACTGTTCGGGAGCAAAAACCATCTTGTGACTTTGTGGGATAAACTCCAGTACGCCATTTTGACTATATTCATCATCCAATGCCAACCATACGCTGACCAAATTGTTGTCACTATAACGCCAATAGCGTCTGTCTTGATGCCATCTTGTTTGGGTGCTACGTTGTGGCATTTTGGTCATAATAGAGTTGTGATGTGCGGTGACAATGACCACCTCATCATCCAAAATCTGTTTGAGAATGGGACGTATTTTCTCATTTTCTATCCATTGACGAAATAAAATATCGCGCTCATACACTTGACGAAGCCGTCTTACGATTTGATTTTCCTCTTCGTCGTGACTACGATAATCAACAACATCAGTTCGATAGCTTTGAGAGTGGCTCTCATATCCCTCTTCTGTCTCAATAGGCTCAATACGATATTTGAGATGAATCTTCGCAATCTCTACAATCGCATCACACATTATAAAATCAGCAAACGCTCTTAATATAATAAATCCGTCGCGATGAAAAGTCTCAAGTTGTTCTTTGGTTAGCATTAATGACTCGCTTTAGTGGTTGTTGTGTAATGAAAAATATTATAGCAGGTCTCAAGCTCTCTTTTGAAGTGGTATTTTTTTGGTAGAATTTTTTGGAAACGAAAAACATTTAGGAAACAATCACTAAAATAGTCTATCCTCAAAATTTTTACAAAGACAATC
>DYPM01000140.1 GCA_020719895.1 Sulfurovum sp. | reverse complement strand
ATTTCCACAGGAGGAAATACAATGAAAACACTCTTTTTGTCTCTATCTATAGCGATGGTATTTTTTTTTACTGCGTGCAATCCTACTGATCCCAAAACTGGAATTTTTCCAGCCAAACTCCTTGCTCAGTGGGGTAGCAAAGGGAGTGGCGAGGGAGAGTTTATGAATCCTCGCGGTATTACTGCTGACAGTAATAATAATATTTATGTAGCAGATGCAGGTAATCACCGTATCCAAAAATTTAATAAAAACGCTCTCTTTCTTACAATGTGGGGCGTTCAAGGAAGTGGTGAGGGGCAATTCAAAAATCCTCGTGACATTGCTATAGATAGTCACAATAATATTTATGTAGTAGATAATGAAAATAACCGTACTCAGAAGTTTGACAGCAATGGCACTTTTATTTTGCAGTGGGGAAGTGAGGGTAGCAATGCAGGACAATTCAAACATCCTTCAAGCATTGCAATAGACAGTCAAGATAATGTGTATGTGGTGGATACCGACAATGAACGTATTCAAAAGTTCGATAGCAATGGTACTTTTATTTTGCAATGGGGTAGCGAGGGTAGCAGTGTGGGACAATTTCGTATTCCAAAAAATATTACAGTAGATAACTACGATAATATTTATGTAACAGACAGAGAAAATAACCGTATTCAAAAATTTAATAGTAGTGGGGCTTTTATTTTACAGTGGGGAAGCGAAAGTATGAGTGAGGGTGAATTTGTCATACTCGGAGGCATCCATGCAGATAGTTACGGCAATGTATATGCAATTGACAATAGTCACAGCATCGTAGAGAAGTTTGACAGCAATGGTATTTTTATTTATAAATGGAATGGTAGCGAGGATGGAGAAATGTTGGATATGCCAGCTGATATTACCACAGACAACAGTGGTAATGTGTATGTGACAGATGCAGGCAATAACCGTGTTATGAAATTTAAACCATAAGAAAATTTCTAAAATGGGGTGAGGGCGAAGCCTCACTCATAAAGATTTGATACATCTCAAAAAAGCGACTACTCTCCGATAAGAAAAGGGATCTCGTCGATATCAATCGTTGCGTTGTGCCATCGGTTTGCGATAAGCATCATTTTGGTAGCCAAAGCGATTCGTTCATCGATGTACTCTGGTTTGTCAAACAACGCCTTGAGTGTTTCATCCAAACAAAAACCGCAAATTTTCCCCTCTATAATCTCCACAAAATCAACGCGTTGTAGCTGTGTCGCAGTCGCATCAAGTGTGTCGCAGTAGCGTAGGATTTTGGTTTGAAACTCACGCTCGATTATCATCTTTTCTATTTTTGATTTTGTGACATTTGCCATGGTGAAATCAAAATAATCATCGGTGATATTGAGTGCGATTGCGGTTGCGTTGATCTGTTGGTTTTTGAGAATCTTATTGAAATACTTTCGCACATATCCTGCTTGTGCGTTATAGCCTAAGATAGTACAAAGTTGCGTGTCGGGTTTGATCTCTTGTGGTGTCACGATTTGCTCTCCATGCGTTTTGCGTTATTGTGTAGCTCCATCGCCTCTTGCTCTTCTGTTAAGCAACGCGGACAGATTATTTCACCGCCTTTGTAAGTAAAAGAGTTGCCACACTCATGACATCGTCTGATATCAAATTTTGCTAAAGTGCGTTGGGTGGACTCAAAAAACTCTCGTAGTTCAAATCCATCTTGCAAATGAATCGCATCAGGTTCGCACACATCGTGACAGAGGTGGCACTTCACACACAACATCGCATCAAAGTGAATCAATGAGAACTTCATATCGCTTGAGAGTGCACCTGTTGGGCAGATTCGGTAGCAAATTTGACAATTGGTGCAGTTGTCGGTGACATATTTTTGAGAGACAAAACCCACATCGGTTTGTGCCAATACATCATAAGTGTCTAGTTTTGTCGTGCGTTTGAGTGTCGTAAAGAGAAGTTTTCGTTTGTCGGGAAGATGTTTTGTGCGTATTTTTTTGATTACACTTTCGTCCAATGCAAACACCTTGAGTTCTTCGGCTTCTACCGCCTCATCAAATGCCATTTTTTGTTTGATAGCACCTTTGAGAGAAACGGTGTTTTGCAAAAAAGTACGCCTGTCTGATGTGGCACTGTCGAAACTTGTCTCTTGTTGTGTGAGAGTCTCATTTGGGATTTGGTTTGATAAGTCTGTATTGGTTTGAAGTTGTTTGTAGCCTATTGAAGAGAGGATGAAATTTGCCTCTTCGATACGCCCGACAATCACACGCCAAAGGTGACTTTGAGTCTCATAGCCACTCAAATCCAAGGTGATAGGTTGATCACTCGCCAATGCCAAAGCGATCAGATGTTCTACACTCAAGACAGAGAGACACGGCACATTGAGTTTAGGAGAAATCAGCCGAACTTTTGAGTCCAAAAATGTAAAAAAAAATGCTACAGAAGAGAAGTCAGTGAGTCCAAACGCTTCAGTAGGACACGCTCCTACGCACGCACTTGCCTCAACACCTGTGTTGTTGGCAAATGTGGGAAGATGATTGATGATACGAATTGACTCAGGAGCCACATCGACACATTTGGTACAAGTAGCAAACTTACTACTTGATCTTACACAACGAGCGATATCCAATGAAAGCTTCATCACTTCTCCATATCATGACAATGGTGTCCAATCATCGCACTAAGATACTCAAAATCAGAGAGTAAAAACTCCAATGTCAGCTCTGCTCCGTTGTGGTAGAGTGGTGTGCGAGACTCTCGTTTGGCGTTGATTAAAAACATTGGAGTCCATGTAAGAAGATGCTCTTTGAGAAACGTTCTTTGTATCTTCATAAGTTCACAAACTCCCATCTCGTCTGCTGTTTCTATCGCTTTTTGTTGTGCATTGCAGAGCATATACATAAACTCTAATTCTACACCGATATGGTCAGGACTCACGACTCTAGCTACATCAAGCTCTACTCTAAAGCCATAATCATTATAGAGAGTAATGACAGGATTGTCACCACCGCTTTCGATCATCTGATCTTCTCTAATATAGAAACTTTCATACGGCACCAAATCAAGCATTGTAAGATTCGTAAAATCAACATTGTAGTATGCCGATACCAATGTCTCACATGGAAGTTCTGTGCGTTTTTGCCATGTTTGATAGTCAGGGAACATCGCCAAAATCGCTTCATCGCTCTGGATTGTTTTTAAAAAATCACAATCCACCTCTTTGATCCATAACCGTGAAATCAAAGCGTACAAAGCAGTGCGATTGTGTGTTTCTTCTTTTGTCATATTGCTCTTTTGTGTGGGATATGTATCGTTTTTGGAGTGTTGACACCATCGCTTCACACTCCGATAAATTTTGACTCGCTTTAAAGTTGAACTATCTGATTAATTACCCAATTTTGAGCAAGCTCAAAATTGGGTATTTCGCAAAGCGAGTCAAGTAGAAAAAAATTTA
>DYPM01000139.1 GCA_020719895.1 Sulfurovum sp. | reverse complement strand
ACTATCACACTCAATGGCGAATCAAATATCATACTCAAACAAAACCAAACCTACATCGAAGCAGGAGCAGTTGTCACTGATAATGTAGATACAAATATCATCTTAGATATCAACGGAAGTGTCGATACTAAAACAATCGGAAAATACACACTCACTTACACAGCAACAGATAAAAATGCAAACACTACCACTGTAAAAAGAGATGTTACTGTTGTTGAAAGTACACCACCTGTCATTACTCTTAATGGTGAATCAACTCTTATGTTAATACGTGGAGAAGCATATATTGAGTTGGGAGCAGTTGTCGCAGATAATATCGATACAAATCTTACTGTAAACATTAGTGGAAGTGTTGATAGCGATAATGTAGGAGTGTATCAGATCATCTATAGTACCAAAGACAGTGCAGGAAATGAGTCAAATGCAATACGAACAGTAACTGTATATAATGAGAAGCCGATAGCGTATGATCAAAATATTACTGTTCCTTTCAATCACGCTGGCTATCCTATTTCACTTTTAGGAAGCGATAGTGGGAGTGAGACGCTTGTCTATCATATTGTTGATGCACCACAACATGGCAATATCACTGCGATTTCTAAAAATATTGCCTTCTATCAACCCGACACCAACTACAGTGGCACGGATAGTTTTAGTTTTAAAATCAATGATAGTATTGATGATTCAGCCAATGCGACGGTGCATATTTCACTTGAGAGTGTTGTATTGTCATTTGGCATTAAAGATACCTCTCTTCCAATGATAAGTGAGTATGACACCAATGGTTCAAGTTATCAAATCAAACTTTCAAGTGACAACACCAAAGCATTTGTTGCTGATGGTTTGGGAGGATTGGTAATTTTTGATATCTCCAATCCTCAAATGCCAAAATTGGAGAAGATCTACTTTACAGCTTCGGCACTTTATGGTTTAGATCTTTCCAAAGAGAGTCGCAATGCTTATCTTGCGGTTGGAGATTATGGTGTTGAGATTGTGGATTTGTCTTCTTTGGCGTTGGTTGGAAGTTATCAAACTTCAGGCATTGCAACAGCAGTCACACTCTCATCAGACCAAACCAAAATGTATATCGTTCAAAATAGCCAAGGCGTAGCAGTCATTGACAATAACGACTCCACCAATCCCACACTACTAAAAACCTATACTACGCTTAATGATACATGGAGAGTTGTTCTTTCGTCGGATGATACGCGGATGTATGTCGCAGATGGGAGCAATGGAGTTGTAGTTTTGGAGAGTCTTAGCGGTCATGTATCGCAAAAACTTGAATTAGATGACGCAAAAGATTTGGCTCTCTCTCGTGATTATCGAACGATTTATGTAGCAAATGGAGACGAAGGACTTGCGATAATTGACTCTAACGGCTCCTTGATGAATCTTAAATCCAAATATGACACCTATGGAACTTCTTATGGCGTAGCACTTTCAAAAGATAACACCAAAGTCTATCTTGCTGATGGAAACGAAGGGATAAAAGTCATTGATGTTTCTCGCGTAGATTCTCCGACACTTTTGAGCCAGATTGATACTATCGGCACATCATGGAGTGTGACACTTTCGGCAGATAATAAATATCTTTTTATAGCAGATCGCGATGCTGGAATGAAGGTATTTGACATCTCAAAAGCCTATCTCAAAAAGCCTATCAACTTTGGCAGTGACACTATCAAACTTCTTGTCACGTCTAAAAATAAAGAGAATTTGACACTGCAAATCCAAAGCGACAACAATAAGACGATCGTTTTAGAGAGTAATCAAATTGCTTTGGATTACAACAATGACGATTTTCAAGAAGTAGAGATTCCTATCCGTTCAGTTACAGGTGCAACAGGTGTAACGGATCTTAATATCACACTAAGCAATGGAATATTGAACTTTTCACAAATCTTGCAGATAGAGATTGAGTAGTTTAAAACACACTACAGTCTCTATTTTTTAGCAACAAACGTCACAAAATTTGCCCATTGAAAAAGCGTATCTACTTTTTTAAATCCTGCTTTTTTGCACATCTCAATATTTTCTGCAATTGTGAATGGGACAAGTACATTCTCTAACGCTTCACGTTTTTGAGCGATTTCGTATTCGCTATACCCTTGTAATTTTTTGTAATCATAGTAGATATCGATGAGTTGTTTGTCGAGCTTTTTATCCTCAAAGACTACTTTTTCAGAAAAAATAAAAATACCCTCTTCATTGAGTCCATTGTGGAGTTTTTTGATAAGTTCGATGCGTTGTATCGGTCGAATAAATTGCAATGTATAGTTGGCTACGATAAAATCAAAATTATGATAATTATAAGTAAGCATATCGGCAAGTTCCAATGTAATATCTGCTCCATACGCTTTGCATTTTTGCAATGCTTGATCTACCATTGCTTGTGAATTGTCGATTCCTTTGAGGTGCATTTTTGCATTAAGTTTATGATGCAACTCCAACAAAAATTTTGCAGTTGAAGATCCCAAATCAATCAGCGTAGCATTCTCTTTTTGATTGGCAACAATATAAGCAATAATAAGATGTGACACTTCATTATAAAACGGCACTGAACGGCTAAGCATATCATCAAAAACAGATGCAACGGCTTGATCAAATTCAAATTTTTTTTCGATAGGTTTTTGGAATATTTTGTCTTTCATTTTAAATACGCTTTTGCTTTTTTGATGTCATTTTCTATTTGAATTTTTAATGCCTCAAGTGTTTTGAATTTTTGATTTTTTCGAATAAAATCCACAAATTCCAAAACCACTTTTCCCTCTACTGCTCCAATCTCTTCATTGGGAATATGCGACTCTACTGCATACTGATCATCTGTTGTCATACGATGTCCCAAAAAGCTTACTGAATCGTACCATTTTGCTCCAATTTTAGTACGTGTCGCATACACGCCTTCTTGGGGCAATTGATAGTGTTCAATTTTGAGATTTAGTGTTGGGACAAGTTTTTGTTTTCCTAATCCTTGCCCTTTGATAACAACCCCTTCGATCTGATATGATCTGTCCAAAAGCGTATTTGCAGAAACGATTTTTCCTTCTCTAAGCATCTGTTTGATAGTGCGTGAATGGACGGGAATTTCATCGATACACACTTGCTTTATGATTGTCACTTTGCCTTCAAAAAGCGATTGCAATACGTGAGGATTTCCTTCTCTATTTTTGCCAAAATAAAAATCATATCCCACTACAATCTCTTGAAGATTTGGAAAATCGGATTTGAGTTTTTCTACAAATGCGTGTGGTATTAATGATTTTATTTTGTCAAAATGATAGAAAAAACACAAAACATTGGTATGTTTGCACCGTTTGTATCCTGGTGTCAAATACCCCGTATTACGTTCGATAATCACAACTGCTTCGACTTGATTAAGCAATGCCTGATGTCCCAAATGAATGCCATCAAATGAACCAATAGCGAT
>DYPM01000138.1 GCA_020719895.1 Sulfurovum sp. | reverse complement strand
ATCTGTTGTGTCCTAAAATGGGAGATTGCGGGTCAAGCCCGCAATGACGAAAGGGAGTTTTTTAGAGGTTTCCTTAAAACCAAAACTCCTTTTTTGCCTCAAACTTCGTTCGATAATGAAAAAACTGAAAACCTAATTTTTTGTTTTTTAAATCACAACTCAGGCTTCACAAATTCACCGCGTTTGAGGCGGGGTAAAATATCCAATTGAATTTTGCGTTTGATATGAAACTTTTGGGCATAAGAGAGATTTGGATCTTTGTGGATTGTGCGAGATTTTTGGGTGTAATACACCTCAAGAAGCCTCAAAAGAGACTCTTTAAATTCCGTCTCTTCCATCGCGTGATAGCGTTCGTCCATTGAGAGTGCTATCACGTTACTCTCTTCTGTTTTGCCGTGTACGATTGTCGAAAAAAGTTCAGCATAATTTCCCAATATTTCACTCTCCAACACATCAAGCACCAAATCGATACGTTGGGGAAACTCAATAAGGGTTTTGAGCAAACTAAGAATCAAAACATCATCTTTAGGCGTAACACTTTGTATTGATGGCTTTGTTTGACTGTTACGAAATCCAAAAATTTTTACAGAGACTCCAAGCAGTGTCGATGCTATTGGCAAATATGCTTCTTGCATAATAGGACTCAAACTTGATAAAAACTGCTTTATCTCTCCAAATGCTATCTCTTTTTGTCGTGGATTGGAGAGATCATAAGCGTCGCACTGTTTTTCTAAAACAAATGGAATCAACATCTTTACTTCTCTTAATAGTCGCATTACCTTTTGACTCTCTCCTGAAGCTATCAAATCGGCTGGATCCATATTGTCAGGAAAAAGCACTACACCGCCATCAAAACCTTCGGCAATCAATAGTTGAGCTGCTTTGAGAGCGGCTGTTACGCCTGCTTTGTCGCCATCATACGCCAATACAATACGAGGTTCGCCTTTTTTGAGTAGAGGAAGATGATCTGTAGTGAGTGCTGTTCCCATTGTCGCTACTGCTTCTGTAATGCCTGCTTGATGAAGCATCACCACATCAAGATATCCTTCGCAGATAATTATCTGTTTGGTTTTGTAAATCTTCTCTTTGGCGAGATGATATCCGTAGAGAAGTCGTGATTTGTTGAAAAGTTTGGTTTGTGGAGAGTTGATATATTTGGCAGGATGATTGGTGATAGTGCGTCCACCAAATCCGACAAGACTACCAAGACTTCCATAGATAGGAAACGTGATTCTATCAACCAAGCGTGGATAAAACTCATCTCTTTCGTTTTTTGCAATGACTCCTGATTCAAGTGCTTGAGGCAACGGCAAGAGGGATTGTCGTAAAAACTCCATCACAACATTTCCTGATGGAGCAAAACCGATTCCAAACTTCTCTATTGAAGCATGACTTATTCCACGACCTATAAGATACGCCATTGCGGTGGGATTTTGGTCTATATTTTTGATATACCATTTTTGACACTGCTCTAAAATTCGTTTCGTGTCACTGTGATCTGTGTTGCCTTGTGTGTAGTGTAGTGTAAAATTTGTCATTGAGGCGAGTTTCTCTACTGCTTCTGGATAAGAGAGTTTCTCTATCTCCATCACAAACTTAATCGCATCACCACCGACACCACATCCAAAGCAGTGATAGATTTGCTTTGTAGAACTCACCACAAACGATGGCGTTTTTTCACCGTGAAAAGGGCAGTTGGCTTTGTAGTTTGTCCCTGATTTTTTGAGCTGAATGTAGCTTCCTATCACATCAACAATATCAAGGGTGGTTTTGAGAGACTCTATGGAGGATTTTTCAATCATTTTTGCATTATATCAAATTCGTTATAATCGCCTCTCATTATTTTGAAAGGATCATTATGAATCAAATTATTCCTGCTTATAATGATCCTCTTTTTAGTATTTTATTGATTGTTGCAGTGGCACTTCTTATCTCTTTGATTAATTATGGCTGGAGTCTTTATAGGCAACACAACGAAGAGAACCATCTCATCAAATTTTTGGAGCAGTTTGATAATATCGAGTGTACACTTGATACTGCCAATATGCCTTTTGAGTCTCATATGGAAAAACCACTCTCGCTACTTGCCAAAGCTTTTGAAAAAGCAGGAGAGTACCATAAGGCAATCACCATCTATCTCTATCTTATCAAGCACACAAAAGAAGAAAACACAAAACAAGATCTTATGGAGCTTTTGGGCGGTGTCTATTTTCAGGCTGGTTTTTTGGTACGTGCTGAGACGATCTATGAAGAGATTTTGCGACTCAAACCACGCAATATTCGAGTTCTTTATGCGCTTGCTGTAGTCTACGAGACCAAACACGAATATACTAAAGTAGAAGAGCTATTTGAGCCTTTTGAGATACTTGATCAAGACATAGCACTTCTTCAAGACCACATTAGACTACTTCAATGCACATCTTCAAAAACTCTCTCTGCAACACAAAAAATAACCAAACTCAACACGCTCATCGCCAAAGAGCCACGCCTCTATCGTGAAGTGATTCGATCGATGTTTCTACTTGATACTCAAAACGCATGGAGACTCGTGGATACATCACGACTCAAAATGATTCTTGATATTCTTTGGAATCTTCCTTATTCGCAACTTGATCTTGAAACTATCAAAAATGACTCCAAACTCTCTACGCTTTATTATGTGAAAGGTTTGTTTGATGTAGTCTCCAAAGAGAGCGGAATTTTTGCATTAGATATATTGGCTCACGCCAAAGAGAATGGTTACGATGAGGGAGAGTTGCACTTCATCTATCTTTGTACTAAATGCAAACAGAGTTTTCCTATCTCATTTAAACGCTGTCCCAACTGTATGACACTTCACGCAATTGCCGTGGAGGAGTACATCTCAAAGGCAAACCATGAAAGAAATTACTCTCTACTCTGATGGATCAAGTCTTGGCAATCCAGGACCTGGAGGCTACGGCGGTATTTTGGCGTATAAAAACACTCGCAAAGAGTTTTTTGGTGGTGAACCTCATACCACAAATAACAGAATGGAACTTCTTGGCGTGATTATTGGCTTAGAAATGCTCAAAGAACCATGTCGTGTCGAAGTGATCTCCGATAGCTCTTATGTCGTCAAAGCAATCAACGAATGGCTTGCAGGATGGATCAAAAAAGAGTTTAAAAATGTCAAAAATATAGATCTTTGGGAACGCTACATCATCGCCTCCAAACCTCACCGCGTACACGGCACTTGGGTACGTGGACATATCGGACATCCTGAAAATGAACGGTGTGATCAGTTGGCAAAAGCAGAAGCGCAAAAGATGAAGTTCGCACGATAAACTATAAGAGTTCTTTCAGAACTCAAAAAACTTGCCATTTAGGCAACTTCTTTCAAAAGATTTATAACGCTAAGTTCTCTTCAATGTGATGATTCACGTACTTTGTGCTTGGACTTCTTATTTTGCAAGAAGTCTATTCTTCTACTCCTGCAACACCCATTCCAACAAAATTGTGTTCTTTTTGTCGTTTGTCGGTCATTGTGTGG
>DYPM01000137.1 GCA_020719895.1 Sulfurovum sp. | reverse complement strand
TAATGCAAAAAATGTCTCACTCCAGTAAAATAGAGTGCGATTTGATGCTCGTTTGCTGCTTCGATGACTTCATCGTCTCGCACACTTCCTCCAGGTTCTATGATCGCTTTTATGCCTGCTGATGCGGCTGCGTCGATAGAGTCTCGAAATGGAAAAAACGCTTCACTTGCCATCGCTGCACCGCTTACATCGAGATTCATCTCTTTGGCTTTTTTGAGTGCACATTGTGCTGCGTCCACACGGCTTGTCATTCCCATTCCCACAGCTACCATTGCTGAATCTTTGACATATACGACACAATTTGATTTGGTGAGTGCGGCGATTTTCCATGCGATCTCAAGATCTTTGCGTTCGTTTGGTGTTGCTTCAAACGTAGATTTGCATTGGGCGTTTGTCGCTTCGTCGTTATGGACAGCGTCGCTCTCTTGATAGGCAAAACCGCCATCAATATGTTTGAAGTCGTGCGTGTCGTTTGCCATTTTAAGCATCGTTTTGCCACCTTGACTAAAGAGTTTGAGGCGTTTTTTGGACGCAAATACCTCTAATGCTTCAGGTTCAAAATCGCAAGCCATGATCACTTCCAAAAAGATTTCGTTCATTTTTTGAGCGAGTGCTTTGGTCACTACGCCATTGACTGCGACTACACCGCCAAATGCTGAAAGAGGATCACACTTTAACGCTTCGGTGTAGGACTCAAGCAGGTTTGATTTGAGTGCAAAACCGCATGGATTGCCGTGTTTGACGATACATACCGCAGGTGCGTCGCCAAAACTTGATGCGATTTTTAATGCACCATTGACATCGTTGAGATTGTTGAAACTCGCTTCGCCTTGGATTTGTCTAAATGTATCGCTAAAGTGGCTTTCAAACTCATAGAGTGTTCCTTTTTGGTGTGGATTTTCGCCATATCGCGTATCAAATACCTTTTTGCCTGTAATAAACTGATATTTGCCCATGCCATCATTGAACCGTTTGTTCATATAGTTGGCGATCATTGCGTCATACGACGCGGTATGTTCAAAGGCTTTGATCATCAAATCGCGTCTCAACACAAATGTATCTTGATTGCTCTGTAACGCTTTAAGTACCATTTGGTAATCTCTTGCGTCAGTGACGATATAAACATCATTGAAGTTTTTGGCGGCACTTCTTACCATCGCTGGACCACCAATATCGATATTTTCGATAATCTCCTCAAAATCATCGGTTCGCTCAATCGTTGCTTTGAATGGATAGAGGTTCACGCATACCAAATCAATTCCATCTACGCCCAACGCTTTGGCCTGTGCGATATGTCCAGCGTCACCTCTTTTGTGCAAAATACCGCCATGCACATAAGGATTGAGTGTTTTGACGCGTCCTTCAAAACATTCAGGAAACTTTGTGACCTCGTCAATCTCGATCACTTTTACGCCTGCTTGTGTGAGTGTTTTGTATGTTCCACCTGTAGAGATAATCTCAATCCCTAATTTCTCTAATCCTTTGGCAAACGTCTCAATGCCTGTTTTATCGCTTACACTTAGTAATGCTCGCATGGTTTTTCCTTTATACTTGATGATTGATAGCGTGAAAGAGTGATATCATAACAAAAATCTATACAAAGATAAAATATCAATCTTTCTGTTTTTGTATCCAAATTGTGTTACACTCGCTCCTTTATAAAGGAGAACTATGAATTATATGCTCAAAAATGAAAACGCTATCTACTATGAGTGTGGCTACAGTAATGATAATGTTCTTTATTTGTCTTTGGGATTAGAGAATTTTTTGATTACAGATAGTCGTTATACGCTTGCAGCACAAGAGGGCGTGTGGGGAAATACAATGGTGATTACAGATCGTGATCTTTATGGTGCAGCTTCAAGGCTGATTCGTACGAAAAATATCAAAAAGATTTTTTTTGATCCCAAAGAGTGGAGTGTGGAGGGGTTTGAAAAAATATCAAAAAAATCCAAAACACACTTTGCTCCTAAGCCTGATATGTCGCATCTCAAACGAATGATCAAAACCCAAGAGGAGATCAAAAAACTCTCCGAGGCTGTGACATTGGGCAAAAACGCATTCAAAACATTGGCAAAGAGATTTTCAAAATATGGTATTGGACAGACTGAACAACAGCTTGCGAATATCGCACAATCGATATTGAGAGATTTTGGTGAGTTGAGTTTTGAACCTATCGTTGCACTTAATGATAATGCGGCAATGCCTCACGCAATACCAACAGATAGCCCGATGAAAGAGGGAGATTTGTTGTTGGTTGATGCAGGAATCAAATATCAACGTTACTGCTCTGATCGTACGCGTACAGTAGAAGTGCAAGAGGGATTGAGGCTTAAAAAAAAGAATACATTTTCACAAAAAAAACGTCAAAAAGTTTATGATATTGTGCTTAAAGCACACGATGTTGCGATCGAGAAGGCACGCTCTGGAATGTACGCCAAAGAGATAGACGCACTTGCACGTAATGTTATTGTCGAAGCAGGATTTGGAAACTATTTTGTGCATTCTACTGGACATGGTGTAGGATTGGATATCCATGAGTTTCCAATCGTCTCCGCGAAATCAAATCATATTATTGAAGATGGAATGGTTTTTACTATCGAGCCTGGAATCTATCTTCCTAAAGAGTTTGGGATTCGTATTGAAGATATGGTGGTGATGACTCAAGGGCGTGCCAAAATACTGTAGGTGGAGTTTGGTAATGATTGTCAAACGATTGGATGAAAAAAATGTATTGATTCGTTCACACTATTTTCCATATCGCAATAGACGATGTCGTACCAAAAAATACCGCGTCTTAGTGGGAATTGGTGGGAATGTAGGCGATGTTCCAAAACGATTTGCTCATTTGATGATTTATTGGAGACGTAGTGTGATTGTTGATGTGCGAGAGAGTTCGTTATTGATGAAAAATCCTCCTTTTGGGTATCTTGATCAGCCCGACTTTTATAATGCAACAGTAGCAATAGAGACAAATCTTCGTCCTGTAGCGCTATTAAATTATTTTCTACATACTGAAAAGCATTTTGGTAGAAAACGGTTGTTTCAAGATGCACCACGAACATTAGATATTGATATTCTTTTTTATGAAGAGGAGAAGATAGAACAAAAAAATCTCATCATACCTCACCTTCATTGGTGCGAGCGTCCCTCGGTAAATATACCTCTTTCCACGATGCAAACAATAGGATTATGGTACAATAATCGCTAATTTTTTAGAGTGTTCAATGAAGAAAATTATACACTCAAATGAACTTGTTCGTTTGAGTGTATAACATTAGGGAATCTCTAAAAACCGTCACACCAAACTTGATTTTGTATCTCATATGCCTCAAATATGAGATTGTGGGTCAAGCCCGCAATGACAGGATGGGGGTTTTTAGAGATGCCCATTGGATTTAAACTCTCGAAAAGCAAAGCTCTTCGTAGCCCAAGAGTATCCACCCGTCCTTTGGACACCTCAAGAGGGGAATTTGGAAATTGGATTTAAACTCTCGAAAAACAACGTTTTTCGTAGCTTTAGGGGGTTGTAGGGACA
>DYPM01000136.1 GCA_020719895.1 Sulfurovum sp. | reverse complement strand
CCCATCTTAAATTAAAAAAGGGTGAATCTTGAATAAAACACCATCACATCGATTGATACAGCTTTTGCTCGTCTTTTTGTTGTTGTGGAATATTCAAAATATCGCACATCACACTGTTCATCATCTCACCCAATCAACGCCATCTTGTCAGTTTTGTCACGCCTCAAAACAATTTGATTTGGGTCATCACGAAACATCGTATTTGGTTTTTGATGAAACCGCAACGATTGAGATTCGCACTCATGAAGAAAAAACCACACCTCTACAGCCACTTCATTCACAAGACAAACCACAAATCACCTCTTTTATTTATCCCAAAGGTTCACTCAATCCTCTCAAGCCTTTACTTTTGGGGTATTTTTCCACTGCACCGCCACTATCTCTCTGCTGATTTATCTATCAAAAAAACAAAACATTGCTTTAATGGAATGAGACTTATCGTATCTCCATTCTTATTTTTTACTTTAAATTACAGGAGAAAAATATGAAATATTTTACATTTTTAACAACATTTGCACTTTTTATTGCAGGTTGTGGCGACAACAATAAAGAAACAATTGATATTCCCAATGGTTTGACATTGGTTTTGTTTGACAACGAAACTTCAGAGCAGTATCTCTATGACACCAAAACTGAAACTTATGAGACTATGAATGGGTCTAACCAAACCTACGATATGACAAACAAACATGGCAAATCAATCGTTTGGAACGATAACGGCGAAAAAAAAATCATTATGTTTAAAGACAATTTTGATATCAGTGAGGGAAATGTCACCTCTGATGATTTTTACTATTTGGGACATTTTCACACGAATGACAATAAAAAAGAGTTTGCAGCACATAGCTCTGATGAGTTTAGCGTAGAGAATAACGCAAGTGCAAAAAAACTCGCGACACTGACGAGACTTAGTGGCTATCTTTTGGAGCAAGAAACGATCAAAAACGAAATCAACCAAAGACTTAGCAATGAAACCGTCTGTAATCTCTATGCTTTTGATGACAATGGCTCTCGTATTGTATTTACCAACACGGGCAAAATTCGTGTATTTGACGTAGATTTCAACCAAACCCAAACGGCATTTGAACTTAATGGTGTAAGTAAATGCGAAGAGGAAAAAAGTAGTTTTATCCCTTACGATGATGACGGTGTACTGCTCTATGCGCCCACTACAGGTAAACTCTATCTGCTTGATAACCACGGTGATGATTTTCATGCTCACAGCTCATGGACATTAACTCAAAATCTACCATCAGGATTTGTCCCAACAAAAGTCGCAGGTATCGGTGAACCAGAAGAACATGAAGAATAGTCTTGTAGTTGCTTCGGCACTTTTGTATGTCCCAAGTGGGCTTTATGCAGATAATGTCACTCTCGGTGCGATAGAGGTCACACAAACGAGCGAGAAAAAATATCAAAATAGCGTCAGTTATACGGCATCACAAGAGACTGCCGTATTGGCACAAACATCTTCGGGCGAAACGCTTGGGGATTATCTCTCAAATCAACCAAACGTCCATAGTGCGAGCTACGGTCCAGCCGTTGGTCGTCCGACTGTTCGTGGAATGGAAGGATATCGTGTAGGTATCGCTCAAGGCGGTGTCATGCTCAATGATCTTTCTGCAATGAGTCAAGACCACGCCGTCGGACTCAATGCACGCACGACCGAACGTATCGAGATGATCAAAGGACCTGCTTCATTGCTTTATGGTGCGTACAGTGGCGGTGTCATTCGTGTATTGGGCGAAGAGCATGACAAAAGCATCGCTAAAAAACCGACGATAGACGCAACTCTCTCTACCAACTCCAATACCAAAAGCACACTCGCCGATATCAAAACCGCTTACGGCAATGGAAATTGGGGTGGCAATCTCGGCTACTACAGCAACAACACAGACGACTATACAAGTGGCGGGGGAAAAATCAAAAATTCTGATTTGTCAGATGAGCAGTTTCACGGTGTATTTGGGTGGCAAGTCACACCGCAGAGTGTTGTCAAACTGTATGGCGATAGGATGGACAAAGCGTACGCGATTCCCAACACCACAATAGAGCGAACCGATATTTTGATGGAGCAGAATCGTTATGGTATCGTCGCACACACCCAAACTATCGGTGCTTTGCAAAATTTGATTTTGGAGTATCAAAAGAGCGACTATCGTCACTATGAGAGAGAAAGCGGACGGTATGATGGACTTTTTGACCAACAACAACAGAGCCTTAGTACACAATTTGATCTCAATTTTGACAATACCGATGCACACATACGGATAGAAGCATTTGAAAATGCACTCAAAGTGTGTCACGAACATGGTGAGTGTCGTGATTTTGCAGAGGCGTTGCGTACTGACTCATTAGATGGATTTTCGCTTTTAAATTATTACAACGATAGAGGCATAGCGTTTTCTCACGGTCATCCAATGCCAAATACCGATGAGAAAAAACTTCAAATAGCAGTCAATCTCCAACACTACGACGATGCGAATGAGTACAGTGTCGCACTCAATACCACAGCACGACGCATCACGCCCGATAGCGACAATATCCAAGAGACATGGCTTATGCCACAATCGCTTGATAGAGACTATTACGACAAAGAGACAGGCGGTGCTGTGAGTTTCTCTGTAGGTTGGTGGAGAGAGTGGACGCAACGGCTCAATTCCCAAATCTCATTGGCGTATCTTGAGAGACTTTCCTCAGCACAAGAGCTTTTTTGGAATGGCTTTCATCACGCTACGGATAGTTATATTTTAGGTGATCGTGATCTTGGCAAAGAGCGTTCGGTTAATCTTGATGTGGATGTGCTTTTCAAACACACAGAAGCGTTTAGTTCAAGGGTGAGTGGCTACTATTATGACTTTGCCAACTATCTCTACCAATCCCCAATGGCAGATGCCAACGGCGTATTGATACATGATCCATTTCACCTTTCGCAAGTGTGGCAGATGCGTGGTGTCGGTGCGAGGATTTACGGTGCGGGAGTCGAAGAGACATACCAAACCATTTTGGGACTCCATGAGATAAAAACCTCATTAGGACTCAATCTGCTCAAAGGAGAACTCAAAGATGGCGGATACATTCCTCGTATGACACCTTACAATGTGACGTTGAGTTTGGAACATAACCATATGGGATTTGTCAATACAGTGACACTCAAATGGATGGACAAGAGCCGTTTTTTAGCACAAAACGAAACGCCAACGGCAAGCTACACGATGCTCAATCTCTCGACACACTACACATATTCACTTGCTAAAGGGAGTTTGGAGCTGTGGCTTAAAGGACAAAATCTCACCGATGTTGTCGCACGAAACCATCTCTCATTTCTCAAAGAAACTGCACCACTTGAGGGAAGAGCGTGGATAGCGGGTGTGAAGTATCACTATTGATTTGATTTTGAGGGTGGGAAATTTATTCGTTCCTACTCTCTTAGAGTAGGAAATCTATCGTTTTTTCAGTATTTTTCTTCTTTTTTGAAGCTTTTTTCCTTGTGGGAACCTCTAAAAACATAGATTGCTTCACTTCGTTCGCAATGACAAATC
>DYPM01000016.1 GCA_020719895.1 Sulfurovum sp. | reverse complement strand
GTTCAACTACTCAATACCCACTTGCTGCAATCATCCCATAGATATAATCAACCAACGGTTGAACATAAAAAATTGCAAAAACTGTAGCAAGAGTGGCAAAACCGATAATTGCCATCAAAGGTTTAGAAATATTATAATAAACAATATCCACATCTTTTAGTGGCTCTTTCAGGAACATATAAACAACGAGCTTCAAATAGTAGTAAGCAGAGATTGCGGAGTTGATTCCCATCGCTACCGCAAGCCATACCATACCTGCATTTACGGCTGCCTGCATAACATAAATTTTGCCCCAAAAGACTGAAAATGGTGGAACGCCCGCCAAAGAAAGCATAAAGAGTGCCATAATCACCGCACCCATCGGCATAATATGAATAAACCCAGCGAATTTCTGATATGGGTGATCATAGCGAATGTCAAAACGTCGTGTTTTATGTCGTGAAATCCACAACATCGCAAACGCACCAAGATTAGTAAACATAAAAAGTGCGTAGTAGAGGAAGATGCTTGTATTTCCGTCTGTCGTATTGAGTGCAACAGCAGCCAAAATAAATCCAGCGTGCGAAATAGAAGAGTATGCCAACATACGTTTCACGTCCTCTTGTACCAATGCCATAATGTTTGCCAAAGTCATAGTAAGCAGAGCAAGAATCAAAATAATATTTTGAACCCATCCAATGCCCAACTCCAAATACATACCAAAAATACGGATAGAGACCACAAAAGCTGCGACCTTAGGCACAACAGACATATATCCAACCAATGCTGCTGATGCTCCTTGATAAACATCTGGAGCCCAAGTGTGGAATGGAAATAAAGAGAGTTTAAATCCAAACGCCACAAGTAGCAGTACAAATCCTCCAAGAATAGCGATCATCACTTCACTCTCATGCACGCGTCGTCCAAGCACCTCTGCGACCTGATGAAGTTCGATAGATCCTGTTAGTGCATAAATTACCGCAGAACCCATCGCAAAAAATGCCGCAGCCAATGCACCCATAGTGAAATATTTCACAGCCGCCTCATAAGAGTCGCGTCTGTTGTGAAGTGCTATCAAAGTATAGAGTGAAAGTGACGCAGTCTCTAAGCCTACAAAAATCAAAATCAAATTGTCACTGGCGACCATAAATTGGAATCCTGCCACCATAAACAAAAAAAGTGCAAAAAACTCTGGATAGGAGTATTCGTGAAATCTCTTTGAACTCAACGAAAGCGGAATAAAGATGATCGAACCTGCGACAATAAGATACTGCGACACAATCGAAATCCCATCAATCAACATAACATCAAAAAAGCCACGTTCATTGACGTTCAAACCGCCTACAGCACCAAGATCAATCAACAAAATCAAAACAGTCAACATCACATAAAGTGTTTTGTCAAGATTTTCTTTAAAAAGATCAATACATAAAATAATCAAACCGCCCACAATCGCAATAAGCATCGGAGCAAGAGTAAGGAGATTGAGACTCTCCAAACTTACTTTAATAGGCTCTAACATTATTTTGCCTCCTTTGTTTTAGTCGCGACATGAATCAATGCTTTAGTCTCTTCATTGACCGCCTTCTCGTCCATAAATTTCAACAATGCGTGTACAGAGTTGTCAATTGGCTGTAGTACTGGTTTAGGATAAACTCCAAGCCAAATCACAAGCACAACCAACGGCAACAAAGACCAAATCTCATTTGCATTAAGATCCTTGAGTGTTCGATTCTCTTCGATAGTCACAGGACCAAAAAAACTCTTTTTGAAAAGTGAAAGCATATATACTGCACCCAGAATAATCGAAGTACCACCCAAGATTGTAATCATAGGAGAGACATGATAAAAACCAATCAATACAAGAAACTCACCTACAAATCCCATCGTAAGCGGTAATCCCACAGAAGACATCAACATCACACCAAAAATAAGAGCAAACTTCGGCATCACTGATGCAAGTCCACCAAACTGATCCATCATTTTGGTGTGTCGTCTATCATAAATCATACCTACAAGCATAAACAGTGCACCCGAAACAATACCGTGTGCAATCATCTGAAATACCGAACCAGTAATCCCTTCAGCATTCATAGCAAATATACCCAACATAATAATTCCCATATGAGATACAGAAGAGTAAGCGATCACTTGCTTGATATCTTTTTGAGCATAAGCCACCATTGCGGTATAAATAATCATAATTAATGACAACACAGCAATAGGCTCAATCCAAATTACAGCCGCATCAGGAAACATCGGAAGTGAAAAACGTACAAAACCATACGTTCCCATCTTTAGAAGTACTGCTGCAAGAATTACTGAACCAATCGTTGGAGCTTGACCGTGTGCATAAGGCAACCATGTATGAAATGGAAACATCGGAACTTTGATTGCAAATCCAACAAAAAAAGCAGCAAAAAGCCACATCTGTGCATCTACAGAAAAGACCACACTATACCAATCAGTAAGAGCAAAACTCCAAACTCCAGTAAGATCATGATACGCATACGCAACATATAACATTCCTACAAGCATCACCAACGAACCAGTGAAGGTGTAGAGAAAAAACTTGATTGACGCGTAGATTCTAAGAGGTCCACCCCATGCACCGATAATATAGAACATCGGCACTAAAGAAAGTTCCCAAAAAAGATAGAAAATAATGGCATCAAGAGAGACAAACACGCCAATCATTGTCATCTCAAGAAAGAGAAGACTGATAATCATATTTTTGAGGTTCTTTTTGATACTCAAACTAATGACACCAATCATCGTCATAAAAGTGGACATCAGTACAATAAAAAGACTAATCCCATCTAAGCCTAAGTAGTAATTTACTCCCATGCTTGGAATAATTGGCACAAACTCTACAAACTGCAAACCTGCATTCGCACCATCATAAATTCCCCACAACCAAAGAGAGAGAAAAAACTCCAAAACAGTCACCGTGATACCATACACTCGCATGCTTTTCTCTTCGATGACAAATCCAAGCAATCCCGCAATTGCAGGGAAAAAGACCAATAAAGTTAAAATATTATCCATTACGCTACTCCTTATCTATCATGCAAATAGCACTGCGGCTAATAACAGTACCGCTGTTCCCGCAGCCATCCAGTTGAGATAGTGCGAGAGGTTTCCAGTCTGCATTCGTCTTGTTACATCACCACTATTGTAGAAGAAGTAAGCGATAGCATCGACAATCGCATCAACGATTTTCATATCAACCTCTTGCCATAACTTCTGGGAAATCATCGTATAAGGTTTGGCAATAAACTCTTCATAGAAGTGCGGAATATAATATTGATTTACCAACAACTTATAAATAAAACTATTTTCACACTTCTCATCTCTTTTGAGACCGTTGTAGTATTTTTTGTAAGCAAGATAAATACCGCCAATCGCAAATCCAAGTACAATCACCGTAAGTAACCCAACCAAATGGTGTGTATGTTCACTCATATGATAAGAAGGCAACAGATGCGTGACAAACGCTTCAAACTCTTCTTTGAAAAATCCTGCAAAAACTGCAAGCAGTGCAAGTGGAGACATCGCAATCAATACATAACGATACATATCATGTGGATGAAGATGATGCGTATCATATCGCGGTACTCCAGCAAAGGTGAGGAAAACCTGTCTAAAACTATAAAATGCTGTCATTCCAGCCGTTACTACAAGCATTCCCCATAAAACATACGCCTCTTCATTGAAAGCAGTCTCGATAATTGCATCTTTGGAAAAGAATCCAGCAAATACAGGAATCCCAGCCAACGCCAAAGAAGCAACTCCCATATATATGTAAGTCCATCTCATATACTTTTTGAGTCCACCCATTTTAAATATATCAAGTTCATCGTGCATTGCGTGCATTACGTTACCTGCTCCAAGGAAAAGGAGTGCTTTAAAAAACGCGTGTGCTGCAAGATGAAAGAGTGCAATCCAGTAAGCACCCAGTCCTGCGGCTGCAAACATATATCCAAGCTGTGAAAGCGTAGAGAAAGCGATGATGCGCTTAAGATCTCTATTGACTAACGCCATTGATGCTGCAAAAAATGCTACAAATGTACCAAGTCCAGCGATAAAAAAGCTCACTTCAGGAGTCATTGCAAAAAGTGGATTGGCACGAATTACCAAAAAAACTCCAGCAGTAACCATTGTCGCAGCGTGAATCAATGCAGAAACAGGAGTCGGACCTTCCATCGCATCAGTAAGCCATGTGTGAAGTGGAAATTGTGCTGATTTACCCATCGCACCAATAAAAAGTGCCAACGCCGCAGTGGTCAAAACAGTTTCACTCAAATGCGGAAGAGTCGCAAAAACCACATCATATTTGAGCGATCCAACACTCCAGTAGAGAATAAAAATCCCAATAAGCATCCCAAGATCTGCTACGCGGTTCATAATAAACGCTTCGTTTGCTGCCCACGAAGGAGAGATAGAAGGATTCTCATCACGACTTACATCAGGCTTGTGATACCAAAACCCAATCAAAAGCCATGAACAAACACCAACCCCTTCCCATCCAATAAAGAGACCCAAAAAGTTGTCACTCATCACCAACACCATCATCGAAAAGACAAATGCTGAGAGATAAGAGAAAAATCTATTAAAAGATTTATCATGATCCATATATCCAATAGAGTAGATATGTACCACTGTCGAAACCAATGTAACCACTGTCATCATCGTCACTGATATATGATCTACAACAAATCCAAACTCAACAAAAAAATCTCCTGCCATAATCCACGGCATCATTGTGGTATGAATCACTGCGTTGGTGCTATAGACAAAATACGCCAACTGTGCTGATGCAAAAAATGAAACCAAAAGGAGAATCGAACTTATCACTCCTACAAAAGTGGCTCTTGGACTCATCGCAAAAACTCCTGCAAAAAGAGAGGAAACAAGCGGAGCAAAAAGTGCAATATAAATTAAATTTTCCATACTTACCCTTTCATACTTACAAGATCATCAAGATCAATCGAACCATTTTTCTTATACAGTACAATCAAAATACCAAGCCCTACTGCTACTTCACTCGCTGCAATCGCAATCACAAAAAAGGCAAACATCTGACCCGTGAGATCATTGTAATAGTGTGAAATTGCTGCAAATGCGATATTTACAGCATTGAGCATTACCTCTGTCGCAAAAAAGAGCATTAGCAAGTTTCTTCGTCGCAATACACCTACTAATCCTATAGAGAAGAGTATCGCTGATACGATAAGATAGTGTGTTAAACCTATCATTTGAGATCCTTTCGTTTCATAATTTCATCTTCGACATCTTCGTCCATTGATTCGGTTAGTGAATTATCCATCTTTTTACCTGCAAGAATAATTCCCGCAATCATCGCTACAAGCAACATCACCGCGGCTACTTCAAAAGGAATGAGATATTTTGTAAAAAGGATAATACCTACATCTTGTGCATTACCAACACCTTCGTGCATTGGATAAAGAGCCTGAATGGATTCATTATGAATTGGTGCAGCAAAAATCAAAACCAATGCCAATGCACTTAGACCACCAAGCACGAAGACTATTGCACTGTTGGTGTTGTTCTCTTTGATATTACGTGTCGCATCAAAAAACATCATCGCAAACGAATAGAGTGCCATCACTGCTCCAACATACACAATCAGTTGCACCACTCCCAAAAAGTCTGCTCCCAAAATAAAAAAGAAGCCCGAAATAAGAACCATTCCCGAAGCAAGAGCAGTCATCGCATAAAGAACATTTTTGCTCATTACCGTAATCCAAAAGAGGACAATCGTTAATGCCGAAAAAAGGTAAAAAGCAAACCCCTCTATTGTTGTGATTTGTGCTAAAAAGTTTTCCATTGTCGTCCCTTTTTAATATGCCAAAGGCGTTTTTTTGATATTCTCATCTGCATTAGGAGAGATCGCACCAAAACCATCATACTCTTGTTGCAAACTTAACTTATCAATAGGAGTAAGCATATCTTCAAAAAGAGAGTAGCTCGCACGCTGTTCACTCGCAGTCTCATAACGTCCTCCATGGACAATCGCAAGCTCTGGACACACTTCAGCACAATAACCACAGAAGATACATCGACCAAAATTGATAGTATATTCACTCACCTCTTTGCGTTGATTCTCATCATAACGTGTATCCATCGAAATGCAATTAGAGATACAAATCTTCTCACACAATCCACATCCGATACATCGATAGTTGCCACTCTCAAGAAGTCTCAACATATCGTGAATCGCACGATAACGTGGAGAGATAGGCAACTTCTCAAAAGGATACTTAGTCGTGTGCATCTCTTTTGCAAAAAGTGCTTTTACCATCGCCTTAAAGGTCACACCAAGACCCACAAATAGCTCAAGACTCACACCACGTTTGATTACCCGCTTGAACTGCTCCATTGATGTTTTAGGTGCATGCTCAAGATCAAGTAATATATAGTTTTGTGTTCCTGTCTGTCTATTTTTAAACTGCTCTAAACTCATATTATCTCCTTATTCAAGTACCAACATCACTGCGATACCAGTAATCAACATATTGATAACCCCAATTGGCATCAACACTTTCCAACACAACCACATCAACTGATCAGGTCTAATATGTGGCCATGAAGCACGCACCCACAACATCAAAAAGAAGAAAAATGCAATCTTCAATACAATCATTAATGCAGCAGGAAATATCCACAAATCATTATAACCACCCAAAAAGACCATTGACGCAATGACTGAGATAGTAATCATATTGGCATACTCACCGATAAAAAACATTCCCCATCGCATCCCCGAATACTCAGTCGCATATCCAGAGATTATTTCTGCTTCGTGTTCCAAAAGGTCAAATGGCGTTCTGTTGGTCTCTGCAAATCCTGCAATCAAAAAAAGAACAAACGCAACAGGCTGATAAAACACTAACCATACTTCATGTTCACCTTGATAGTTATTGAACTCCACAAATGAAAGCGAACCTACTATCATAATAGGTGCAAGAATCGAAAGACCTGTCACCACCTCATAAGAGAGAAACTGAATTGCCGTTCTTGCTGCACCGATAATTCCCCATTTGTTGGCTTGTGCCATTCCTGCAAGTAGTGGACCATAAAGTCCTGCTGCCATCATCCCAATAACAATCAAAATTCCAACATTCACATCTGATGCGATTGAAGGCACAAAGATACCGCCAAGCAACGGCACCTCTTGCGGAATCACAAAATCAGGAAAAACAGGCACACCCGCAAGTGCGATAAATGCAGTTGCTGCCGTAATGACAGGCGCCACCATAAAAATAAACCGATTGGCGTGTTGAGGCACAATGTCTTCTTTTGTAAAAAGCTTGATACCATCTGCTGCAATTTGAAGTAGACCAAAAGGTCCAACGTGCATTGGTCCTAAACGACGTTGCATAAACGCCAACACTTTCCGCTCAACATATGTCCCAAAACCTGCCACCGCAGAGATCACAGCAAGGATAATAATCGCTTTAATGATCACTCCTGCGTAGGTCACTTCTGGCAACTGCCCTATCATTGTAGTCGTTTCCATCTCTTACACCTTTTTTATTGTTACATTTTTATATCTTGACTCCGCGAAGAGTTCGTAGACATTTTGAGCGTATTTGAAATCTGATAGCTTCATAATCTCGCCTTTCATTTTGTGATCAACTATCACATCCAGCACGATGCTTTTTTCTCCAAACACAACCTCTACCTTCTCTCCAAGTGTCGCCACTTTCGCTTCGCTTGCATAGAGTCCAAACGGTTCAAAAATCTCATGTGATTTGTCTGTAAAATCGCTAAATTGTCTTGCGGGATTGCATCGATATACAATCTCACCTTCAAGCACACTCGACATATCAATTTGCGACACTTCAGGAAGAGCGACCTCCATAGAGGTTTCATCAAGCAAATAACCACGATTTTCGCTTCCGTCATTAAAATACTCATTAGGTAAAGAGTCAAACTCTACCGCACGATAACCCTTCTCTTCGGGAAGCATCGCAGTCCACTCAATCGTCTGCGAAGGAGCATCAATCAATACTTTGACAATATCACCAAGCTCATATCCATCATAAGAGAGTGCTGCATTAGTCGGCACAACTCTTTTAGAAAGTGTCGTAAATGTCCCTTCTTGCTGGTTCATCGCTGGCATATCAAGATCTCCATCGCCAAGAGCAGAGAGTCTAAAATCACCCAATTCATTGTAGCCAATCGTATATCCACTCGCCTCATCATCCAAATCACAAATCAACGCCACACCAAGAGCATTGGCTTTGGGCGGATTCATCACCACATCAATAGAAGTAGTGGCTTCTATAAGGGCGATAAGTTTGGCGATATTTTCTGCTTTAGGATGATAGTAGAGATCTTCACCGACCATCATTGAGAAGTGTTCTTTTTTGTTTACCATCTTTTTGAAAGATTCAGCAAACTTTTCAGAGTCACCACCAAGCAACTCCAATAGTCCATTTCTCTCTACTGTGATCTGTTTTTCTATTGTCTCTTTGACTTTTTTGGTCACCTCTTTCTCTTCGCCTGTCTTTTCGTCTTTGACCATCTCTTTGATGGTTTTATCGACTTTTTCTTGAATGATTTTAGTTTGCGAGGTTTTAAAAGAGTCGATATAGCTTTTGAGTGCTTGAGGAAGTTTGGTTTTATCAGCAAAAAGATCTAAGATAAGATAAAAAACTGCCTCTTCAAGCCCTACTTTATGGACAAACGACTCTACTGATTTTCCAAATCCTGACACAAGAGTATCTTCTATGGTGTGAAAATAGAGTCCTGCTCCTTTGTTGAGCTTTTGTACATTATTGAAAGCGTATTTCATTCCAGGAGCATCATTTCGAAGTGATACACCTACTGCAATCACAAAATCACTCTGCTTCATAATCTCATCATTGTCTGTTGTATAAAGAGAGCGTCCTGAGGCATTTTGATAGTATCTCAAAAACTTTTGGAAAGCACGCACTTCAAGATTGTAAAGTTTGATTCCTTTTTTCTCTTTGAGCGTTTGTAGCATCAAAGCTTCTTCATTGGTGATCACTGAATTGAAACGAATGGTTTTGGCTTTTTGAAATGCTTCGATTGTCGCATCAAAAGCGGTTTTATTTTTGCTCACACCACGGTTTTCAAAATCATACGCAAATCTTGCCGCACCATCAAGAGAGACATAATTCCACTCATTAGTGACACGATAAATCTTCTCTTCTCTATCTGCAATAGAAGTGTGTTTGACCTCATAATATATTTGAAAACCGTCACTTGAGTGTGCTGACACTGCAGGAATACGTTTAAGCTCCCACGCATTGGATTTGTACACAAAATCACGACTTGTCAATGCACCCACAGGACACACCGCGATACACTCACCGCAATCTGAACAATTGGTAAACTCTGTACCGTTGGTTGGGGCAATGACCGATTTTTGGAGTTTGTTCCACATCGCATAGGCATCTTTTGGCATTGTCTCTTTGTAGTTTTTGTCAAGCTCTGCTCCACCACGTTTGGCAGTATCAATCGCCGCGTCTCCTACTATATCTTTACACACAGTCGCACAACGCTCACAGACGATACACAATCCTGGATCATAATGTAATACGCTACTCCAGTTTTTGACTTCACGTGTCGTATCGGGTATCGCATAACTTTGAGAATCTACTTTAAGCTCAAGAGTGTAGTTTTGAAGCTCACACGCACCACTTTTGTCACATACACCACACTGAAGCGGATGATTGACATCATACACTTCCATAATCGCACGACGCTCTTGGAGAATATTTGGAGTATCAATCGTAATCTCCATACCCTCTTTGACTTTTGAGTTGCACGAATAAACCTGCTTTCCATCGGCTTCCACTAGACAGATACGACACGCCAAAGTAGGAGAGCATCGCGTCAAATAACAAATTGCTGGAATAAAAATATTGTTAGCACGAGCAGCATTAAGGATATATTCTCCCTCTTTTGCCTGATACTCTACGCCATCAATTTTAATACTGATCATTTTTTCTATCGATTGTAATTCACTCATTTTTTATTTCCTCTACTCTCTTCATTCGTCACGGTATGCAACTCGACACCACAAAAGCGATAAGAGGATAATAGACCCGCACTTAATCCCATATCGCTATATGAAGTGATTGCAACAAAACCTTCCAACGATGCGTCAATCATAAACAGACGCTCAAACAATACACCATCAATTTTGAAAGAGACTTTTTGTCCCTCTTGAAGGTGATAGTTTTGGGCAAAGTGTTGTGAGCCTCTTAGCATCGTTTGTGGCTCAAGCACTTCACACTGATAGGTAAATGGAGAGAATTGATCACCACTATTGCAAAGATACACCACTGCTTTATCAAACAGATGCGGTGTAGCAATCGCCTCAAGTTCAAAAACTGTAGGCACAAATATTTTTTGCAAAAAATATCCGCGATGTGCATTACCACTCACATCGTAATAATCAGGCAAATCATCAAATCGCTCTGCTTTGTATCCTGTGCTTGATGGCAATAATGGCGTATAGTCAATTGTGTATTCCATATCAAACCCAAGTGCATTGGTGATGTCATTGAGAACATAACCGCCATAAGAGAGTGCGACGTTCATCGGCACTACACGTTTTTCTATATTTGTAATCGTTCCCTCTTGTTGGTTCATCGCTGGCATATCAAGATCTCCATCGCCCATTGCCGAAAGGGTAAAATCCCCTTTGACGTTGTATCCAACACTCTTTGCTTTAGCTTCATCATCAAGATCACAAATCATAGCAACGCCAAGAGCGTTTGTTGCAGGTGGAATCGCAATGACATTAAATCCAGCATTTTGCTCAAGCAACGCAATCAACTTAGCGATATTTTCAACACGTGGATGGCTATAGAGATCACTTCCAACTACCAAAGAAAAACCTGTTTTTTTGTGAAATGACTGTTTGAGTAGCGTGATTGCCTCTTGTTTTATCTGTGCATCATTGAACAATTTGTCATTGTCGATTTGATCAAAAAACACTTGAAGTGTTTTGGGCAATTTATCATGCGACACAAACGCATCAGCAAGTAACGCTGCAACTGCCTCCTCGCTTCCCACTGCATAATTGATAGATTGGGTTATGATATTTTGTATTTCACTATCTGCAACAGGATGAAGATAAGCGACTCTTGCTCTATGCCACTTGCTTGCCATTGTGATATGGTATTTGACCAACGGCGCATCATCGTTGATACGCGAACCAAATACAATAATCCCACGAGAGCTTGAGAGTGCTTCAAGCGTACCGCCATAGAGTTTTTTGCCACTCACTTTAGAATACGCATTCAAAAATTTCTGATAACCTCTTGCCTCAGGACATACCAATCTTAGATGCTGTCTCTCTTTGATCTTTTGGAGAATCAACGCCTCTTCGTTTGAGATGGTTGCACTCAAAAGAATCGTATCGGCATGAGCTACTGCGTCCACCGCACGAGCAAACGCTTCGCGATCTTTACGTACATCGGTATTTGCAAATTTATATCCATAACGTCCTGCACCACACAGTGTAGCAAACTCTGCATTGTTTGTAACGCGATAAATCGTATCTTTTTTCACTTCATAATTAAGCTGACATCCACCACTACAGTGAGAACATGAAGATGGTATTTTGGTAAGCTCCCACGCATTTGCAGTGTATTTAAACCGCGCATCCACCAACGCTCCCACAGGACACACCGCCGCAGCTTCGCCCAATGAACTGTAGTTTTTCTCCTGCTTGACATTCAAAATCGTCGAAGAGTAACCGCCAAACTTCAATACCAACGCTTCATCGCCTGTAATTTCCATAGAGACACGCACACATCGTTCACACATAATACAAAGAGCAGGATCATAAGAGACATGCCCCCAATTCTCCACAGGTCTATGAGGCTCACGTGCTGTGAAGTTTTGGATTGCGACATCAAATTCAAGAGTTTTGTTTTGCAAATCACACTCACCACTCTGATCACATACGCCACACTCAAGCGGATGATTGACATTATAAAGCTTCATAATATTTTGGCGTTCTTTATAGAGTGATAGATTTTGAGTAGTCACTACCGCACCATCAACTGCTTTCTCTTGACATGAAAGTATCGCTCCATCAACCCCTTCGACATCCACCAAACACATACGACACGATGCGATAGGTTGGGTTTTGGTGAGATAGCACATTGTGGGAATATAAATACCATTCTCTCGTGCAACTTGAAGTATCGTTTTGCCATAGGTGCTTTGACAGATTTTACCGTCAATAGTGACGGTGACTGGTTTACCTAATCCTGTGGAGTTATGCTTGCTCATATTTCACCGCCCATTCTCAAATCGCTACCATCGAGATGTAGTAGCAACGCATACAACGCTCCGCTTCAGCAATTGCCTCTTCGCCTGTAAAACCGAGATTGACCTCTTTGCTATTGTCGATACGCTCTTCTACAGTCAATTTTTCACTCACTGCTCGCGGAAGCCCTGGCATCCAGCCTGTGATTTTTTCTTTTTTGTTGTAAACCTTAAGTTTATTGAGGTGATCTCCCATAATTTCATCATCAGTCAATGAAACTTCACCATCATAAATATAGCGACTAATTACAGAGGAGGCACGCTTAGCTTGTCCTACGGCATTGACGATCGTCATAGGTCCATATTCACAATCTCCTGCTGCAAAAAGTTTTGGTCGTGATGTCATAAAATCTTTGCCGTTAGTCAATAACGTACCCCAAGAGGTGAGTTTGATATCCCACTCTTCAGGCAAAATTTTCAAATCTGCTGCTTGAGAAACTGCGGGAATCAAATAGTCGCACTCTATCTCAAAGTCTGCACCCTCTTTTTTGAGAAGTTGTGCTCTTCCACCATTGGGATCAGGAACCAACTCAAAAAGATTGACTAACAGTTTGGTAATCTTCTCTCCATCGTCAAAAATTTTCTCAATTGCAGAGTAGAAAATAAACTCAACGCCCTCTTCTACTGCTTCGTGGTATTCTTCGTAGGTGGTATTGCGGATAATTGTCTCTTCATCGCGTCGATAGAGCATAATGACTTTTTTTGCTCCTTCACGCACAGAACAACGCACGACATCCATCGAAGTAAATCCACCGCCAACACATACGACAGTTTTGCCTTTAAGCTCGTTGCTTACAGAAGATCCAATACCGTATTTAGTCCAAAGATTGACTTTGTCAAGCATAGAGATTGCTCCCCAATAGCCGTGCATTTTTGGATTTTCATTTTCAGCATGTACTTTTTTGGAGAGACGTGCACCAAACGAAAGAAGAGTTGCATCATAGGTTGCATCCAACTCTTTGAGTTTTTCAGCGGTTACTTTGTGATTGTTGTAGATAGTAACCGTAGGCATCTCGAGTACAAAATCAATATCTTTTTGATACTTATCAATAGGCATACGATATTCAGGTACACCAACTGCCACTTCACCGCCATTAACTGGAAGTTCTTCAAAAATATCTACTTTGATACCTTCAAGTGCCAAATAGTACGCAGCAGTCAAACCAGCAGGTCCAGCTCCTACTATTGCTACCTTTTTGCCATCATTTCGTGGTGCTTTGGGCGGATAAGGGTGTTGCCACGTCAAACCATGATCTGTTTCATAATCTGCACCCAATCTTTTGAGTTCCATAATAGCAATCGGCTCATCAAGATTGGCACGACGACACGCATTTTCACATGGATGCGGACAAACACGTCCACACGTGTGAGCGAGTGGCATAGTTTGACGTGTAGCTTGCAACGACTCTGTAAAAACCATATCCCTCACACCTTCAATATATGCAGGAATATCTACGTGTGCAGGACACATATCCGTACATGGAGCCGTCACCTTGGCGATATATGAGAGATCTCCATTGTAGTGTTTTGAGATGACTTTTTGATCAATACAGGTCGTAAACTGCTCTTCGTAGTGTTCCATCAAGTCCAATATAGGCTTAGGCACTGTTTTGCCAATCTCGCATTTTGAAGTGATCATCATCGTTTGAGAGACCTCTTTGAGATGCTCTATATCAGCATAGGAACCTTCGCCACGTGCGATTTTATCAAGAAGATCATACAAAATTCTACCGCCCCATCTACCTGGTGCACACCGTCCACACGCTTCTGAATAGACTTGATATTGTGCTGCATAGTGCGTTGCCAAAGCAACCGCATCAATATCTTCATGGAAGATTGCAACACCATCCCATCCAATAAACGCTTTGGAGAGTGTTTCTCCGTGATAGGTTTGAGGAAGATTAAACTTTGTCTCACTCCACTCTTCGAGGGGTTTATCACGATTGTCGATAAACTCTCCTCCCCAAGTTGAGAATATTAGATGTGACATGGTTATTTAGCCTTCTCTTCTGTTGTGTTTTTTGCTATGGCAATCTTTTTGACCACAATAGTCCAGTCCACTTCGTTGAACTTAATGGAGTTCATCAACTCATACCCCATCTCTCTTACTAAATCAGCGGTTTTTTGGACAGACGAAAAATCTCCTATTTCAAAAAGAAAAATTCCCACCTCATCTTTCTCTAAACCTTTTTCGATAAGTTCTTTCATTCTGCCGTAAAAATCATCTTTAAGATGTCTCAAATCATATCGTTTCATATCAATTCCCTTATCTGTCTACTTCGCCAAATACGATATTGGTCGAACCGATAATCGTAACCACATCCGCAAGGTAAGTCCCCACCAAAATCTCTTGCAACAATCCCGCATGAAAAAAACTCGGTGCTCTACACTTGAGTCTATACGCATACGGCTCTCCTTCGGACTTGATATAGAATCCAAGTTCGCCTTTTGGTGACTCTGTAGGAACATACACTTCCCCTTTTGGCGGTCTCATTCCTTGTGCGACAAGTACAAAGTGTTGCATCAAGGCGTAGTTTTGAGTCATAATCTCTTCTTTGGGTGCAGAAATGTATTGCGGTGCATGTGCCATCAGCTGTGGCGTACTCTGATGATACATTGGGATAAGTTGTCTAAGAATTCGAGTGGACTGCTTCATCTCTTCCATATAAAGACGATAACGTCCATAAGAGTCACAAGTATCACTTACGGGAATATCAAAATCGAGTTCGCTATAAAGCTCATACGGCTCCTCTTTTCGGATATCGTATTTCACACCCGAGCCTCTCATCATAGGTCCAGTACAGCCCCAGCTTAGTGCCTCTTCTGCGGAGATAACGCCGACATTTTCAAGACGCATTTTCCAAATTCTATTTTCTGTCAAAAGAGCTTCATAAGTATGCACCACTTCGTGATCTACTTTGTCACAATAGATTGCAAGATTTTCAAGCCATCCCATAGGAAGATCCAATGGCACACCGCCAATACGCACCGCAGAGTGCGTCAAACGTGCACCACAATACTCCTCCATCAAGTCCATCGCAAACTCACGTTCGCGGAACGCATAGAGAAATACTGACATCGCTCCCACATCAAGTGCGTGTGTTGCGATAAAAAAGAGATGCGAGATAATGCGATTGAGTTCTAATAACATCGTACGAATCACTTGGGCTCTTCGTGGTGCTTTGATGCCCAAAAGCTTCTCAACTGCCAAAGCATAAGCATAATTATTGGATGTAGAGGCGATATAATCAAGTCTATCTGTAGTTGGCAAAAACTCATTATAAGTCATATTTTCTGCCATCTTTTCGATACCTCGATGAAGATATCCAATATCGGGATAGGCTTTGATTACCTGTTCACCGTCAAGCTCAAGAACCAAACGCAACTGTCCATGTGCAGAAGGGTGTTGTGGACCGAAGTTGATTACCATTGTGTTGTTATCACGCTCGAAGTTGAGGTTCTCAAAAAACGGGGTAAGTTTATTGGGTTGTTGACGCATATTTCCTCCTACTTTCGTTCATCAAGCTGTTTGCTTTTGGTTTTGTAATCGACCAAAAGGGTTTTGCTATATTCAATCTCTTTGGCTACTTCGCCTTGGGAGATATCCGCACCAAACGGCACTTCGTATCCTACTCTTGAGAAACGCTTTGTATCATATCTGTCTATGCTTGCTGGATCTCTGTTTTCAGGTCCGATAATCTCTCTATACTCTTTACCAAAAATCTTATCCACCTCATACCACGCAGCAAACTCATCTCCCTGCAATGGATAGGTTTTGAGCAATGGATGTCCTTCCCAATCATCAGGCATAATGATTCTTTTGAGATAAGGATGGTTATTGACTTTGATACCAAACATATCATACATTTCACGCTCTGCAAAATTGGCTGATTTGTAAAGTGGGACGATACTCTCTATCGCTTCACCTTTTTTGATACGACACACCACTCTTACTCTTTTTGCTTCGTTGATATTTAAAAATTGATAAAAAAGCTCAAACTCTCCATCTTGAGCGAGATAGTCCACCGCCGATTGCTCTGAACACTGTGCGTAACCACACTCCTCTTTGAGTTTTTTGATGACTGCAAAATTTTCATTTGCATCAATATGTATCACCAACTGCCCTACTTCTACATAAGAGAGTTTGATTTGACTTCTAAGCGTAGCAACCACTCTGTCAAAATGCGTTCCCTCTTCAACTGCTTCTCGTGGCACACGAGGTGCTACCCAAAATCTATCACTATAGTATGATTTTGCTTGTACATTGTCTTTGGGCGTATATTTTCTCATTACACTAACCTCAAGTTCTGTTTTGTATTTTTGTTCATATTGGCAGACTCTTTTCTGATTTTTGTCTGAAGCATCATCAACGCATACTGAAGCGTTTCAGGTCGTGGTGCACATCCAGGAAGATAGATATCTACAGGGATAATACGATCTACGCCTTGCACTGTCGCATAAGTATTGAACATTCCGCCCGTATTGGCACAACTTCCCATTGAGATAACCCATTTTGGTTCAGTCATCTGATCATAAAGTCTTCGTGCAAACTCCGAATGTTTTTTGGAGAGTGTTCCTGCCAAAATCATCACATCCGATTGTCTTGGAGAAGCTCTAAAAATCGTACCAAAACGGTCAAAGTCAAAACGACTGCTTCCACTTGCCATCATCTCAATCGCACAACACGCGAGTCCATAAGTGAGTGGCCAAAGAGAGTTAGATCTTCCCCAGTTTACCAAATGATCTACCGTAGTGAGTGCGATAGGCAAGCCAGCAGAACTGGCGTAATTTACTTGATGCTGTGCCATTCAAGAGCTCCTTTTTTCCATGCGTAAATAAATCCTATTGCAAGTAGAAGAATAAAAAGAATCATCTCTGCAAAACCAAACCAACCAAGAAGTTTAAAATCGATTGCCCAAGGGAACATAAAAATAATCTCTACATCAAATAGAATAAAGAGAAGTGCAATAAGGTAAAACTGTGCTGAAATGGTATTTGGCTGCTTGGTCACTTCAGGTCCACACTCATAAATAGAGAGCTTAAGCTTTTCTGTATCCAATCGTGCAAGCTTTCTACTCACAAAACGTGCGAGTATCAGAGTAACAGGAAATGCAACCGCTGTTAAAACAAATAAAACAAACAGACCAAAGTATGGATGCTGCGTCATTACATGAGTCATTTTAATCCCTTTTTATTGATTCATCTCTACCCAACAAAACCACCATAAAAAATTCTTTGATGGGAAGATAATTCTCAGAATATGAAACTAAATATATCAAAAACTCAATTAAAAGCATTGTGCAGAGATTGTGAAACATTTTAAAGTCTTATTTTTGTAACAATGCGAAACAAATAAAAGAGTACAAAAAGAGATGTGGAGGAGATGTAATAAAAAAGAGTCTTAATGGGTGATTTATGAGAAAATGGTATCAAGAGAGGGACTCGAACCCTCGACCTCCGGCTTATGAGACCAGCGCTCTAACCAGCTGAGCTACCTTGACGTTAAAATTTTGGAGGTCGTTATAATATCTATTATATACTTAAAATAAACTTCATAATCTAAATATCCAATAGATTCTCAATCTTTTTTGATCAAATCCACAAATACATTGAGAACCGATAAGATATGCAGAAACATCTCTGCAACCATGTATTTCGCAATCTTTGGCGGCTTTTGCATCTTTGCTAATATCAATGACTTTAAACTTAATATTTTTTCTGTAAGATGCTTACGCAACAATTTTGATATTAAGGAGTTACTAATGAATTTTAAACCACTCGGCGAAAGGGTTTTGGTGGAGCGTCTTGAAGAGTCATCCACTACGGCTTCAGGTATTATTATCCCTGACAATGCAAAAGAAAAACCTTCTAAAGCAAAAGTAATTGCTTTGGGCAAAGAGATCAAAAAGCTTCAAGAAGGTGATGTGATCGTGTTTGGTAAGTACGCAGGGAGTGAAATCACTCTTGAGGGAAAAGAGTATCTTATTCTTGAGTTTTCTGATATTCTTGGAATATTGGCATAAGTCTCACCACAATACATTTTTAAATATTTTATAAGGATTACATATGGCAAAAGAGATTGTATTTTCAGATAATGCAAGAAATGGACTCTATGAAGGAGTCAGAAAATTAGCAGACGCAGTCAAAGTTACAATGGGACCACGCGGAAGAAATGTACTTATTCAAAAAAGTTACGGTGCGCCTTCCATCACCAAAGATGGTGTTTCTGTCGCAAGAGAGATTGAGCTTAGTGATCCTCTTGAAAATATGGGTGCTCAATTAGTCAAAGAGGTTGCAAGTAACACAGCAGACGAAGCTGGGGACGGTACGACAACTGCGACTGTTTTGGCACACGCCATTTTCAAAGAAGGATTAAGAAACATCACAGCAGGTGCAAATCCTATCGAAGTCAAAAGAGGAATGGACAAAGCTTCTAATGCGATTATCGAAGAACTCAAAAAAATCTCCAAACAGGTCAAAGACAAAAAAGAGATCGCACAAGTAGCAACTATCTCTGCAAACTCTGATAAATCTATCGGGGATCTCATCGCAGAAGCGATGGAGAGAGTAGGAAAAGATGGTGTCATTACCGTCGAAGAAGCAAAAGGAATCGAAGATCTTCTTGAGGTGGTCGAAGGAATGCAGTTTGATAGAGGCTATCTCTCACCATATTTCGTCACAAACTCTGAAAAAATGACTTGCGAATTAGAGAATCCTCTTCTTCTTATCACCGATTCCAAAATCACATCACTCAAAGACCTTATTCCTGTTTTAGAGCAAGTACAAAAAACGGGGAGACCACTTTTGATTATTGCTGATGATCTTGAAGGTGAAGCACTTGCTACACTCGTACTCAACAGACTCAAAGGCGTACTCAATATCGCAGCAGTCAAAGCACCAGGGTTTGGTGACAGAAAAAAAGCAATGTTGCAAGATATCGCAGTTTTGACAAATGGTACAGTGATCACAGAAGAGCTTGGACTCTCTCTTGATAAAGCTACACTCAATGAACTTGGAAAAGCAGGAAGAGTGGTGATAGACAAAGACAATACTGTAATTGTAGATGGTCAAGGAAGCAACGAAGCAGTAACGGCAAGAGTCAATGAAATCAAAGTCCAACTTGATGCCACTACAAGCGAATATGACAAAGAAAAACTTCAAGAGCGTCTTGCAAAACTTGCTGGTGGTGTTGCAGTCATCAAAGTAGGTGCAGCGACAGAGACTGAAATGAAAGAGAAAAAAGACCGAGTAGATGATGCTCTTGCTGCTACAAAAGCGGCGGTTGAAGAAGGTATCGTAATTGGTGGCGGTGCTGCACTGATCAAAGCTTCTCAATCAGTCAAATTGGATCTTAGTGGCGATGAAGAGGTTGGAGCACAAATTATTCTTCGAGCAGTCTATGCACCACTCAAACAAATTGCAAGCAACGCAGGATTTGACGCGGGTGTTGTAGCAGACAAAATTGCAAATTCAACCTCTCCAAATATGGGATTCAACGCGGCTACTGGCGAATATGTCGATATGCTTGAAGCTGGAATCATAGATCCTCTCAAAGTAGGAAGAGTCGCGTTGCAAAATGCAACATCAGTTGCGAGTCTTCTTTTGACAACAGAGGCTACAGTGAGCGAAATCAAAGAAAACAAACCATCACCAATGCCCGATATGAGTGGTATGGGCGGTATGGGCGGTATGATGTAGGAATTTTCCTACTCTTCTATAATCAAAATCCACAAGATGGAGTTCAATCTCCGCCTTGTGATTAAGATGTTTGGCTCGTAACTGTGAGCAGTCTCTGTTTTTATTTTTTCTCCAAGATATGTAAATACTCATAAGTCATATTTGCTTTATGATTTCTATTTTCGGTTTTATCCGCTTTAAATCTTTGATATTCTTTTGTTGTCAAATCATAAGCGCCGTATTTTTTCATAATCTTTCTAATTTCATCTTCACTCATAAGACCTTCATTGTTGTAGCTTAAAAATATATAGTTAAAGTTTGCATTTTTTATTAACTCTTCAAAACTTTTAGCCACCTCATTTTTTTTACAGTAGTTTGAACGATTGTACTCCCTCAGTCCTGTTTTACCAATCGGAACAAAATCATCATACAAAGCTATCGTATTTAAGAGATGATAGTTTGCACTATATTGTCTTTGATTGTAAGGCGGGTCAAGATATAAAATATCTCCCTCTATTTTTTTGATAAGCTTATTTGCATCTTCTTTATAAACCTTATGTGAATTTTTGTTTTTATCAAAAAGTACTGGTTCTAATATCAATTCTTTAGAAGCTGATTTTTAAATATGTTTCAAATAAGCCCCATAAACAGAAGCTGTATTTGCAACCTTATCGGTACTTTCAATCAATGATGCAAGTAAAAAATAGTATAAATTATCATCTATTCTTTTCTTCTTTTTCCACTCTTTTAGCTTTGTTCTTATCGTGTCTATTTTTTTACCATTACTATCACTAAAGTATTGTCTATCGCTTCCGCTACCCATACAGTAATGATTGTAAATAAATCCACTATCAATAAGCTTTAAAGAGTTTAATTCTTCTATAAAATCTTCTTTATTTTCTATCTCTTCGTGATTTTCAATATAGTTTTTACCCAGTACAAAACTATAATCTTCCAAATCGTTGCTTATCACTTTTTTGACATCTTTTTTAAAAGTTCTTCCAACTATTCCAGTTCCTGCAAAAATATCACAAAATACTTTTTGCGATAGGTCATCCCCT
>DYPM01000135.1 GCA_020719895.1 Sulfurovum sp. | reverse complement strand
ATCCGACATACAAAGATTTTAACCACCATTTAGCACTTGCAACATTTCATATCAACGAAGAACTCAAAGAAAAAGCACTCTCAAATGGCGTGATGGTGTTGCAACGAAAAGGAAACGTGATAGAGACATTTGTGTAGTGGTTTAATTCAACATCTCACGGAGTTGTTCTAAAGCATAATGTGGTGAGTCTTGATGAAGAGCGTCATAGATTGTTTGTGCCTTCATCGACTGCTTTATCGCATCTTTTTTGCAAATCTCTACAATGGCATTTTTTTTGGCACGTGTGAGATTACCGTCAAGTACCGCTACTATTGTGGCTACTGTGGAGATAAGTTGTTTCTCTTTTTGTGATGCTGATGATAAAAACAGAAGAAGTTTTGATATCTCATCTCCATCTTCAAGTTCACGAATCCCAAAGTAGTGATTGAGATGCAATAACAAAAGATAGCTATTGGGATGATAATTTTTGGAGAGGACAATCATCACAGAAATAGCACGCAAAATTGCCTCTTGCGTTGCTCTATTGCAGTCTGTTATTTGGTATTTATGTACCAAATCATACACTACATGATAAACCAACCAACGACCATAAAGACGCATTTTCGCTTCACGCAATACTCGATACATCACAATCCCGTCCCACATCGCTGTCACTGGTGTCTCTATCCATATAAATCCACTACGCACACCATATCGTGTGGCAATCTTTTTGAGTAGCGTCTTGACAATAAATGTAGTCAATGCGACCTTAGCTTTATACAAAAATGCACGCACAATCAACCAAATACGCGAGGTATAACGCTCAGGATCAATACCCAAATACTCTATCGCAGGATCTTCGATCTCAAGCACAGCACGAACCATTATTTTTTTGGTATCAAACCCATCAGGAAAACGCTCATCTTCTCGATATCCCGCCAAAGAGAGCAAACGATGCACTGACTCAATCGCAATATGATAGAGCAGTGCAATCTCAATACTAACAAAAAGAATCGTAAGAAGCGAAAAATAGAGATAAAAAGAAAAAGTATCATAAAAAGCGTGTTGCGTGATTTGAAACCAAACTCCAGGAAGTGTTGTCACCGCTCCAATCAAAGATGCCAACGCAACAGCTTTGTAGATGATATGACGTGTATTGTGCCTAAGAATATCATCGCAAGGAAGCTCCAAATAGCGTTCTATCTGCTCATCTTGCCACGACTTATCAAAACGCAACAGATGTTTGAGTCCTAAAGACTCTATTTTTTGATCTATTTTTGAGGATTTGAGTGTAGGTGTCATAAATAAGGCATCACTTTATCAACGATAAATTGAGTGAAACTTTCAGAGTCATTCATGCATTTTGCGACAATATAATCTTTGTATTTGATTTTTTCTGCAATCTCGCGATGCTCAATATCAAGCTCAAAATCGGTCTCTGAGTTGTCGATAGTAAACGCCAATGGATAGAGTAGGACTTTATCATTGGTTGGATTTCGCAACACATCAACAAGATTTGGCTCAAGCCACTTTGATGGTCCTACTTTGGATTGATAGACCAATTTGACAGCACGAAACTTCACACCTCTTTCATGAAGATAGATTTTTATCGCTGAAACATTGGCTTCTATATGTTTTTCGTAAGGATCACCCGTTTTGATAATACTTACAGGCAAACCGTGAGCAGAAAGTAAAAGATCATAGTGTGTTGTATCGATATTTTTTGATGCTTCAAGTATCTTTTCTACACTTGCTTTAATGTAATCATAGTCATCATAATAGGGTGAAATCACACTAATTTTTGGATGATAATCAAGTTTTTTGCACTGCTCTTTGATGTCCTCTATTGATGAAAGTGTCGTTGTGGTTGAGTAGTGTGGATACATCGGAAAAAGAATCAGCTCTTCTACGCCTTGATTTTGACACGCTTTGAGTGCATCATTGGCAAATGGCGGAACATAACGCATCGCTGGATAGATTGGTATATTGAGTTTGGTTTTGAGTTTATCAATCAACGCGTTGGTAGTCTCTGTGAGTCGAGATTTGCCTCCTATCTCTGCATAATGACTCTCTGCTTCTTTGAGACGTTTTTTGATGATAATCGTACGAATCACTCTACGCAATAGAGGATGAACAGGCAAAATATTTTTGTCGCTAAACATATTATGCAAAAAGAGTTTCACCTCTTCGATACGATTTACGCCTCCCATATTGAGCAGTAAAAGCGCTTTGTTGTGTTTCATAAAATCTCAACCTTTTTTAAAAAAATGTCCCATTTTAACATACGCAATGTACAATACAGCCAATTTTTTATCAAGGAAAAAGAGATGATTATCATCCCCGCACGCATCGGCTCAAGTAGATTTCCCAACAAAGTATTAGCAGATATCAGTGGCGTGCCAATGGTGATACGTACCGCTATGGCAGTACAAAATATAGATCGTGTCGCAATCGCCACAGACTCTCAAGCAGTGATGGATATCGCTTATCAATACGATATAGAAGCAGTTATGACCGATGTATCGCACCAAAGTGGTACGGATCGTATTTATGAAGCAGCTTGTACACTTGGACTTGGTGCATCAGAGATTATTATCAATGTTCAAGGAGATGAACCGTTTATCGAACGTGCAGTGGTTGAAGCGATTCATCAATTGACTACAAAAAATCAAAACAATCCTCAAATCATGATGAACTCTTGCTACAAACACATCACCAATCCCGAAGCAGATGATCCAAATATCGTCAAAGTAGTAACCGACAGCAACGACATTGCTCTCTACTTTTCAAGATCAAAAATCCCATATCCGCGTGATCATCATTTCGATGCTTACAAAGGACATTTGGGTATTTATGGATTTACGATGGATTCACTACAACATTTTTGTAAGCTTCCCAATGCACCATTAGAACATATCGAAAAATTAGAGCAATTACGTGCCTTAGCACATGGATTTAAAATCGCGATGGTAAAAGTAGAGAGTAAGAGTTTTGGTATCGATACACCTGAAGATCTCGAAAGAGCATTAAAATACCATCGATTGTAGAGTCGTAAGCTCTCTTTTTATCACATTATCACTTTTAGTGCTATTTTGAAATTAGCCTTACGTTGAGAGACACTATTTCTATGTCAAAATCCACTATCAAACCAAAAGGAGTTTTTATGAGTGATCAAGAACTCAAAGAGTTGATTGCAAGCTTGGCAATCAAATCAGATAGATTAGACGCACAACAAAGCCAAAACCGATGCACAACTTGCCAAAACCGATGCAAAGCTCAATAAAGTAGCTGAAATGCTCGGCAATATCGGAAACAATCAAGGTGATGTCGCCGAAGCATTTTTCTACAACTCTCTTAAGGCAGATCAAGATCTTGCTGGAATCCATTATGACTCTATTGAAAAAAATGTTACAAAAAGTACCAACGGAATAGAAGATGAGTTTGATATTGTGATGATTAATGGGAGCGATGTGGCGATGATCGAAGTAAAATATAAGGCTCATGAAAAAGACTTAGAGAAGCTTTTGGGTAAAAAATACACCAATTTCAAAACACTCTATCCAATATATAGATCGCCAATTCAACCCATAAGTGCAA
>DYPM01000134.1 GCA_020719895.1 Sulfurovum sp. | reverse complement strand
GATTGTACAAAATTTAATAGTAGGAGTGTTTGATTGTGTTGATACGATATTTTGTGATAGTAATAAGTGCGATTTGGTTGAGTGGATGTACGGGAAGTAGTGGACTTTTGACTCCTGATAAAAAAGTAAAAAAAGAGTACTTTACAGGTGGAAAGTTGCGTTCTGAGCTTATTATGAGTGATGAAACAGAGCAAAATGGCGTACTCAAAGAGTATGGCTATGAAGGGGAGTTGCTCAAGGTCACGACAATAAAAAATGGTCAAAAAAATGGTGATGAGATATGGTATGACAAAAGCGGACGCGTTCTTCAAAAAATTCCTTACACACAAGGTCAAGTCAATGGTGTACTTGAAGCCTACTATAAAGATGGCAAAAAAATGTTTGCTATAACATTTGCCAATGGCGTTCGTCAAGGTTCGGCTACAAAGTACAACAAAGAAGGAACAAAGATAGATGAAGCATGGTATGAAAATGACAAATTGATGAGGTAGTTTTGTTTGAAAAATGCTTTTCTTCCTCAATTTAATCATATTATAGATCCAAGTCTAAAGAGGATTTCTCTTACACTTGATACTAACGGCGAGATTGTCATCAAGTCAAATGGATTGGACAACACTTCTGTCGAAAAAATTATTTTTCAAAACGCTTCGTGGATAAACAAAGCACGTCAAAAGTTTGAGTCCAAAAAAGGCAAAGAGGTTGATATGCTTACTGATAGAGAAGTCTATTATTTGGGAGAACAATATCCTCTTTGTATTGAGCATGTAAATGATGCAAATGCTCATCAAGTAGTATTTTTAGAAAACAAACTAATTCTTTATGCCCACACTCAAAACGAGAGGTTGTTGTATGGCATGATTGATCACTTTTATAAAAATGAAGCGTTGCGTCTGCTTCCTTCTCGCATCAAACAGTGGTCTTATAAAATGGAACTTTACCCTAAACAAGTGGGTTTTAGAAAAACAGTGCGACAGTGGGGAAGTTGCTCTACTTCTAATCATATTTCGTTCAATACTATGATGATGAAACTTCCTCTTTTGCTTATTGATTATATTATCGTGCATGAGTTGAGTCATATTTCTCACAAACACCACCAAAAATCATTTTGGGAGTGCGTTGGGCGTTATATTCCTGATTATAAAGAGCGAATTAAAGCACTCAAGCAGTTTACACCTCACTAAAGGAGTTTTTTTGGATGCACTCTATCTTATTTTTTTTATGTTGATTGTTTTGATTGGATCTGTTTTGGGATATATCTATTATCTCAAAGAGAAAAAAGAACAACTCGACTCTATTGGGCGAGGATTTTGTCCACGTTGCAAACAAAACACCATTGTACTTATCGATAAAAGATCTCATGGATGTTGTGGTCCTCAAACTGTGAGTTTTGAGTGCGAAGCGTGCGGTTACACCAATAGCTTTGTTGTACAAAACGACAGTTGTGGTATCTAAAACTACAAAATAAATAAGTAACCTTACGCACAAAAGTGCGTAAAAACCTCTTACTCTCCCGCATTTGCGGGTAGCTTTAGGGGATTGCAAAGGACTTTAGTCCTTGCCATAAATAGGGGCTTTGCTCCTATTTATGCGTAACATCAGATAAATAAGCGAGAAACGATATGGATAATCAAATAGCATTTGAAGATGCAGTAACAAAAATATTGGAACTTATCGGCGAAGATCCGCAAAGAGAAGGGTTGCTTAAAACACCACATCGCGTAGCAAAAGCGTTTGCGTTTATGACAGAAGGTTATCATCAAGACCCAAAAGCGATTCTCTCCAAAGCACTTTTCCAAAGCAGTAATGACGAGATGGTATTGGTGCGAGATATTGAGTTTTATTCGATGTGCGAACATCATCTTTTGCCGATTATTGGACGTGCACATATTGCTTATATTCCCAATGGTAAAGTCGTAGGACTCTCCAAAATCCCACGCATTGTGAATGTGTTTGCAAGACGATTGCAGATTCAAGAGCAGATGACAGAGCAGATTGCCGATGCAATTAGTGAGACGATTTGCCCCAAAGGGGTCGCAGTGGTACTACAAGCCCGTCATATGTGCATGGAGATGCGTGGCGTTGAGAAGATCAACTCTGCGACAGTAAGTTCTGCACTTCGTGGACTTTTTAAAAGCGACGAACGAACGCGTAATGAGTTTTATACGCTCATCAACTCCCCAAGTCCTTCTCGTTTTTGACAGTAGAAGTGCAATAGGCGAGAGCGGATTTTGTATTTATTTTTATTTAAGTTAATTTGCGTATTATTGTCTAATTAAGAGTAAATTACTCCTAATTAAAGAAGAAATACAAATTTTTTGAATCAATGCTCTTTTTGAAGGAGAAGATAGTTATGAAAGTCTATTTGGACAACAACGCAACGACGATTGTCGACCCACATGTATTTGCACAGATGGAGCCTTTTTTTGTGCAACGCTACGGCAATCCAAACTCACTTCACTCATTTGCAAGCGAGACACATCCAGCACTCAAAGATGCGATGGAGAAAATCTATGCAGGCATTCACGCACCACGTGAGGACAGTGTAGTCATCACCTCTTGTGCGACAGAGAGCAACAATTGGGTGCTTAAAAGTATCTACTTTGAGTACATATTGACAGGCAGAAAAAACCATATTATTGTAAGCGAAGTGGAGCATCCCTCAATCATTGCTACGGCAAAGTTTATCGAGAGTATGGGATGTAGAGTCACTTATCTTCCTATTAATCACGAAGGCGTCGTAGAAGCCGAACGTGTAAGAGAAGTAATTACGCCCAAAACAGCACTTGTCTCAGTCATGTGGGCAAATAACGAAACGGGTGCAATATTTCCCGTTGAAGAGATCGGAGAGATTTGTGCAAAACACAATGTTCTGTTTCACACCGATGCAGTGCAAGCAATAGGTAAAGTACCTGTAGATGTACAATCTTTCAATGTTGATTATCTGACTATGTCTGCACACAAGTTTCACGGTCCAAAAGGTGTCGGTGCTTTGTATATCAAAAAAGGCAAAGAGCTGAAGCCATTTTTTCACGGTGGCGCACAAATGGGCGGATTGCGTTCGGGTACGCTCAATGTCGCAGGAATCGTCGGAATGGGCAAAGCGATGGAGCAAGCAATTGATGCACTTGATTTTGAGATGAGCGATGTACGCCAAATGCGTGACACTTTTGAGGATCAACTCCTTGAGATTCTTGACACGTTTGTCGTTACTCCAAGGGAGAAACGAACTCCAAATACGATTTTGATCTCTTTTAGAGGTATCGAAGGCGAAGCGATGTTGTGGGATCTTAACCGTGCAGGTATTGCAGCAAGCACAGGAAGTGCGTGTGCTAGCGAAGACCTTGAGTCCAATCCTGTCATGGAAGCTATCGGAGCTGCAGAGGATTTGGCACACACAGCCGTACGTTTTTCGCTCAGTCGATATACGACTCAAGAGGAGATGGACTATACGATTAATGTAGTCAGAAAAGCAGTCGAAAGACTCAGAGGCATTTCAAGTTCGTACGCATACTCTCCTGAGATCCGATAACGGATAACAGAAATCGGAAATCGGGAAAAAAGCGAAATAAGTTTCGCAAG
>DYPM01000133.1 GCA_020719895.1 Sulfurovum sp. | reverse complement strand
TTGAATTGGCAATTAACAGTCGTTATCTTCTTGACTTTATTTCACAAATAGATGGGTCCCAATTTGAAATTGGCTTTAATGAACCCAATCTTCCATTTATAGTTAAAGAAGGAAACTTTATGACTATTATTATGCCTATCGTTATTTAAATCAAATAAAGGGATAATTTTATGTCAAATCTTGTTTTAACAAAATATATCTTTGTAACGGGCGGTGTACTCAGTTCTCTTGGAAAAGGAATCACAGCGGCAAGTATAGGCACGCTACTGAAACATTCAGGCTTTAGAGTAGGTGTATTAAAACTTGATCCTTATATCAATGTAGATCCAGGAACAATGTCTCCGATGGAGCATGGAGAAGTGTTTGTCACTAAAGATGGAGCAGAAACAGATCTTGATTTAGGACATTATGAGAGATTTCTTGATACTTCATTGACTCGAAACAATAATTTTACTACAGGTCAAGTCTATAAAACTGTCATAGAAAACGAGCGTCAAGGCAAATATTTAGGTCAAACGATTCAAGTTGTGCCACATATCGTCAATGAAATTAAAGAGCGTATTTTCAAAGCAGGAGAAAACAAAGAGATACTTATTGTCGAACTTGGCGGTACGACAGGCGATATTGAAGGATTGCCTTTTCTTGAAACCATTCGACAAATAAAACACGAACTTGGCAACTCAAGAGTGATGAATATTCACCTCACACTTTTGCCTTATATCAAAGTAGCAGGCGAACTCAAAACCAAACCAACACAACACTCTATTCAAGAACTTCGACGTATTGGCATCTCTCCTCATATGATTATTCTTAGAGCAGAACAAAATATCCCAACAGAAATTCGAGAAAAAATCGCTTTTAGTTGTGATGTGGAAGAGACTTCAGTGATTGTCGCTGAAGATGAGGCTACGATTTATCAAGTTCCAATCAGTTTTATAAAACAAGACATTTTAAAACCTATCAGTCAACGTCTTAAGTTGGGTGAGTGTCATCCTGACATGAACCGTTGGAGTGAACTGGTACACAAAATTATGCTTCCAAGTAAAGAGATCAAAGTAGCGTTTGTAGGCAAATATCTTGATCTTAAAGAGTCTTACAAATCACTCACCGAAGCATTGATTCACGTCGGTGCACATCTTGATCTCAAAGTCAATATCAAATGGGTTGATAGCGAAAAAGTAGAAGAAGAGGGAGCTGCAAAGTTTATTCAAGAGTGCAATGGCGTATTGGTCGCTGGTGGATTTGGTGCAAGAGGTGTTGAGGGGAAAATCGAAGCAATTCGTTATGCAAGAGAGAAAAAAATTCCATTTTTAGGTATTTGTTTGGGAATGCAACTCTCTATCATTGAGTTTGGTCGTAATGTATTGGGACTTGAAGATGTCAACTCTACAGAGTTTGACTACAATACCAAAAATCCGATGATTTATCTTATCGACTCTTTTATAGATGCTTCAGGAGACAAACAGATACGTACGGCTGTTTCGCCACTTGGTGGAACATTGAGATTGGGTGAATATGCGTGTGAGACCAAAGAAGGATCTCATCTTCGTGATGCGTATGACGGTGCACCTACTATATATGAAAGACACCGACACCGCTATGAAGCCAATCCAAAATACCGTATTGCATTGGAGTCAAACGGTATGATAGTCACAGGCGAATCACACGGTCTTGTTGATGCGATTGAGTTACAAGATCATCCATGGTTTTTGGGTGTGCAGTTTCATCCTGAATTTACTTCAAGACTTCAAACTCCCAATCCTACAATTCTTGCTTTTGTCAAAGCCAGTTTTGAACATCCTGTAAAATAGAGAATGCAGTCCATCTATCCAAATATTGATTTAAATACTCTTGAAACGTTACTTCATACACGTTTTGAAGAGGGGTTTTTGAGTCTCAAAGAGCTTCCTTCACCGCATCTTTTTAAGGATATGCAAAAAGCCACAGAACGCATTGTATCTGCGATAAAAAGCAATCAAAAGATTGTTATTGTCGGCGATTATGATGTGGACGGAGTGGTTTCGACTTCTATTGTGAAACTATTTTTTGAACAAATTGGTTATGAAGTGGGTTGGATAATCCCCAACCGTTTTTTACACGGATATGGTATTTCTGAAAAAATCGTACCACTTATCAAAGCGTATGATCTTGCTATTACTGTAGATAATGGTATCTCTGCATACCAAGCAGCTTTATTGTGTCAAGAGCATCAGATTGATTTGATTATCACAGATCACCATCTTTTGCCACCACTTCTTCCAGATGCTTATGCGATTATCAATCCAAAACAGAGCGATTGTGATTTTCCCTACAAAGAGATTTGTGGAGCACAAGTGGCGTGGTATCTTATCGCTTCACTCAAAAAAGCATTAGGTACAAATATCGATATGTTGGAGTATCTTGAGTTGGTGAGCGTGGCAATCATCGCTGATGTGATGCCACTCAAAAATATCAATCGTTTGATGGTGATAGCAGGACTCCAAAAACTTGAGAGATCAACAAAACCTGCGATGAGAGTCTTTTTTGAATCCAAACAACTTCATAGTATCAAAGCCGAAGATATAGCCTTTGGTCTTGCACCACTACTCAATAGTGCAGGAAGAATGGATGATGCTTCTTGTGCTGTTGATTTTTTGACAGCAACGACTCAAATAGACGCGACAGTTTTATTTGTGAAATTGAATATGATGAATGAACAACGTAAAAACGTAGAGTTTGAAATCACGCAAGAAGCACTCAAGCAAGCCAAAGAGAGAGAAGAAAAAATACTTGTACTGAGTGGTAAAGCATGGCATGAAGGAGTGGTGGGAATTGTTGCTGCACGAGTAGCAGAGTATTACAAAAAACCCACAATCATACTAAACGATAATGGCGAAGGAGGACTCAAAGGAAGTGGCAGGAGTTTTTATACGGTTGATCTTTTCAAAACCGTTACACAAGTCAAACATTTTCTTGATAAGTTTGGTGGTCATAAAGCCGCCATTGGACTCTCGCTTCAAAAAGAGTCTCTTGAAGCATTTAAATTTGCTTTGCAAGAGTGTATGGAGTCGATAGATATTGCTCCTTTTCAAAGTGATCCTTTGATTGTGGGACATCTCTCTTTTGATGCTATTTCACAATCGTTGATTGCATTAATGGCACAGTTTGAGCCTTATGGTGAAGGGAATGAACGCCCACGTTTTATCACCACTAATGTCAAAGTGATAGAGTCTCAAACAATTGGCAAAGAAAAAAATCACCTTCGTTTGCTTTTGGAACATAGCGGAGTCAAATATCCTGCTATATGGTTCAACACCACAGAGACTTATGCACCAATGCAAATGATTTGTGTGGTATATCATCTCAACGAAAATAATTTCCAAGGAAAACGCTCAATCCAATTGTTTGTATTGGATATAATTAAACCATCTGAATAATTTAAGGGAAGCTCTAAAAACATAGATTGCTTCACTTCGTTCGCAATGACAAATCCAGTCATTGCGAGGCTTTGCAAAAGCCGAAGCAATCCAAAATGTAGTTTTTAGAGATGACCTTAAATACTGTTTTATCAGATTTAAACTCTCGAAAAACAACGTTTTTCGTAGCTTTAGGGGGTTGT
>DYPM01000132.1 GCA_020719895.1 Sulfurovum sp. | reverse complement strand
AGTGTTGCATCAGGAAGACATTTCCATTTTTGGGGAAGTTTGGTTTGGAGCATTTGAGAGAGTAGGGCGAGACGCTCGTGTGCTTCTTGAAGTTCAAGATGATTGACACAAATAAAACACTGCACTCTTTGTTCATCTTTGCCTTGGTAGGTGTGATATTGTGTGATTTTAAGCGTATGTAAAAGATGTTTGAGAAGGTGATAAAAAGCTCTACACTCTTCTCCTTTGTACTCAATCACAAGATAATTGGTGTAGCCATTTTCAAGCAGTGGTGTTGCGATAGTGTACTCTCTGTTTAAATGCTGTTGGATCAAAAGTGGAGTTAGCGGTTCATCGATACGTTCAAATTTCGCATAAAAAGTGCGATTGTTAAACGTGAGTCGTTCAACAATCGTATTTCGTTTGATGTAGTAGTGAGAGTCGATAAGTTCAAGATCAAATAGTTGCAATGAATTGAGACCTCTGATGAAATAAAAATCTTACAAGAGCGACCAGTCGCGAGAGCCGTCTGCTGAAGACCTAATTTTTGGCTTTGCCAAAAATTTGAGAATTAATCAGATGGTTCAATCAACCCTTTGGATATTTAATATATTGGTTTATCGTAGATTTTGAAGCGTGACGCTAAAGCTTTCATCTCTTCTTTGATAGTCGCATGAAGTGCTGTATCGTGGATATTGTCCAATACGTCGGCAATTTTGTTTGCGATAATTTCAAATTCCGCCTCTTTCATACCGCGACTTGTGAGCGCTGGAGATCCGATACGCACGCCTGATGTGACAAACGGACTACGTGTTTCTGCTGGGACTGTATTTTTATTGACTGTGATTCCTGCTGCACCTAAAGCCGCGTCAGCATCTTTACCTGAAAACTCTTTTTGGAGAAACGAAACAAGCACGAGGTGATTATCTGTACCGCCAGAAACTACATCATAACCACGTTTCATAAGTACATCAGCAAGCACTGTGGCATTCGCTTTGACTTGTTTGGCGTAGATTTTCCATTCTGATGAGAGATTGAATTTAAATCCAACCGCTTTAGCAGCGATGATATGAACAAGAGGTCCACCTTGAAGACCAGGGAAGATGGCAGAGTTGATTTTTTTGGCAATCTCTTCATCATTGCAGAGGATTATTCCGCCTCGTGGTCCTCTGAGTGTTTTGTGGGTTGTTGTTGTTACCACGTCAGCATACGGAAAAGGACTTTGGTGTTCATTTGCGACGACCAATCCTGCAATATGTGCAATGTCTGCTAGCAAAATCGCTCCGACTGCATCAGCAATTTCACGGAATTTTTTGAAATCAATCTCGCGTGCATACGCCGAAGCACCACACACAATGATTTGTGGTTGTACAATTTTGGCAATATCCATCACACGTTCATAGTTGATGCGTCCGTCAAGTTCTACACCATAAGTGAAGCTTTGGTAGTTTTTGCCTGAAAAGCTTGGTTTGCTTCCGTGTGTAAGGTGACCGCCGTGGTTGAGATCCATTCCAAGAATCTTTTCGCCTGCTTTAAGTAGTGCTGCATACACTGCACCATTTGCTTGTGATCCTGAATGTGGTTGAACATTGGCAAATCTACATCCAAAAAGTTCGCACGCTCTATCAATCGCCAACTGCTCGACTTTGTCAGCAAACTCACATCCGCCATAATATCGTTTGTACGGATAACCCTCGGCGTATTTGTTTGTAAGAACTGAACCCGTAGCTTCCATTACAGCTGGAAGAGTGAAGTTCTCGCTTGCGATCATCTCAAGATGATCTGTTTGTCTCTCTAATTCATGGCTTATTGCCTCAAAAATTTCGGGATCAAATGTCTCGATTGCGTATGACATAGTGTTTTCCTTATGCCTCTTGGGAGGGAAATGATGAAGGCTATTTATATCGAATTTCAGATGATGAATGGGTAAAAATTAGATCCAACTGAAGAGTGTTTTTTGTATTTTGAAAATAAAATTGGTTTACAATGATGCTATTTTGTTCGATTTAACCTCTGAATAAATATTATTTAGATTGCCACGGTTTGTTCCAAACCTCGCAATGACGGTACTTTGTCATTGCAAACGTTGCGCGGCAATCTATTTAATCAGATGGTTCAATTATGCTTTTGATATTTTGTTTTGTGCTGAAATAACATCAGAGATCACAAATGCAAGTTCCAGTGCTTGGGAAGCGTTGAGTCTTGGATCACACTGCGTGTGGTATCTGTCTGAAAGACTTTCGGAGGTGATTGGCGAAGAGGTACTTCCTGTACACTCTGTGACATCGTTGCCTGTCATCTCAAGGTGGATTCCAGCAGCAATCGTTCCCATCTCTTGATGAATCTCAAAAAATTGTTTTACCTCAGAGAGGATATTTTCAAAATCTCTTGTTTTGTACCCTGAAGCACTTTTTTCTACATTACCGTGCATTGGATCACACGACCATACCACTTTTTTGCCTGCCTCTTTTACTTTTTTGAGCAATGGTGGGAAGGACTCTGCTATTTTATTTGCTCCCATACGCACGATGAGATTGAGTCTGCCCTCTTCGTTTTGTGGATTGAGTTTTTCGATAAGTTCGATAAGCTCATCGCCTTGCATTGATGGTCCAACTTTGCATCCGATAGGGTTTTTGATCCCACGAAAATACTCGATATGTGCTTCATCCAACGCTCTAGTGCGATCACCAATCCAAAGCATATGTGCCGAACAGTCATAATACTCGCCTGTCTCACTGTCAAGTCTCGTAAGTGCTTGCTCGTAGTTTAGAAGTAGTGCTTCGTGCGAGGTGTAGAGTGTCGTTTGGTGAAGTTGTGGTGTGGTTTCGCTCGTGATACCGCACGCTGCCATAAACTTCATCGCTTTGTCGATTTTGTAGCTTAGTTCGTCATATTTTTGTCCCAATGGATTGTCTTTGATAAAATCAAGATTCCACTGATGCACTTTGTTGATGTCAGCAAATCCGCCCAAAGAAAATGCTCTCAAAAGATTGAGCGTTGCGGCCGATTGGTTGTATGCTCGGATCATATTTTCCGCTCTTGGGAGTCGTGCCTCTGGTGTAAACTCAATGCTATTGACGATATCACCGCGATAAGAGGGCAATTTCACACCATCAAATTCTTCAAAATCAGAACTTCGCGGTTTGGCAAATTGTCCTGCGATACGTCCTACTTTGACTACTGGTTTGCCTGTAGAGTACATCAGCACCATATTCATTTGAAGCATCAACTTCAATAAGTTTTTGATGCTTTTAGCATTAAAATCGCTAAAGCTCTCCGCACAATCTCCCCCTTGAAGCAAAAACACTTCACCACGCCCCGCGGCTGCCATCTGCTCTTTAAGCTCTCTTGCTTCACCTGCAAAAATCAATGGAGGGAACGCTTTTAGCTCGGACTCTGTTTTTTGTAACGCTTCTTGATCAAGATAGGTCGGTTGCTGTTTGATAATAAAAGCTCTCCAACTGCTTGGTGTCCAACTCATAATGGTATCCTTCTTGTGATAATTAAAAATAGCAGAATTATAACCTCTTATAGATAGCAATACTCTTTAGATGCTTAGTTTATTCTATATAGGACATCTCTAAAAACCGTCATGCCAAACTTGATTTGGCATCTGTTGTGTCCTAAAAT
>DYPM01000131.1 GCA_020719895.1 Sulfurovum sp. | reverse complement strand
CAAAAGAACTCAATCTCTCTATTGATGAACTCAAAGAGCATTTAAATGACAAGCGATAATAGAATCCAAAAATAAACTTGATGATAAATAGAGTGATAGAGCAACCAAAAGGAAAATTTATGCAACCACGATACCTAACCAAAAAAATCTATGTCGGCAATGTCGCTGTGGGTGGCGATGCTCCTATTTCAGTGCAGTCGATGACATACAGTGATACTCACGATGTTGAAGCGACTGTGGAGCAGATCAATCGATTGCACTTTGCGGGTGCTGATATCGTGCGTGTCGCTGTCCCCAAAATGGAAGATGCGTTAGCACTTCGGGAGATCAAGTCGCGTATTTCATTGCCTCTTGTAGCCGACATCCATTTTGACTACAAACTCGCACTTGAGGCGGCAAAATGGGTCGATTGTATCCGTTTTAACCCTGGAAATATCGGAGAAAAAGGACGTATCAAAGAGATCGTCAAAGCGTGTTCGGAGCGGAATTTGCCCATTAGAATCGGCGTAAACGCAGGTTCGCTTGAAAAAGAGTTTGAACAAAAACACGGAGCAACTGCCAAAGGAATGGTCGCAAGTGCGGAGTACAATATCAAGTTTTTAGAAGACCTCGGATTTACTGATATCAAAATCTCTCTTAAGGCTAGCGATGTAGATCGTACAGTCGATGCTTATCGGATGTTGCGTCCACTCAATGCTTATCCGTTTCATTTGGGTGTGACTGAGGCTGGGACGATATTTCATGCGACGATTAAGTCAGCAATCGGACTTGGAACGCTCCTTTTGGAGGGAATTGGTGATACATTACGGGTTTCGATCACAGGAGAGCTTGAAGAGGAGATTAAGATTGGCAAAGCGATTCTCAAAGATAGTGGACGCATCAAAGAAGGACTCAACATCATCTCATGTCCTACGTGCGGACGTATCGAAGCAGATCTTGTGAGTGCAGTTGCTGAAGTGGAGCGACGCACCGCTCATATCAAAATGCCAATGGATGTGTCGGTGATGGGATGCGTGGTCAATGCGATTGGTGAAGCAAAACACGCCGATGTGGCAATTGCGTATGGTAAAGGAAGTGGTTTGGTGATGGTGAAAGGTGAAGTGGTCGCACGACTCGAAGAGAAATATTTGGTAGATCGGTTTATAGACGAGGTAGAGAAATTCGCCACACTTGCCTCCAAAGAGGGATAAAAGAGGATGGAAAACCTTTACAACCTCAATATTGAGCGTGCTGTTCTCTCGGCTATCATTTTTGATCCACAAATCTATGAAGAGAGTGTAGCTACACTCAAGCCTTATGATTTTTATCTGCCATTTCATCAATATCTTTTTGAGTCAATGGGAGATCTCTATCACGAAGAAAAGCCAATCGATGAAGAGTTTTTGCGTAGCAAACTGCAATCAAAAGGGAAGTTTGACGAAACGGCGATGCTTGAGTTGCTCTCTGCCAATCCTATCGCCAACACTCTTGCATACATCAAAGAGATCAAGTCCAAAGCTTCCAAACGTGCGCTTGTGACATTGGCAACTGAAATCAAAAAAACAACCATCGAAGATGATTTGCCCGCTGAAGAGGTGATGAATCTTGTCGAACGTAAACTCTTTGAGATTACCCAAAACAGTACCAATGAGGATTTTAGAGAATCCAAAGAGATTACGCTTGCGATGCTTGATGAGATCAATCGTCTCAAATCGATGGGAAACTCCAAACTTATCGGTACAGATACAGGATTTCGTAATCTCAATGAAAAAACATCTGGATTTGGCAAAGGTGATTTGGTGATCATCGCAGCACGTCCAGCCATGGGCAAGTGTTTAGGCAAAGGAACAAAAGTCCTTATGTATGATGGAACTCTCAAAAACGTAGAAGATATTGCAGTTGGAGATAGACTGATGGGAGATGATTCCACGCCTCGCAACGTACTTTCATTGGCTCGTGGCAGGGAAGAGATGTATTGGGTGAGACAAAATAAAGGGATAGATTACCGCGTCAATCAATCACACATTCTCTCTTTGAAACGTTCACGCAATGAAGGCAAACATGTGCATGGAGATATGCTCAATATCGAAGTTTTGGAGTATATTCAAAAAAGCGACAAATTTAAAACCAACTACAAAGGGCACAAAGTCAGTGTAGAGTTTGATCAAAAACCTTTGGAGATTGAACCCTATTTTTTAGGTTTGTGGTTGGGAGATGGCAGAAGTTCTGATGTGCGTATCGCAACAGAAGATGATGAGGTGGTAGAGTATCTTCAAGAATATGCATTTAAGTTGGATAAAAAACTACACCGTTATGCAGTAGATGGCAAATGCACTATGTTTGGTATTACAAATATACAAAAAGAGGGTGCTTTACGTAATCTAAGCGATTCTCTTCAAGGAAAGCTTAGAAGATTAGGCGTGATAGACAACAAACATATTCCTCACGAATATTTGACAGGCGACACAGAACAAAGATTGGCTTTACTTGCGGGATTGGTGGACAGCGACGGCTACTATGATGATAAACACCACGTGATAGAAATCGTACAAAAAAACAAAACATTAGCAGAGCAAATAAAGTTTTTGGCGGATTCTCTTGGCTTTAGAGTCTCTTTGGTGAAAAAAGAAGCGACAATAAATACGACAGAATACAAAAGTGATGTATTTCGGACTTGTATCGTAGGAAATTTGGAAACGATACCTACACGTATAGAGAGAAAAAAAGCAAGAGCATTATCATCCAAAAGAGATCATCGTCATACAGGTATCCAAGTAGAATTTGACAAAATAGATGACTACTACGGGTTTGTACTTGATGGTAATCATCTCTTTTTACTTGAAGATATGACAGTGACACACAATACGGCATTTGTTCTCAATATGGCACTCAAAGCGATCGAACGTAACGAAGGTGTGGCGTTTTTTTCATTAGAGATGCCCGCAGAGCAATTGATGCTTCGGATGCTTTCGGCTAAAACTTCCATTCCACTTCAGTCTCTTCGTGTGGGCGATCTCACCGATGGTCAATGGTCGCAACTCTCCGCTGCAACAGGAGAGATGGCAAATAAAAAACTTTTTGTCGATGATGGAGGATATGCGACGATACAAAAAGTGCGAAGCAAGCTACGCAAACTCAAGTCACGACACCCTGAAATCACCATCGCTATTATCGACTATCTCCAGCTGATGAGTGGCGATGGCAAAGAGGGAAGACAACAAGAGGTTTCAGAGATATCAAGAGGACTCAAACAGCTCGCACGTGAACTACAAATCCCAATCGTGGCACTTTCACAACTCAATCGTGGTCTTGAAGCAAGAGAAAACAAACGTCCGATGCTTTCAGATCTTCGTGAATCAGGAGCGATTGAGCAAGATGCTGACATTATCCTCTTTGTCTATCGTGATGATGTCTATCGTGAAGCCAAAGAGAAAGAGAAAGAGATGAAAGCCAAAGCAGATGGCAAACCTTACACTTCAGAGTTTCGCAAGAAGTCCGAAGAAGAGGCTGAAATCATCATCGGTAAACAACGAAATGGTCCAACAGGAACTGTCGAACTGATTTTTCAAAAACAATTTACACGCTTTGTCGATGCTTCACACACTCCAGCATTTGAGGTGGTATATGAGGACAGCAATATCCCAATCAATATAGGAAATATTGATCTACCGCAATTTTAATACAGGGAA
>DYPM01000015.1 GCA_020719895.1 Sulfurovum sp. | reverse complement strand
GCGAGGCTTTGTAAAAGCCGAAGCAATCCAAAATGTAGTTTTTAGAGATGCCCTGCAATAAAATCAAGACTTTTAATGTGACAGACAGACAAGAGAGGAAGGAGGGAAGCGAGGAACACATAAGACACAATAAATGCCTCAATGAATACAAAAAACCTTTCTTAATATCATTGTGCTAAAATCAAAATCACCTTAATTTTGGAGTCAAAATGCTACTCGGTGTAAATATTGATCATATAGCGGTGTTGCGTGAGGCGAGGAGGATTGGAGATCCAGATCCGCTTGATGCGTTGGGGATTTGCAAACGTGCAGGAGCAGATCAGATCACCATCCATCTAAGAGAAGACAGACGGCACATTCAAGACAGTGATGCACAAAACATCATCGCACTTTCACCACTTCCTGTCAATCTCGAATGTGCTACAGAGTCGTCGATGATTGATATTGCGTGTCGTCTTAGACCTCATCGCGTCACACTTGTTCCTGAAAAACGCCAAGAAGTGACAACCGAAGGCGGGCTTGATGTGATTGGCGGATATGACAAAATCCAAAAAACCATCGCAAAACTTCACGACAATGACATCGAAGTCTCTCTTTTTATTGACCCCAAAGAGTCAATAGTAGTTGCTTCACGCGAGCTGGGTGTAGAGTGGATAGAATTTCATACAGGACGTTATGCCAATCTCTATGCGATGCTTTATGGCAATCTCTCCAAAACCAATCACACTTTAGTTGAATTTGAACTTCCGCGTCATACTCTCAAAGAGATGATCAAAACAGAACTACACACCATAGAACAACAAAGCGCGCAAGCCAAAACAATGGGACTTCAAGTCGCCGCAGGACACGGACTCAATATGCAGAATGTAAAAGCGATTTGTGCTATCGGTGCCATTGAGGAGCTTAATATCGGTCAGAGTATTATCGCTCGTTCGATTTTCACTGGATTAGAGCAAGCGATTCGAGAGATGAAAGCCATTTTAGACAAATGAAAAAAAGCGTAGCAATTAGCATCGGGGATCTCAATGGCATCGGCATACAGCTTGCGTTAGAAAACCATAATGCAGTTGCAGAGCGTGTCAAACCACTCTACTGTATCGACACTACGATGCTTCAACAAGTAGCACAAAAACTCCATCTTCCTATCCCAAAAAGTTTTGACGTGATAGAAAATATCGCACCACATTTTGAGATTCGCCCCAAACATATCGACGCACATAGCGGACTTTATGCTTATCAATCTTTTCTCAAAGCAGTTGAGTTAGCAAAAGCACAAAAAGTAGATGCGATATGCACTCTTCCGATACACAAAAAAGCGTGGGAACTTGCGGGAGTCAAATACAAAGGACACACCGACGCATTACGTGATATTTTCCAGCAAGAGGCGATTATGATGCTGGGTTGTCCACAGATGTATGTTGCACTTTTTACCGAACATATACCACTTAGAGATGTAGCAGACAAAATCACTGTCGAGAAACTCACTCTTTTTTTGGTAGATTTCTACCGTACGACAAAGCCACAAAAACCAATTGCCGTACTTGGACTCAATCCTCACGCAGGAGATGATGGCGTATTGGGAAATGAAGAGAGGATTATCACAAAAGCTATCACAAAAGCGACACAGATTTTGGCTCAAAAGTATTTTGATGTTACTTTTTTTGTCCCTTATCCGCTCGTGCCTGATGTGGCGTTTACGCCCAAAGTGCGTTCGCACTATTCTCATTTTGTCGCGATGTATCATGATCAAGGACTCGCACCGCTCAAAGCTCTCTACTTTGAGGAGGCGATCAATGTCTCGCTCAATCTCCCAATCGTTCGCACTTCTGTAGATCACGGCACAGCATTTGATATCGCTTATAGTGGCACAAAACCCAATGCAAAAAGCTATCTTAATGCGATAGCGTATATCAAAGGCGATGTGTGAAAAATAGAGTTATTATCACCATTAGCGATATTTATGGTTCGACTCAATACACAGTGCATGGATTTCTTCGACAGTTTTTTTATATTCTTTTACTTTTTGCAACACTAATTGGAATAGGCACATTTCTCTATATCAAACTCATGAACGGTGCGTTAGAGCATCTTGTCAAAGAGTCACAACACTATCAAGATGAGATTGAAGCACTCCAAAAAAAAAGCGTCGAATACAAAACCAAAAATCTACAACTCAACCAACAAAATGAAGCACTTATTGCACATATCGAAGAGAGCAATGAGAAGCTCGGTAGTCTTCACGACAAACTCCAAGAGGTTGAAGAGACGATTGGAATTGGTCCTGATATAGATGATAATAGTTCATTTAAAGAACAGCTGGAGCAAGCAAATACACTTATTCAAAAACAAGCAATCCAAGAGCAACTCTCCACCATTCAAAAAGCGATTCTTCTCAATAGTATTCCAAACGGCAAACCGATAGATTACGAACGAATCTCAAGTGGGTTTGGATATCGTTTTCATCCTATAACTCACCAAAACTCATTTCACCCTGCGATAGATTTGACCGCATCTACAGGAACGCCTGTGTATGCCACCGCCAATGGTGTAGTTGTCTTTGCAAAAAGCAAAAGTGGTTATGGCAATTTTGTCATTATCGCACACGCTTTTGGATTCAAAACTGGATATGCTCATCTTGAAAAAATTGCAGTCTCTATGGGTGAATATATCTCAAAAGGAGATGTCGTCGGATATGTCGGCACAAGCGGTCGCACTACAGGACCACATCTTCACTACGAGGTGCGTTATCTTGAAAGATGGCTAAATCCATTACCATTTATCGAATGGAATCTTGAAGAGATGAGCGACATACGATACAGAGTGACACGCGTGGATTGGAGAAGTATTCTCAAACAAACCAAACAACTGATTACTCTTTCTAACGAAACCAAAGAGATCCCATGAAACTACTGCGTAAAAAAAATCATACAAAAGTTGTATCGGCCACTATCATTACTTCATGTATGCGTATCAATGGAGACTTGGAAGGAAACGACACGATTCATATTGATGGATACGTCAAAGGCAATCTTACTGTAGAAAATACATTGATTATCGGAAAGTTGGGAACTATAGAGGGAAATGTAAAAGCAAAAAATGTGATTATCAATGGAGAACTCAAAGGGACACTTATTTGCGATCATCTTGAGATATTAAGTCACGGCAATGTAACAAACAAGATACAAGCCAACACCATCAAAGTCGAAGGCAAGATAGAAGGATGGATTGACGCATTTGAGTCTATTGATATTCTAAAAAATGGTATTGTAAACACAAATCACACTCAAAGCGAAGTGATTATAGTTCGTGGCGTACTCAATGGACGAACTATCGCTACAAAACTTCTTGAAGTCAAAAGCTATGGTGTACTGCGTGGCGAAGTACTTACCAAAGAGCTACTTTCAACACCACAAAGCAATATCGACACTACAAAACTTATCTCACTTGAAAATCAAGAAGTGACGATTATCACCTAAAATATCAAATGGTATCTAAAAACATAGATTGCCTCACTTTGCTTGTAATGACAAACCTCGTTATATGCTGAAATTTGCAAAAGCCAAAGCAATTCAAAATATAGTTTTTAGAGGTTTCCAAATATCCTCTAAGAGAGTAGCATAATCATCTCTCTGGCACTTTGCAAAGAGTTGTCAAATTTATATGCTTTTTTGTACATTGCCAAAGCTTCCATCTTTCGATTAAGATCATAGAGCGTGTTAGCATAATTAAAATAGTGTGGTGCATACTCTCCATCTATTTCAATGGCACATTGATGATGAAATTCTGCCTTTGCGTCATCTTTTAGTGCATGCAATACATTCGCCAAAGAAGCATGAGCAATATCATTTGTCGCATCAAGCTCAATAAGTTTCTCAAAACTCTCTTTGGCACTTTGTAGATCATTGGTCTGAAGCATCACATAACCATATTTTTGTAATGCTTCAAGATGATTTGGCTCCAAAATCAATGCACTTTGCAACGCTTTAGAGGCTTCAAGCATATCTCCTTTTTGGACTGAAGTGTCGGCAATTTGGAGAAGTTGGTCTATACGTGTGGATTCAATTTTTGGATTTGAGAAGATTTTGTCTGGACGATTAATCCCGCCAATTTGTGTCTCCTGCGTATTTGCCTCAAAATCAACCCCTCTTTTGGGATAGTTTCCAGAAAATATTTGTCTAAAAAAAAGATAAAGAATCGCCCCTGCGATAATCAAAAGAAAAAATTGAAAAAGTGTCATTATTGCTCCGTGTAAAAAAATGTATCATAGAGTAATCTTACTTAACTTTTCGTACGAGCAATCTCAAAAAAATAAAGCATATCCTATCTACTCTGTTCGCATTACTGTAGCAAAAATAACTCCACCAAGCATTCCCCAAACACCAAACACTACAAACCCAATCGCAACAAAGGAAACCCAAAAATGCACAATTGCTCCCACCAAAACACCAACTATCAATCCCAAAAAACCAAACAATCGCACCATCTGCTTCGATCGATGAAGATAAAAATGATAAAACGGCAAAAACACTACCCACGCTATTAAAATACTTGCAGGATAGCCAACAAAAAAAGAAGCAATAAAAAGTCCTGAGGCTACAAGCACAGCTCCCATCTGCTCAAAACCAGACTCATAAGCAGGATTTAAAAAAACAAAAAGAGCTAATACCAAAAGTACAATCACTCCAGATAAACCACTATAAAAAATAGCTTTTCGGGCGATTTGAGCGTGGCGTTGCATGGTGTCAGTCATACAAAATTACGGTTTAAGATATGCTGGGATTTCAGAATACCCTACTCCATCGCCAATTTTGGCACGCAAAAGCAACGTGTATCTTCCTGCCTTGCTAATCTCAATCTCTTCTATAATATAACTTCCATCTTTCATTACCACCGAGGTTACTTTAAAATCATCCACGGCAGTATGGGGTCGCGTAAGTAAAAATGAGACATTCGCATCCAACACTACACCACGTTCACGATTAAGTATGCGATATGAAAAACTGTTTTTACCTTTTACAAGTGCTACAGGATTTTCTTGTGGTAGATTGGAGTTGATATTGTCTGTCATCACCATACGCTCTTTCCCCACCAGTTCAATCGAATAGTTGGCATCAAAAAGTCTCTTTTTTTCGATAATCTCATTGATGCTAAGATCTGCTTGTTGGTACTTCATCATAAAAGTATTGGACTCTTGTACGGGCATTGAGTTGGCAGATTTGACTGTCCAATACCCCAACGAAATTCCCAATACAAAAAAACCTAAAATCATATGTGGCCAATAGGTTTGCTTATCACTGTTTGCCATACTTTTTTCTCCTCTGCATAAATGGTCTGATAAAAAATATCCATATCACAAATATCGTACCAATATAGACCAAAATCTCCAAAATCGTAATAACGAGACTCGTTCCATCAGGAATCGTTTTGGTCATTACAATTCCTTCAGAGGAGGCAATTTGATCTGCTAATGTTGAGTAGCCTTGTAGTACGCCGATATTGTGCTTATCTTCTGGAGAGTTGCTGTCTTTTACCGCTATGATGTCTACTGTCGCATCTCTTACTGCTTCATAATCATAAAGTTTTTTTATCTCATCACAACACGCAATAAATCCAACTCTTCCTCGATCTTCTATATCTGATTTAATAATTGCATAGGGAGCAAAAATAAATACAACATAAGGTTTTGTCATATTGCTTTCAAAATATTGCGTGTATTCGACAAAATTAAACTTTTCTGGAAACACTTCGTTGGTCGCTATGACATAAGAACGAACGCCTGTTTTTTGAAAGAGTTCATCTCCTATCTCTTCAATCATTTGCACTGCTTGAGGTTTGAGAATGTTGTCTTGAAGAATATATGAAGCATGGAGTGAGAGAGGAAAAAAACAAAAGCTTATAATGGCAAGCAAGGTTGCCCTCGCTTGTGAATAAATCATACGATTAACCTACGAAAAGATGATTGGGTGTAAAGACAGACCAAAGCGTGATAAGTGCTGTCACTACCATGCCCCATGCCAAAACTTTATCCATAATTTTGATCATTTACTATCCTTTTTGATTACTTTTTTGCATCTTGGAATGCAAAATTACTGTTGTCAGTGCTGATCATTTTGACATTATCCAAACTACCAGTGATAGGTGCTGGATCATAAGGCTTTACAGCACTCTCTTGCTGAGTGGAAATTGCCATTACTGTCAAAAACACAAGAATAGAGATAAGCAACGCCGTTGCAATCAACATTCCCGCTACACCATTAAGACCAAATACATTTCTTTGTGTATTCTCTGCCATACGCTACTCCTTACATTGTCAATGACTGAATATAAACAGTCAAAGCTTTCTCTTGTATCGGTGTCATTCTTGTTTTGAAAGATGGCATTTTGCCGATAACGCCTTTTTTGCCATGCTCAAGCACATGCCCAACTAACACTTCGTCGTACATAGCAATGCTTGGTGCCATACCACCCATTCCTTGACCATCTGCACCATGACATCCAGCACATACACCATACGCAGCAGGTTGTTCACCTTTCATGCCACCAGCTACATATACAGCAATCGCTTCTGCATCTGCACCCATAGCCATACCCGCAGGCATTTCACCCATTGGATAACCCAATTGGTTTTGACCATTATTAATCACATGAAGTACTTGCTCTTTACTCATTCTCTTAGAGAAATCATGTGCTTTACCATTAAGACCATCGCCTGTATTACCATGACATGGTGCACACTGCACTAAAAAGATAGATTGACCCATCGATTGAAGTGTTTGAATATCTGAAGTTTTGTGTACCTCTTCAAATTTCTTGTGATATGCCTTCACCTCTTCATTGTACTCGCCAATTTGGCTGTAGGCATTTAGAGGAAATCCAATAAGAAAATACCATACAGTATAAATTAATGTGCCGAGGAAAGTATACGCCCAACCAGAAGGTAGTTCATTTTTATATTCACCAATACCATCCCAATTTTCATCAGTCAACTCACCTTCTGCTTTGTCGGTTTTCATTTGGGAGATATATTTGGAAGTCACACCAAATGTCGCAGTTGCGATAACTATCGCACCTAAAATTGTCATGGCATTGATAGGATCATTTAGATCAATATCCATTGATAAAACCATTGCCAATGTAGCAACAATCAACAATCCAGAAACCCCCAACGCCTTTATTACCATTGAGTTCATTTTTACTCCTTGTTTTCTTTGGACTTTGGATCACTACTGTTCACAGGAGTGCTATCAATCTCATCATCGATAGCAATTCTGCCAAGTTTTTCGTAATCTTTTTCGCCCTTTTTTTCACTTCGATACAGGTGAAGAATATACCCATACAACATCACTACCAAAAAGAGGGACATAAAGAAACTGGCATAACCTTGTAGTTCTGCGGTTCCCATCTTATTACTTCAATCTGTTGAGATAAGCAATGAGTGCTACAATTTCAGGAACTTCGCCTTTTTTAAGAGCCTCATGCACTTCTGGGTGTTTCATATCAACCGCAATTGCTTTTGCTTCTTCTAATACTTGTGGCTTATAGGCATTCCACGCTTCTTCACCTGCTTTAATCTCATCACCATAAGGCGTATTGAATACCTCTTTTACGGTTACGGCTTCAGCATAAGCTGTTTCGATATCCGCGATATTAGTAAAGTGATGTTTATAGGCAGGCATAATAGAACCCGCTACCAACTCTTCAGGCTCCCACATATGGTTTTCGTGCCAATCTGTTGTACGATAGTTTCCTATACGGTGAAGATCTGGACCTGTTCTTTTGGAACCCCAAAGGAATGGTCTATCATATGCATATTCTCCTGATACAGAATATTGACCATATCTGTCAGTTTCTGCTTTAAATGGACGAATCAATTGTGAATGACATGCAATACAATGATCTTTTTTGTATACCTCTTTGCCCGCAAGCTCAAGCACAGAATAAGGCTTGAGTCCTACAATTGGTCTTGCTGCTTCAGCAAAACTTGGAACAATCTCAACAAGTCCTGCAAAAGCAATGACCACAAACACACCTACCGAAAAGAAGAATGGATTTTTTTCCAACCAATGAAACATAGATTAACTCCTTACGCTGCCATAGGGCTTCTAAATTGAGGCTCTTCTTCAAGTCTCTTAGAAGCTGTAATTGTTTTGTACATATTGTAAGCAAACATCACGAATCCAGTCAAATACAATAGACCCGCTAAAGCTCTAATCGCATAATATGGGTGAAGTACCGTAACTGTATCAATAAAGCTGTACATCAAATTACCATACTCATCAACGGCTCTCCACATCATACCTTGTGTAATACCAGCAATCCACATAGAGGTAAAGTAAAGCACAACCGCAGTAGTTTGTAGCCAAAACTGTGTTTCCATCAATTTTTTAGAGAAAATCTCTCTTTTGAACATTCTTGGTGCCATATGGAAAAGTGCCGCCATAATCATAAATGAGACCCAACCGAGCGTACCATCATGAACATGTCCTGGAATCCAATCTGTAAAGTGTGCAATCGCATTAACTGATTTGATCGCTTGAATTGGTCCTTCAAGAGTAGAGAGCATATAGAATGTTGATGCAAGAACCATAAATTTAATCAATGGATTCTCAGTCAATTGATTCCACTCGCCTTTCATTGTAAGCAACATATTGATAGCTGATCCCCATGATGGAAGAATCAAAACAACAGAAAAAATAGAACCCATTGTCTGCATCCAATCAGGTACGGTAGACCAAAGAAGGTGGTGAGAACCTGCCCAAAGATAAACAAACATCAATCCCCAAAATGAAAGCAATGACAATTTATAAGAATAAACTGCTTGTCCTGACTCTTTTGGAAGATAGTAATAAACCATAGCAACGATAGGCACAGTAAATCCAAATGCAACTGCATTGTGTCCATACCACCATTGTACAAGTGCGTCATTGGTGCCTGAATACATAGAGACAGAGTGCATAACGCTACCGATACCACCTGCTACAAAGTATGTTGGGACTTCCATATTATTGAAAAGATAAAGCATAGCAATACCAAGGAAACACGCAATATAGTACCAAAGCGAGATATAGAGTGCTTTTTCTCTTCGAATACCAATCAAACCAAAGATAGAAACACCCCAAAGTACCCACACGATAACGATTACGACATCAATTGGCCACTCAAGCTCTGCATACTCTTTAGAGGCAGAAAAACCCATAGCAAGTGTAATCACACCGACCAATGCCCCTACAAAATAGAGCCAAAAGTGGATTTTTCCAATCGTCATCAAAAATGGAGATTCTGCCATTGATACCTTAAGCACTCTTTGTCCTACATAATAAAATGTAGCAAAAACACCACTTAATGTGAATCCAAAAATAACGATGTTGGTGTGAAGCGGTCTAAGTCTTGAAAATGTACCATACTCACCAAACATGTAATTAAGTTCTGGGAATGCCAATTGTGATGCGATAAGTGTACCAATCAACATACCTAAAAAGCCGAACAATATTGTTGTATAAGTAAACAATTTTGCTACGGAATAGTCGTATTCCAATGATGCATTTGATTGCATGCATACCTCCTTAAAAATTAAAAAAATTAATGCTACAAAAAAATAAATTTACAGCATTTCAAAAAAATTATAGTGTTAAATCTATGTTAATTGACTTAATCTATTTACTTGCACCAAAAGAGTGCTACAATAAGCTACACTCTCAAAAAAATTAAAACATAATAAGAGAAAAAGAGTTTTTTTATCTTATTATGTGTTTCAATTTTTTTTATTTTTTAAAGAGATTTTTTCTCTTTTTTTGATGAAAAAATTACGCTTTTCCCTTTGCGGATTGAATAGAGTGAATGTATTGATAATCGATAGAAATTTCTTTTTCTGTTGACAAATGAGTAATCAATCGTATCACTATCGCTTCAAAATCTTCAAAAAGATAGTTTGCAATTGAACCAGGAATAGGATTAATTTCGTTGAGATAAACCTCACCATCGATCACAAAAAAATCACATCGAATAATGCTACCTCTAAAAAGAAAGCCGTAAATGGTTTTGAAACTCTCTTGGAGTTTTGTTTTGAGCGACTCTTCAAGTGAAGCTTCTGCAAGTACACTATCACGCCTAAAATCCATATATTTTTTTTCAAAATCTAAAAACTCCTCTTTTTGTGGCTCTTCTACGACAGAAAGTTCCCATTTGTCGGTGTAGCATCCAGCTTGATTGTACTCTTTGACTCCCTCTATAAATGGCTCAATAATCACTTCATTATCAAACTCAAAGGCTACATCCAACGCATAATGAAGCGTCTCTTCGCTTTTGACCACACTTACGCCGATACTGGATCCCAAACGTACAGGTTTGATAATCACAGGATAAGGAATCGTGACTTTACGCTCCTCTTCTCTATGCAATAGTTGATAAGAAATGGTTTTGATATTCAATCGATTTGCTAAAAGTTTAGTATAGAGCTTATTGTAACTCAATGCCGAAGCTTCAAGACGCGGAGAGAGATAAGGGATTCCAAAAAACTCCATTATCGAAGCAATTTTTCCATCTTCGCCGTCTCTACCGTGAATTAGATTGAGCAACGTATCAAACGCAACTTTTTTACTTCCAAAAAATCCGTCTATATAAAAACCGCCTTTTTTTAATGTAAGTTTTTTGCTTCTTCTATAAGCTCCCATACTAAACCACTGGGCAACCATTTTATCAGACTCTATCCAATAAAACTCTCTATATTCATCAACAAAAATAAATCCAAGATCAATTGTTTTAAACACTTTTTTCATGGTGATTGCAGACACAATACTAATCTCATGTTCATAAGAAGAACCGCCAAACAAGATTGCTAATTTCATATTTTCTCTCTTTAATTTTTTATCTGATGTTATACACTCAAACAAACAAGTTCGTTTGAGTGGCAGGGACACAAGTGTCCCTACAACCCCCTAAAGCTACGAAAAACTTTGTTTTTCGAGAGTAAAGAGGTTTTGTGAACTTTTTTGAAAAAGTGCACAAAGTTAATTTTATGTTAAATATCTGAATTTTTTAGAGAATTCAATCGAGCATTGCTCTAAACTCACCAAACACATACGCACTCTCGTGAGGACCTGGGCTTGCTTCTGGGTGATGCTGTACTGACAATATCGGTGCATTTTTATATCGCACTCCTTCGATAGTGTTATCAAAAAGATTGATATGTGTTATCTCTGCTATCTCTTCGATCTCTTTTGGAACGTTATAGTTGTGATTTTGTGCAGTGATCTCAACACTGTTTGTTTTGAGATTTTTGACAGGATGATTGCCACCATGTTGTCCAAACTGCAACTTATAAGTATCATAACCATGAGAAATAGAGAGGAGTTGATGTCCAAGACAGATACCAAACATCGGCACTTTAGCATCAATCAATGCTTTTATTTTTCCATGTTCTGCTTTGAGGATGAGAGGATCTCCCGGACCATTAGAGAGAAATACACCATCAATTTTTTTGGTTTGATACAAAGAGATGATCTCTTGAGCGGGCATTGTGTTTGGTGCTACTGTCACTTCCATTCCTGCGTATGTAAGCTCATTAAGGATATTGCGTTTGATACCAAAATCAAGGGCGATAATTTTTTTGGTAGTTTGTGGTGCAGTGTATGCAAAAGAAGCAATATCATAACGCGACTCTGCGTGAAGATAGGACTCTTTGGTACTTACTTGTTCGATATAATTGACCTCTTCAATGCGTGGCGAGGATGCAAGAATTGTTTTGAGTTGCTCTACTTGATGAATCTCCGTGGAGGCTATCATCATCATCGCTCCTCGGTCTCTTAGTGTTTTTGTGATAAAACGTGTATCCACTTCAGTAATTCCCAATACACCAAAACGCTTCAAAAGTGAGTCCAAAGACTCTTCTGCACGAAAATTGGAGTGTCTTGGCTGATAATTACGTACTATCACTCCTTTGCAATGGACTGCTTTGCTCTCCATATCTTGTGCATTGCATCCTACATTACCAATTTCGGGCATCGTAAAAGTGACAAACTGACCAGCATAAGATGGATCAGTAACAATCTCTTGATAACCGCTCATCGAAGTATTAAAAACACACTCCCCTACAGTTGTGCCTTCTGCTCCAAAACTCTTTCCCTCAAGCACTGTTCCATTCTCAAAATACAATGTCACTTTTTGCATTATATGCTCCTACTAATAAATTTTGTACAATCTAAACAAGTTCAGATTGTACAAGTTTGCTAAAGCTTTGCCTTTGGCAAGAAAGGAGTCATTTTGACTCCTTTCTTAGTCTTTTGGGCTTATAACATTCCTCGTTTGGACAACTCTTCTTGATAAAGTTTGTCATAGACCAGCTCATACTCTTGTGATCCTGGGACAATCTCACGTTTCATATTGCGGATTCTTTTATAGACAAAACTATCAATCTTCTCAAACGCATCAGAAAAAGCTTTGAATGCCCTAAAGATGATGTTTTTGACCTGATTTTCATTGACTGTGTACTCTACCAAATAGTTCTCATACAGTTCATCAAGAATTGAATGTGACAAATCGTTGTATCTGTCATCATAATCCATAATTATGCCCGATTCGGGAGCAAGCTTCTTTTTGATCATAAAAAAAAGCTGTTTCTCATCCAAACGCTGAAACTCTATCTCGTCATCATTTTCATTCAAAATATTTTTGATTTTTTCATCTAATGCACGCTCTTTGGCGAGATTCTCATCAATGATTTTTTTGGTAGCTTCCACGACAGCATCTTTGCCTTTTGGTAGCACCACATAAGAAGCATTAGCAAGATCTATAGCGATTTTAGTTGCTACGTATCGTGTCTGCTGGGATTTGAGTCTCATTTTTTGGCTCCTTTAGCGTACAATAGTATCATCTCGTTCAGGACTTGTAGAGACAATATGAATCTTGCACTCCACTATCTCTTCAAGAGCAACGATATAAGATTGTGCGGTTTGTGGAAGTGCATCAAAATCCCTCACTCCCCTACTTCCACTCCAACCAACAAATGTACGATAAATAGGTGTAGCATCTTCGAGGTCGTATGGAACATAATCAATTCTTTCTCCACCTACTTCGTAGGCAATGCACACTTTTATCTCTTCAAAACCATCCAAAACATCAAGCTTCATCAACGCTATCTGATCAACACCATTTACACGTACCGCGTGACGTGCCGCCACAGCATCAAACCATCCACATCGTCTTGGGCGACCTGTAGTTGTGCCATATTCGTGTCCATTTTCACGGATACGTTTACCTGCTTCGCCAAAATCCTCGCTCGGGAAAGGTCCATTTCCTACTCGTGTACAATACGCTTTAGCAATTCCTGTAACTTTGCCTATATCTTTGGGATTGATTCCAAGTCCAGCACAAGCTCCTGCACTGATTGTTGTAGAAGAGGTGACATAAGGATATGTTCCGTGATCAATATCAAGCATCGTTCCTTGTGCACCTTCAAGTAGTACTTTATTGTTTTGGCTAAGAATCTTCCACATCATCTGTGTAGTGTCTACAATAAACCGTCCTAATGACTCTTGATATGATTTTAACTCTTCTAAAAGAGTAATTTTGTCGGGTATCTCTACTCCCATCGCTTCAAAAACCAATCGATTCATTACAAAAAAATCTTCAATTTTATCAGCAAGCTTTTGCGGATGATGCAGTTCGCCCAATCGATGCCCAACACGTGCAATCTTATCTCCATAAGCAGGTCCAATCCCTTTGCCCGTCGTGCCTATCGCCTTTTCACCTTTCATTCTCTCTTTTGCTTGATCTATAAGTGCATGATAAGGCAACAGCAGATGGGCTTTATCAGAGAGAAAAAGTCGTCCTTCAAGATTCTCAAACTGTGTCATCTCTTTTATAAAATCTTTGGGCGAAAGCACGACACCGTTTCCTACGATATTTTTCGCCTTTGGATTTAAAATTCCCGAAGGAATCAAATGCAACGCATATTTTTTACCGTCCAATACAATAGTGTGTCCTGCATTATGTCCTCCAGCAAAACGACACACATAGTCATGGGTTTGTGCCATGTGGTCTACTATTTTGCCTTTACCTTCATCTCCCCACTGAAGTCCTACAATCAAATCTGCTTTACTACTCACTCTATCAAACCTTTATCAATTTTGCCTGCGATAAAACCATCCGTAAAAAGAGCAAACCCTGCTGCTTCAATCCCTTCGATGGTATATGTTCCACCTGTTGCCAACAGAGTATTTCCTTCAAACATTCGGAATGTCAAAGAGTCATAATATCGCATCTTTGCATAAAAGAGCGGAGAGACAACGATATTAGAATAGTTTATCGACTCAATCGCCACTCTCATTTTTTCCAACTCTTCACGAATATCATCAGGGAACTGATCTAAAACACTTAAATCCTCAAACGAATGAATGCTCACAAGATGCTCAATCCACGGTAAATCAATCTTGAGAATCTGTTCAATATGCATCGCTTTAAGTATCTCCAATGCCACGCCATAGTTTTTGCTGAGAAGATGCGGAATACGAATATTTGATATTTGCATAATTGGAGTCTCTTCCAATTGAATATTTTGAACAATACTCAAATTTTTGGCAAAGCCAAAAAATAGGTCTTCAGCAGACGACTCTCGCGACTGGTCGCTATTGGGAATCATCTGAAAAGTCAGAGGGTTTAATTTTTTGATCAATACCGCCACAGTCTGTGCTACTTGAGCAAACTCTCCTCCGATTATCTCCGCACCAATTTGATACTGTTCAATAGTCGGAAAACTAACCGTAGGCTGGATATAAAACCATCGTTGCGATGCACTGCTCCGCCCTAATCGTTTTGTTACAATTCTTACCACATCGGCTGTTGAATCTGCTCTTAATGTTACCTCATAGTTGTCGCCATCATTGAGTCGTACTAATGGTGTTTTCTCTTCAAACGACTCATGCTGATGATACGAGAAGAGTGGTGTAACAATCTCCTCAAATCCCAAACCTTCTAATGTCTCACTTGCGATCTGTTCTATTTTTCGTTTGAGTTTGGCACTTTTGCCAAAATAGAGCCTGCTACCGCTTGGAATCTCATGTTCAAAAATCATTTTACTCTCCATCTCTGTCATCTTTTTGATAACGCACTTTGCAAATCCTGTTGGAGTTCTTTTAGAATTCAAAATCAACAAGTCTGTTATTTAAAATAGACCTCATTAAATACACGATTTGCTGTACCATCAAAGGTACGTCTTTTCATTTCTCCTAACGCAAGCTCCACACTATTGACTACCCACGCGGACTCATGTATGGGAATTAATCCCATTTGATTGATTCTAAAAATCTTTCCTTTAAGATGATCTTGTCCGCCTGCCATATTGACACCGTATTTTGTTTTGAGAAGTTTTCGAATCGCCTCCGCATCATCATCAATCACCGTACTCATTGATAATGCTGGTGTTTTAGGATAGATAGTTAGTCCGATTGCTCCAAGAGCAGCTTGTGTTGCTTCGGCACGTTTGGCAGTTTTAGCAAAAAGAGCATCAAATCCTCCCTCTTTTTCAATCTCATCAAAAATAGCATTCAATCCTGCGACAAGCGTTGTAGCCGCAGTCCATGCTGTAGTGTTTTCACGTTGCTTTTTGATCTCGATTGCAAGATTGAAATAATAATCTTTGCCTTTATTGATTTTTTTGAGTGCTGCCTTAGAGAGTCCAATCATCGCAAGTCCAGGTGGCAACATCAACGCTTTTTGACTTCCTGTCACCAACGCATCAATATGCGTCACATCGATAGGCTCTACACCTACTGCTGTAATTCCATCAGCAACTACCATAATATTAGGATTTACCGATTTGACATACGCTGCAATCTCTTCGACAGGATGTCTCAAGCCTCCTGCGCTTTCGCATATTTGGATAAAAACTGCATCGATATCAAGATTGGATTCCAACGCCAATTTAATATCATCGATCGTAGCAGGAGTGTCCCACTCATAGACCAACTCTACAAGATCTTTGTCGGTACTTTGGACAATCTTTCCAAAACGCTCTCCAAACTTTCCTGAATTAATAGTCAATGCTTTTGTTTCACATAGATTCAAGACACACGCTTGCATCGCACCTGTACCAGTAGAAGCGAGCATCACACACTCCTCCATTCCAAAAAGCTTGATTAGTCGCTCTCTTGCTGATTTAAAAATCGCTTCAAATTCGGGTGTTCGGTGGTGCAAAGTCTGTGTTGCCATTGCTTGTCGTACCACTTCTGGTACTGGAGTAGGACCGGGAGTAAAAAGTAGCATCTGTTATCCTCGTTATTATAGCCGTTGTTTTACGACAAAATTGTTGGAATTGTATCAAAAGGGAAATTAGAGATGGATGAGAAAAATACATTGACTTATAAGCTTAGATCCGCTAAAATCGCCTTCCTCTTTTCAGACCTGTGCAACGGTACTGTGAGACATCGGGTCAGGATGGGAACATAGCAGCCCACCTTGCAGTATCGGGTGCCGCAGTCTTCTGGGAAGGGGACTACATAAATATCACAAAATGATATCTTCATCACTATGGGATTTCAAAACTTTATTTTCATTTTGTCAAAAATTTAAAAATAAGTTTAGAGAGTTTGTTTTGATAGAGAGGTGGCCGAGCGGTTGAAGGCGCACGCCTGGAACGCGTGTGTAGGGCAACCTACCGAGGGTTCGAATCCCTTCCTCTCTGCCATAAAATAAAAACTTTCCAATGACTCTCAATGTCAAATAAAAATAAATCTTAATAGTCCAAATAATATTTCTTCAGAAGTCTCTAATTTAATCCAAACACTTAAACACGAAAAATAGATTTGTTTCTTCCGCTATTTTTGGCTTCATAGAGAGCATAGTCTGCTTTTTCAAGCAGATAATCAATAGTTGGCATTGTATATGTATATCGAGCAATACCACTACTGATAGTACAATGAAGTGTTTGATTCTCTTTTACAACAATCTCCATCGCTTCTATACTTTTACGAATGGATTCAACAATAGTGACTACTTCATCGTCTGAGTTTGAATACAACAAAAGCACAAACTCCTCTCCTCCGATTCGTGCCAAAAGCATCTCTTTATCTGTTTTTTCTTTTAATATTTTTGCAACCTGCTTAATCACCATATCTCCAACGGCGTGACCATAAGCATCATTGATACTTTTAAACTTATCAATATCCAACATCACAGCATAAAGATCATCGCGACACTCTTCAAACATCGGGATAGCTAACTCAAAAAACTTCCTTCGATTATAGATATCAGTCATAATGTCATAATTTGCCATATGCTCTAACGCATTGATGGTTCTATAAAGCTGGAGGTTGATTTTGACACGTGCAAGAAGTTCTACCGCACGAAAAGGTTTTGTGACATAGTCCGAAGCACCAGCCTCATATGCTTTTTCAAGAGAGGCATCATCACTATGTCCCGTAATAAAAATAATTGGAATATTTTTAGTCTCATCGTTAGCTTTAAGATGTTTACACACCTCATAACCATCCATTTGAGGCATCATAATGTCAAGGAGTATCAAATCCACCTTGTGTCTTCTAGTCATCTCCAGTGCCTCTTGACCTGACTCTGCTGTGACAATACGATACGAATTACACTCTTTGCACTGTTTAAAAAGCAACGTGATCGCAATGATGTTTGATCGCAAATCATCTACGATCAGTATCGTAGAAATATCTTTCATCATCAGGCTTCCTTTGTATTTTTTAAAAGAATTATAACCTAAAACAAAACAAGACCTTTTGAGTGCCTTATCAGCTCATATTGCAATAGACTTTTTTTCCTTTTGTTTACCTCAAAAGTTGCAATTGATTGACAATAATCACAAACTCCAATACTGTTGGATTGCTTTGCATAGTATCAAGTAACGTGCAATAGTAGTCATATTCTTTCTTTCTTTCATTCAAAAAACTTGCCAATGTCGTATCAAACGCTTCATCTTTTCTTCTAAACAAAATAAGATGTTTTATAAGTTCTATGATAAGAGATTCGATTATTTTAAAGAGTTGAGATTTGAGTGTAGTATGTATTTGGTCGCTCTCTTCAAGTGCCTCAAGTTTCTCTAAAAGCTCTACAATTCTCAAATCCAAAATCAATTTATAATAGAGTCCAGTGATGTGTTCAATATCAAGTTGTGTGCTTTTTTTGATCTCAAAAACATGCATAATAAGCCTAAAATAGTTGAGTGATTTAATGAATTTATTTAAATCATAGTGTTCAAAATCAAATGTAAAATCAAAACCAAATACAGAGAGAGCATGAATCGTTTTTTCTCTTAGCATCACAATATTTTCAAAGTTCATTTCACTGACTTCAAGTTTATAAAGCATCGTTTTAGCATTCAAAAGAATTTTTTGTTCCAGCTCCAACAAAAAGCGATAAGAATCTTCAGCACAAATATCAAAATCAGATCGGTAAAGAGCGTGACGAATCTCATTTCCGCCAAAAAATAGATTGCTCAACAAATAAGCACGGATTTTCAAAACAAACGCATCGACTCCATTTTCATCAAGATCACAAATAAAAGTAGTACCACAATTATTGACAATAAGATTAGCAACAATCAATGCAATAATCTCTTTTTTGAGCGGATGTTGGATGATTTCGTTTTCATAAATTGCTACAAAACTTTTTGGGAAATATTCAAAAAGATATTTGCTAAAAATATGTTCTTCTATCATCTCATCTTTAACAAGAATATTTTGTATCAAAATTTTACTATAAAGCATTAGAGTCGATAAAATTGGTCGCACAATTCCACCCTCAGGAGAGAGGACTTTGTCTATTTCGGAAGATTTTGGAATATAAAAATCTTTGCGTCTAAAATATCCAATATTATTTTCCAATACATCAATAGATTTGTTAAACTCATATATATTTTTTTGGCTTCTTTTTTCATCAAGAGAGAGTGCAAGAGCTTGATAATAGTTGCTTGAAAGTACACTATTTACTACAAACTCTGTAAGACTTTTAAACTGTTCATTTTTGCTATTTTCATCAAAAAAACCTTTATGAATCAAACCATTGAGCAGAATTTTGATATTTACTTCATGGTCACTCGTATTTACACCCGCAGCATTATCGATACTATCAAGATTGACTTTTCCACCTTCTTTGGCATATTCAATACGTGATTGCATTGTCATTCCAAGATTTGCACCTTCACATACCACTGTTGCACGAATCTCATTTGCACTGACACGTACATTTTCGTTTTCTTTATCACCAATATCAATATTATTTTCTATCGAAGATTTGTAATATGTTCCAATCCCACCAAGATAAATCATATCAACTTTGGCTTTGAGAATATAACGAATCAGCTCCTCAGAATCTACAATACTTTTGTGAATATCAAACGCTTCTTTAATTTGAGGTGAGAGCGTGATCTCTTTTTCGTCTCGTCTAAAAACTCCGCCTCCTTGAGAGATTTTGGTAATATCGTATTTTTCCCATGAAGCGTTATTGTCATCATAAAGTCGTTTGCGTTCTTGATAAGAGATTTTTGGATCAGGATTTGGATCAATAAAAATCTCACGATGGCTTATCGCAGCTTTGAGCAAAAACATCTCGCTTTGCAACAAACCATTTCCAAACACATCACCATTCATCGAACCAACACCCACTACAGTGATAGGATTTTGATAAAAATCAACTCCTTTTTCGATAAAAAACCGTTGGCTTGAAATTAATGCTCCTTTTGCAGTAACGCCCAATGACTTATGGTGATAACCATGACTGCCACCACTTGCAAAAGCATCTTTGAGCCAAAAATTCCGTTTGATAGAAATAGAGTTGGCGACATCACTCATCTGCGAAGTGCCTTTATCAGCAGCAACCACAAAATAAAAATCATCTCCATCATACGCAACGATTCGTTCATCTCTGATGATATTATTGTCGATTTTATTGTCCACCAAATCAAAAAGAGCATCGACAAAACTAAGGTAACAAAATTCAAACTCCTCTTGTGTCGGATTCTCTTTGAAAATCACAAATCCACCTTTGGCACCTTTAGGAATAATCACTGCGTTTTTTGCCTCTTGTGCAATCATCAAAGACCGAATCTCATCTCTATAATCATCCATTCGGTTGCTCCATCTCAATCCGCCACGACTCACTTTGTCCATGCGAAGATGTACACCTACGAAATCAGGATGAAACACAAACCCTTCAATCGTTGGATTGATTCCTTTGAGGTAATAGCCAATGGAGTTGGTATGGACCTTTAGAGAGATTGTCTCTTTTTCCAAAAAGAAATTGGTGCGTTTGGTGTTTTTGAGAATCTCAAAAAAGAGACGCAAGATTTTATCTTCATTTAAATCAGCAATTTTCTGTAATGCTTTTTTGATCTCTTCTTCAAATGCTTCTATGGTTCGTACTGCATTTGGAGAGAATTTATTGATAAAGTAATCCAAAAAAAGACGCGTAATCAAAGAGTGTTTGAGGAGTGTTTTGATAAGCATTGATTCATTAAAAGCAGAGACCAATTGACCTTCAAACTTCACAATAGCAATAAAAAGCAATACGCCACGCACACAAAAGTTCTCAAGACAACTCAACTCAAAAAGTTTATTACGAATAATCGAAATCTCTTTATTGAGTACTGCTAAAAAAAGAGAGATAATATTTGTTTGGTTGGCTTCAAATTTGAGAGGATCGCTCATCTGAGTATTGAGCTTCATAATATGATAAAGTTTGCCATTTTTATTTATCTCATACGACACTTCATCAATAACACGAATATTAAAACTATGCATAATAGGAATAATATCAGAAAGCATTTTTTGAGTATAAGAGTAGATTCGTATAGAAGACTCACCACCAAAGACAATCTCCACTGCACAATCTTTGGTCTGCAAACACTCAATAACACCCTCGTCAAGCCTCAAATCATCTTCACGCAATATTTGACCGCACGCTATCGCCAACTCTTCGTCCATTGTTATCTCCTACTAATAAATTTTAATATCTCTAAAAATACAAATTTTTACATTTCACTTTCAATGATAATCCCAAAAATATCTGCACTCAATTCAATCTCAACGCAAGTTGCATATAAGGCAAAATCTCTTCAAAAGAGTATTGATAATCGACAAAATGTTCAAACGCAATCGCTCCTTGATAAAGAAGCATTGCACTTCCATCTTGAGTAGGTATATTATAGGATTTGGCGAGTTTAAGAAATGGCGTCTCTTTGCCATAGATTACATCAATACACGCATTTGCAGTAGGAATCACACTTTCAAGAATCGTTTTCGGCGCAGGAAATATCTCTTCTTCTAACCCTGCTGATGTCATATTGATGATAAGGTCATAGTGTTTTGGCACAAACTGCTCAAAAGAAAAAGTCTCAAAACCTGCTTCTTCGAACTTTTGGAGTCTTGCTTCGCTTCGGTTGAGTATCGTGACTGTATAACCAGCGTCACGTAAAATCATCGAAACAGATTGTGCTGTACCGCCAGCACCCAAAAAAAGTACCTTTTTTGCATCACGATACTTTTCTATGGATTTCAAAAATCCAAGTGCGTCGGTGTTGTAGCCATAAAGTTTGCCTTCTCTTTGGACAATCGTATTTAATGCTCCAACCTTTTGAGCATACACATCCACACTATCGCACGCCAAAAAAGCAAACTCTTTATGCGGAACAGTGACATTTGCTCCCTTGAGTCCCAACTCAAAAAACTTCTCTCGTAACATCTCTCCATTTTCAAGACGATACCGACTGTAGCACGCATCAATGTTGAGACCTGCGAAAGCGAGATTGTGCATCAGTGGCGATTTGGAGTGAGAGACGGGATTGCCAAAAATTGTAAAAAGTTGTTTCATTTATTTTCTTT
>DYPM01000014.1:16372-21911 GCA_020719895.1 Sulfurovum sp. | reverse complement strand
AAAATGATGATTAATTTTTGGAAATCTATCGACATTTTTTCGTGTAGCTTTGGCAAAAACAGTAATTGGTGTATTTGTTTCGTTAGCGATGATTTGAATTGCATCAAAGTCTGTTTCGTCGAACGCTATAAGCATCTCATACTCTTCGCCACTGCTTCCGATTTCATAAGGAATATCTTTTAAAATCTCCATTCCAAGGTTGTTAAAATCAAGCAACTTATTGGTATCACCAAAAAGACCATCAGAAATATCCATTCCTGCGTGAAGGAGTTTTCGAGCTTTTTGGATAAATTCTATACGTAATATTGGCTCAAAAAAACGTGCATCAGGAGCTATAGACTCTCCTTTCATTAAAGATAAAAGTCCAGCTTTGCTCTCTCCTATCGCACCAGTATAAGCAAGCAGGTCTCCATCTTGCAGTCCACTTCTTAGAAGTGGAGTATCGCTTTGTGAGATTATTGTAATAGTAAGATGAAGTTTATCACCACCAATAGTATCACCACCGATAATCTCGCATCCAAACTCTAAAGCACTTTTTTGGAGTGTTTGACTCAAACGTTTTATTTCATCTTCTTGCATAGTTTTTGGAATAGAAAGTGCGACAAGTGCATAGAGTGGTTTGGCGTTCATCGCTATAGCATCGGAGATATTGACAATCATCGCTTTGCGAGCAATCTGCTCAAGACTCATCCACTCTCGTTTGAAATGAACATCTTCAAAAAAAGCATCCATACTATAAAGCATTTCACCAACGACAGCAGCATCATCACCAATATATTTGGAGGTTAAGGTGTTTATAAAAAATTGTTCTTTATCGATTGTTTTTTGCATAAAAATTATTGTAGCACAAAACTTGCAATCATTGTCGAAATCCAAAGAAGCATAAGCGGATATAAAATTTGATACAATGCTTTACTCTTAAAATACACTATATTATGGATGAGCCAAATGAACAATTATGGTTTAGAAATTTGGGGGGATGATAATTTTGTCATTCACAACAGCACTATCAATGTCAAACACGGCAAAGAACCGTCACTGATTGAGATTGTTGAGAAGATCCGCTCCAAAGGTCACAAGGGACCTTTGATGCTTCGTTTTCCTCACTTGATTCAAAAGCAGATCGTCAAGCTTTTTGATGCATTTAAACAAGCCAAAGAGAGCTTTCAGTACAAAGGTGATTTTCATGCCGTTTTTCCTCTGAAAGTCAATCAGTTTCCCAACTTCGTAGACTCTCTTATTGCGGTGTCTGAAGGATACAACTACGGACTTGAGGCGGGAAGCAAAGCCGAACTTGTGATTGCTATGAGCAAAACACCACTCGGTGCACCTATTACAGTAAATGGCTTTAAAGACAAAGAGATGGTTTCTTTGTGTTTTATTGCTTCAAAGATGGGACACAATATCACTATTACTATCGAAGGACTCGGTGAGCTTGAGACTATTATCGAAGTAAACGAAGAGTTCAACGGCAAAGAATTTACTTCAATGATTCCTAAAATCGGCGTGCGTATTCGTCTGCACAGTGCTGGTATTGGAATTTGGGCGAAGAGTGGTGGATATAGTTCTAAGTTTGGTCTTACTTCTACTGAGTTGCTTGAAGCGTATAGCTTGATGGTCAAACACAATCTTTTAGGACAGCTTTCAATGGTGCATTTTCATATTGGCTCACAAATGTCAGATATCGCACCACTCAAAAAAGCTCTTAGAGAGGCAGGAAATATCTATGCCGAACTCAAAAAAAGAGGAGCAACATCACTCAGTGCTATAAATATTGGCGGTGGTTTGGCGGTGGAGTATGGACAGCATCCACACAGTCAAGAGCGAAACTACTCTCTCAACGAGTTTGCCAATGACGTTATCTTTTTGATGCAAGAGATTTCCAAAAACAAAGGCGTAGAAGAACCTGATATTTTTACGGAGTCTGGACGTTATGTGGCTGCGGCACACGCGGTATTGGTTGCACCTGTAATTGAGCTTTTTAGCCAAGAGTACAACAAAAAAGAACTCTCCGCAAAAGAGGTTCATCCGCCATTGATTCAAGAGCTTGATGATCTTTTTAATGGACTTGACAGCAAAAATGCACGCGAATACCTTCACGATGCTCTTGATCATATGGAAAGTCTTTTGACGCTTTTTGATTTGGGATATATTGACCTTGAAGATCGTTCAAATACTGAGATTTTGGTCAATCTTATCATCAAAAAAGCGATTATTTTGCTTGCTGGACACGGTGGTTCAGAACTCAAAAAGCTCCAACAGAGAATTCAAGAGCGGTATTTAGTGAACTTCTCTATCTTTCAGTCTCTTCCCGATTTTTGGGGACTTGAGCAGAACTTTCCAATCGCACCGCTCACTCATCTTGATCAAAGAGCGACCAATCCTGCAAGTATTTGGGATATTACATGTGATAGCGATGGAGAGTTGCCATTTAATCCAAGATTGCCGTTGCATCTTCATGATATTGATCTTGATAAAGAAGATTACTTTTTGGGATTCTTTCTTACAGGTGCGTACCAAGAGGTGCTTGGAATGCGTCATAATCTTTTTAGCCATCCAACAGAGTGTGTAATCAACTTTAGTGATTCTGGTGTTTATGAGATTGTTGATATTATCGAGGCTCAAAACTTGATGGATATTTTAGAAGATTTGGAGTATGACACCTATGTCATTGATACCACGCTAAAACAACGTATCGAACAATCAGAGCAACTCTCTTCAGAAGAAAAACAACATCTTTTAGGGCGACTTTATCTCTATATGAGTGAAAACAGTTATCTTAAAATCAATCCCTAAACTATCAAAAGCAAGAAGGTAGAGCGTATGAAACTATTTGGTTTAATCAAAGAGGATTTTCTTAATGTCAAACGTAATGACCCCGCACTTCACTCTACTTTTGAACTCTTTTTTAACTATCCGGGGTTGTGGGCTATCTTTTACTATCGTATTGCCCACTCTCTTTATCGTCGAGGATTGAGGTTTTTGCCTCGTTTTATTTGTGGTATTGGTCAATTTCTGACTACTATTGATATTCATCCCGCAGCACAAATTGGTCGTCGCGTTTTTATAGATCATGGCGTAGGTGTAGTGATTGGTGAGACGGCGATTATTGGAGATGATGTGTTGATTTATCAGCAAGTTACATTAGGCGGAGTAAGTCTCAATCGTGGCAAACGTCACCCGACAGTTGGAAACAATGTAGTTATTGGTGCTGGAGCAAAAATATTGGGAAATATCACCATCGGTGATGATGCAAAAATTGGTGCCAATTCAGTAGTGATCAAGGATGTACCTGCTGGAGCGACAGCGGTAGGCATTCCTGCTCGTGTTCTTCAGTGCAAAAACGAAATAGAATCAACACGTCTAAGCCACAATCTTATTCCTGATATCAACAAAGAGATATTTGCATATCTTGTCAAACGTATCGAAATTCTCGAAGAGGCAATCGAGAGTGGTCAAAAAGAGAATTTAAAGAAAAAAGATCAAGACTTAGACAACAACTATGATGATTTTATCCACTCTATGGATTAGAGTTTTAATTTCTTTTGATATAATCAAGACCTATTTGTATTTTTAACGCTTAGGAATCACTATAATGCCACTCTTATCAGATCGTATTCAAACGCTATCACCCTCATTGACACTGTCTATTTCTGCATTGGCAAGAAACCTCAAAGCGGACGGAAAAGATGTCCTTTCGTTCTCTGCTGGAGAGCCAGATTTTGGTACACCACAACGCATTAGAGAAGAGGCGATTAAGGCAATTCAAGAAGGTTTTACTCAATATACAGCAGTAGAAGGAACCCCAGAACTTCTAAAAGCAATCTCCAAAAAGCTCAAACGAGATAATGGCTTGGAGTATGAACCGACTAATATTATAGTAAGCAATGGAGCTAAGCAGTCACTTTTTAATCTTTTGCAAGCGACACTCAATGTTGGCGACGAGGTGATTATCCCTGCTCCTTATTGGGTCACTTATCCAGAGCTTGTAAAGTACGCAGGTGCTACGATAGTGATTGTAGAGACGGATGAGTTTTCTGGATTCAAAATGGGAGCAAAAGCACTCAAAGATGCTATCACTCCAAAAACAAAAATGGTGATTCTTACAAGTCCTTCTAATCCTACGGGTGCAGTTTATTCCAAAAAAGAGTTGGAGGCGATTGCTGAGGTGCTAAAAGGCACTCAAATTATCGTTGCATCCGATGAGATGTATGAGAAGTTAATTTATGGTGTTACGTTTACATCCACAGCAAGTATTAGTGAAGATATGTATAACCGCACTATTACGATTAATGGTCTAAGCAAATCAGTTGCAATGACAGGATGGAGAATGGGATATTTGGCAACACCCAACAAAAAACTTATCAAAGCGATGAACACGCTTCAAGGTCAAAGTACATCCAATATCAATTCTATCACCCAAAAAGCCTCTATTCCTGCTTTGGATGGCGAAGTGGACGAAGAGATTGAGCAAATGCGTAGAGCGTTTGAGGGAAGAATGATAGAGGCGGTTAAGTTGTTTAATGAAATTGATGGGATTTCCGTACTCAAACCCGATGGTGCATTTTATCTTTTTGTGAACATCAAGGATATCACTCACGATGATATGGCATTTTGTACAGAACTCCTTGAAAAAACAGGCGTAGCAGTAGTTCCAGGTATCGGTTTTGGTGCCAATGGATATTTTAGATTTTCATTTGCGACGGATATTATTACGATTCGCGAAGGAATTCGACGTATCGAAAAGTTCGTTAATATAAAACGTGGCAAAGCAAACTTGTCGCTTTCTTGAACTTTTGGGCAAAACATATTGCCCAATAAATCTACACTTTTTTCTTTTTTTTCTTTTTTTCGTCACGATAGTTTCACGTTTCTCATTTATAATCGTTCAAATCATAAAGGATTAATAATGTTAAGCAGTCTTAAAAAAACAGGAACAGCACTTTTATTTGCAACTATTTTGCTTATCAATGGCACAAAGGCACAAGCACACGGAAGTGCATTGGATGCAATCGCTGTGGGATTGGTTGTCGGTACGACAGTGGCAGTCATAGCTTCCTATGATTATCCTGTCTATGTCGATAGACCTTGTTATGTTTATGGTGGTCGCTACTATTATGGTGGTCGCTATGAAAGAGGTGTCTATTACCATCAAGGAAGACGATTGAGAGGAGGATATTACTATCCAAGATATTATGAAAGAGGGTATCCATATCGAGCATCAAGTCGCTACAGAGAAATGGATAATAATATTTATCAGAACAATAACTACTACATAAACAATAACTACAAACACAGAGACTATGACAACCATATAGACAGAGACGAGTATCGAAGAGATGGAGAGTATTATAGAGACGGACGAGATTCCTACAATCATCACGAACAAAATCAGTACCAACAAAGAAATGGCTATCAAAGAGACAGCGGATATCAAAGAAACGAAAGACATCAAAGAGACAGCGGATATCAAAGAAACGAAAGACATCAAAGAGACGGTGGATATCAAAGAAACGAAAGACATCAAAGAGACGGCGGA
>DYPM01000014.1:2959-16272 GCA_020719895.1 Sulfurovum sp. | reverse complement strand
ACATCAAAGAGACGGTGGATATCAAAGAAACGAAAGACATCAAAGAGACGGCGGACATCAAAGAGATATTCATAGAAACGAAAGAAGAGAACGTTAAGATATATTTAGACACTTCAAAGTCTGACAAAAGGAGAGTAGATGAGAATCATTCATAATACGCAGATAAATTTTCAAAGTGAGTTTGAGACACTTCTTCAACGTGGAAAAATGGATATTGAAGGGGTGAATGGTATTGTCGCAGAGATTCTCAAGGCGATTCGTACTCAAGGAAATACCGCACTCAAGTCTCAAATCGCACAGTTTGATAGATGGACTCCTATACACGATGAAGAGATAGTTGTCTCTACTGAATCAATGGAGGAAGCTTATCATACGATTTCACCTTCGCTACGAGAAGCACTTCATTTGGCTTATAGACGCATTGAAGCGTATCATCAAAAACTGATGCCAAAAACATGGATGGAAAAAGACAGTACAGGTTCGATATTGGGACAAAAAGTCACAGCAGTAGATCGTGCTGGACTTTATATTCCTGGCGGTAAGGCCGCTTATCCCTCTTCGCTTTTGATGAATGTTATTCCTGCAAAAGTCGCAGGCGTAAAAGAGATCATCATTTGTACTCCAACTCCAAATAATGAAATCAACCAACTCCTACTTGCAGCATGTCATTTGTGTGGAGTCACAAAAGTGTTCAAAGTCGGTGGAGCAACTGCCATCGGTGCGATGGCGTACGGCACACAAACTATTCCCAAAGTAGACGTGATTACAGGACCTGGAAATATTTTTGTAGCGACAGCAAAAAAGTTAGTGTATGGTGAAGTCAATATCGATATGATAGCAGGACCTTCAGAGATTGGTATTTTGGCAGACGAAAGTGCAAGAGCCGATTATTTGGCGATAGATCTACTCTCTCAAGCTGAGCATGACGAGATGGCAAGTTCGATTTTGATCACCACTGATAGTGATTTGGCTACGCGTGTGAGTGACGAGGTGGAACGATTTCTTTCTCTATTGAGTCGTGAGACGATTGCTCGAAAATCAATCGAAGAGAGAGGAGTTATCATCGTGACAAAGACGATGAATGAAGCCATAGAGCTAATGAACGAAATTGCACCAGAACACCTTGAAATAGTCACCAAAGAACCAATGACACTGCTTGAAAACATCCGCCATGCAGGTGCGATATTTATCGGCGAAAATACGCCCGAACCTATCGGCGACTATATCGCAGGACCCAACCATACACTTCCTACAGGTGGCACAGCGAAGTTCTACTCGCCTCTTAGCGTAGAGCATTTCATCAAAAAATCTTCGATTATCTCTATGAGTAAAGAGGGTATTAATGCCATTGGCGAAGCGTGTGCTTTGATCGCAGATGCCGAAGGATTGACTGCTCACAAAGAGAGTGTGCGTATTCGCTTGCAAAACAATCTTTAGGGAATCTCTAAAAACTACATTTTGGATTACTTCGGCTTTTACAAAGCCTCGCAATGACGGGATTTGTCATTGCGAACGAAGTGAAGCAATCTATGTTTTTAGAGGTTCCCTGATACAATTTTAGGAACTGCTGGATGCTGACACAGAATTATGAATGGTCTCCAACTGAATGAAAAAATTCCTCCTACAGTAACGAAAAACGATATGTAAAACCAAATCCTATAAAATAAGCACGCAAATTTTTATCCTTACGATAAAGATCCATTTGATCAATCGACATAGTTTTGCCTATTTGTCCATACAGTGCTATATTGTCTTGTATCGTATAATTAGTTCCGATTGATGGTTTAAATAAAATCCCATATACATTTGCACCAATCAAGAGTTGCAAAAAATTCTGAAAACGACTTGATGGAACATATTTGTTTTGCATACCAAATCCAACCGCCACTTCTCCATATCCAGGATATCCCAAAAAGTCATTATATGCCACACTCACTTGAGTAGCTAAGTACCAATTTTCATTTAAAAGTTTATCCAATTGTACAGATAACATTTTGATATCGTGGTGTTTTTTGCTGTTTACGTGAGCGTCAAATTCGGTTTGAGCAAATAGATTAAACCGAAATCCTTTGAGTATTGCACTCTCTTTTGTGCTTGATTGTTTTACAGAAAGATGATAGTTTAGTGCAGTACCAACGGTGTAATTTTTTGAAGTTCCCAAAGGTGCGACTAAATAACCGCCACCAAAAGACCATCCAAGATTCTCCTCTGATAGATATTCTAATAAAATTTTAGGATAGACAAGAAGCCCAGATCCCGTATCAATATCATCAGGAGAGTATCCACCAGAACCCAAACCTATCTGAATTCGCAAATGAGTACGAGGCGAAAATTCATATCGATATCCTATGCCGTGAAGTGCTTGATTATATAGCGGAAGCCCTTTATAGCCTATATCTGCACCGAAAAATAAATAATGAGCATTGGTAAAAAAATGGGAAAATTGCAACGAAAGTGCGTGTATCGTTTGTGTTTTTGAGCCTTTTGGATCAATCTGAAATATCGTATTTGTTTCAAGTGTCAAAATATTTTCGCTACCTTCCAAAAAAGCATATGGAAGTTCTATCATTTTTGTCGAATCTACATACGAACCAATCGTGTATGAGAATGGTTTTTGGACAAAAACATTCCACTGCGAACTCTTTATGCTCGAATCAATAAACTCAAAATAGGTGTAATTTACGCCCGCAGAAAAAGTATCAAATTCACGACCAACCCCAAGATATCCCTTCCCAAATCCGCCTGTGCCAGATAATTCGACGCTCTGTTTTACGCTCGAACCGCCACCACCACCGCCAAGCGACACTCCTCCATCTACAAACAGATGCTCAAAAATATTTCGTTGTACATGAATCGTACTGTCAAATGTCATAAATCCGCCATAATCTCCACGCACCATAGGTGCATGAAGTCCAAAACCTACATAAAGCCAATCGTTCCACTTCGCAAAATAGTGTACTCCAAGCAAATCAATTGATTGATTTTTTGCGATAGGGATCACTTCGTAATCAAATACCATCAACCCTTTTTCTGTTTTGAGTCGACTCGAATCTATCTTTGTTGTGTCATCGGTTGCTTGCATCGATTGCAAAGTAAATGTAGGTTGGGTGGCTGCAAAAAACAAAAAAGCGAAATAAAATCTATTGTATTGTTTTGGTTTTGTCATGATTTGATAGCCTGAGATACTAATTTCCTACGCATATAAGCAATTTTTGTTTGTAGTGGCAACTCTTTTGGGCAGTGGTCTTCACATCCCATAAGGCTCATACAGCCAAAGATTCCGTCATCATCTCCAACCAACTCGTAATAGTCCGCATCGGTACGTTCGTCGTGTGGATCTATAGCAAAACGTGCAACGCGACTTAAACCTACTGCGCCGATAAACGACTCTCGCATAATACGTGTCGAGCAACTGGCCAAACAAATACCACACTCGATACAGCGATCCAATTCAAACACTGCTTGTGCCACGTCGGGCTCTACGCGTTTTTCGATTTTGCTAATATCGGTTTTTTCTTTGGTGTGGATCCAGCTCTCTACCTTTTGACTCATCGCATTCATCCAGCTTCCTGTGTCTACTTGTAAATCTTTGATATGTTTAAATGTTGGCAAAGGCATAAGAGTGATTTTCCCGTCCAAAAACTCTTCGGTGCGAGTCTTGCATGCGAGTCTTGGTTTGCCATTGATCACCATCGCACAACTTCCACAAATCCCTGCACGACAAACAAAATCAAAACTTACATGGTGATCCATCGTCGCCCATATTTTGGAGAGAGCTATATAGAGTGTCATACTTGGTGTTTCAGAGAGCGAATATGTTTCAAATCGTGGTTTGGAGTGTTTACTGTAAGGGTTATAGCGAAAGACACTAATCTCAATAGTGCGAAATGTTTGTTCTTGATTCTCTTTTTGATTTAATGCATCACCCATTTTTTTCTCCGATTCTTTCGTTTTTATCTTTGTATCCGTTGGGAAGTTCAAACGGCATCAACGCCTCTTGGATTTCAAAACGATCCACATCACCCATCTGCTCTTTGAGTTTTTCGATTTGCGTCTCTCTATTTTGGGTGAACGGGTGAGGAATCAACGCATCTTTGCGTCCATAGCCTCTAAAGGCGGGCGGAAGCTCCATGGTGTCGATAGAGATCTCTTCATAGCTTAGAGTTGGTACTGTATCTTCGTGGTTTTGCCACGTCGCAATGGTACGTTTAAGCCAATTTGCATCATCACGCTTTGGAAAATCCTCGCGATAGTGTGCACCACGACTCTCGGTACGCTCAAGTGCCCCTTTTGCTACACAAAGAGCGAGTTTGAGCATCATCGGCACACGGTACGCTTCGTTGAGTTCGGGATTGTTTCCCATACTTTTGTCATTCACGGTGATCTCTCGCGTCTGTTTAAGAAGTATTTCCAACTCCACCACCGCCTCATTGAGATCTTTGCCGTTTCTAAAGATGCCGACTTTCTCTTGCATCACATTTCGCATCTGCTCTTTGATAGCAAAGATATTGTGTGATCCGTTGTAGGTAAGTATTGTTTTGAGATATTCGTACTGCCCTTCGAGTGCGTTTTGAATCGTCTCGGTATGGCTTTGTAAATGTGTATTTTTGCAATAATCAGCAAAATACTCACCAACAATCATCCCCGCCACCACCGCTTCGCTCACTGAGTTTCCGCCAAGTCGGTTAAATCCATGCAGATCCCAACACGCCGCTTCGCCTGCACTAAAAAGTCCTCTCATTGTCGTACTTTCCCCCGTAGGTTTGACACGAATTCCGCCCATAGAGTAGTGTTGCATTGGAAGTACTGGCATCCATCCTTTAGAGCCTTCATCAGCAGGATCAATACCGTTGAAAGTAATAGAGATATCTTGTATATCGCGGAGGTTTTTTTCGATATGCTCACGCCCAAGAATCGAAATATCCAACCAAAGGTGATCTCCATACGGCGACGACACACCTTTGCCTTTGCGGATATGTTCAACCATCCGACGGCTTACGACATCTCTTGATGCCAACTCTTTTTTCTCTGGTTCATAATCAGGCATAAAACGGTAGCCATCTTTATCACGTAACACACCGCCATCACCTCGACACCCTTCGGTGAGCAAAATCCCCGACGGTACGATTGGTGTGGGGTGAAACTGCACCGCTTCCATATTGCCAAGTTGTACGATACCTGTTTGGAGTGCCATTGCTGTACCGATTCCTTTGCAGATAATCGCATTAGTGGATTGTTTGTAGATGCGTCCGTAACCACCTGTGGCTATCATCGTCCCTTTTGCAACATATGCACACAATTCGCCACTGATAAGATCTCGCACCACAACACCCAAACAGCGATCTCCTTCGTGAATGATCGAAATCGCCTCTTTGCGGTCACGAATCTCAATATTACGCTTGAGTGCTTCATTGGCTACAGCATAAAGCATCGTGTGTCCCGTCGCGTCAGCAGTGTAGCAAGTACGCCATTTTTTGGTACCACCAAAATCTCTTGCGTTAATCAGTCCATGTGCTTCATCTCTCTCTGTGATAGTCTCTTTTTGACCATTGATGATTACTTCGCGATCCCCTTTTTTGATACGAGTCCATGGCACGCCCCAACTTGCCAATTCGCGAATCGCCTTAGGCGCAGTGGTGACAAACATCCGTGCTACTTCCTGATCGCATCCCCAATCGCTCCCTTTGACAGTATCAGCAAAATGCACATCTTCATTGTCTCCTTCCCCTTTTGTGGCATTGCCTAAACTCGCTTGCATTCCCCCTTGTGCCGCAGCAGAGTGCGAACGTTTGACTGGAACCATACTAAGAACAATCGTCTCAAGCCCTTTGTCTCGCACCGCAATCGCCGAACGAAGTCCCGCCAATCCACCACCTACAATCAACGCATCTGTATAGATAATCTTCATTCTTTTACCCCTTTGTGATATCGCTCACCGTAGTGTTCTTGATGTTCGTAGCCGATTTTGATATAGGTCACCAAAGAGACAGCTCCAAGAGCGAGATAGAACACAATCAACCATTTGATGATCTTTTTTGCCAATAGACGATTTTGTTGTGGTTGTACACCATCAAATACGCCCCATTTGATAATCAGTCGATAGACTCCAATGCCCGCGTGAAGCACCACAGAAACCAAAAGCATCAAATACATCGGCCACATCCCATCGCTAAAAATACGATCCGCAGAAGCAAAAGGTCCGATTTTGCTCGGTTGCATCATCATAGTATAGAGGTGAATCGAACCCAAAAAAAACATCATAAATCCAGTCGTAATTTGGATAAACCAAAGATTAGTATCATTATGCACCAAAAGATGGCGGTGGGTTTGATAGCGACGATACTCACGATAAGAAGCAGGAAATTTACGCATCGCAATCAACGCGTGAAGAACAAACACCACAAAAACCACAAATGCCAACGCAGAGATAATGAGTGGCTCTCCTCCTTCAAAGATAAAATCCGCCTCAAAAAACTTCGTAAGCCTATACATCGCCTCTTTACCCAAAAGTATAGAAGACTCAAAAATAAGATGAAATACGATAAAAAGTGCCAAAATAGCACCCGTTGCACTCTGTATCGCATCCAAACGTGCAGGAGTTCTGCTCTTTTTTTTCTGCTTGTTTCTGCTTGTCAAAAACTCGTAGATCTCTGCTTTGTTCATACTCTGCCTTTGGATAATTTTCGCAAAATTATAACAAAAACGATTAAGACAAAATTCAAAAGTTGATATTCAGTAGATTTTGTCAATACTTTTATCTCTTATTGCGTAACGTTTTGAACAACCAAAAGCTATAATCACACTTCAAGCAACCTTTTATCGGAGAACACCAAGCGTGATAGAAATATTTACCGCAACACATTCCAATAGGCTCGATAGGCTCCTCGCTTCGCATCTCAATATCAGTCGCAACCAAATAGAAAAACTCATCAGAGAAGGATTGGTTAGCGTCAATGAAACAGAAACACTCAAAACAAGTTTAAAAATAGAAGCAGGAGACACGATAGCGTATACTTTTAAGGAAGCAGAAAAAAAAGAGCCACAAAAAATAGATTTTGATGTAGAAGTACTCTATGAAGATGAGTATTTTATGGTTGTCAATAAACCTTCAGGTTTGGTTGTCCATTATGCACCTTCTGTCAAAGAACCTACATTGGTAGATTGGCTGATACACTATGGCGTATCACTTTCGACAATCGCAGGCGAAGAGCGTCACGGGATTGTCCATCGTATCGACAAAGAGACGACTGGAGCATTAGTAGTCGCCAAAACCAACGAAGTACATGAAAAACTAAGTTTACAGCTTAGAGACAAAAGTATGGGACGCTACTACTTAGCTCTCATTGATTGTCCACTCAAAGAGAATGTAATCGTCGAAAAACCCATAGGACGACACCCAACACATCGTCTCAAAATGGACGTTGTAGAAAATGGTAAAACAGCCAAAACTGCATTTGCCAAAATAGCCCAAAGCACACAAGATACTGAACTCATCGGTACAAAACTCTATACAGGAAGAACCCATCAAATACGAGTACATCTCAATAGCATAGGAAGACATATTTTAGGAGATGGGTTATATGGCTTTAAGAGCAAAAAAGATACAATTCCGCGCGTTTATCTCCACGCTTATCTACTCTATCTCATCCATCCTATCACAGGTAAAAAAATGGAATTCACAGCTCCATTATTTGATGATATGAGAGAGTATATTGTGAATTATTTTGACCAAGGGACTCTTTATGAAAAAGTTGATCCTGCTTTTTTTGATAGCTATTTTAGCTCTTTCTAATACAGGGTGCGTACCCAAAAATCTCGAAGCAGAAATGGCACTCACTGATATTTCTCAACTCATAGCGATTCCAAAACGCAATGAAATAGGATTTGAGTGGCAACCTATAGAAGATACAAATGTCGAAGGGATTTATGTCTATCGTGCTGAAGTCTCTGAATATTACAGAGAACTCAAAATAGTAGGGACGGTGGACAATCGATTTGCAACGCACTTTGTTGATAAAAGAGTGATGCCAGATCATGCATATCGTTATGTGTTTAAAACATTCAACGACTATATTGAGTCACAAGGCGTAGAGATCTCTATTGCTACGCCTAAAGCACTTGATGGCATTTCATTTTTGAGTGCTTATCCGATGGGAAGTGAAGCGGTCAAATTATTGTGGAGACCACACCTTGATCAAAGTGTCGCTTCTTATATTGTTGAACGTTCTGAAGAGAGAGAGGATTTTGAGCCTATTATGGAGGTACAAGGTCATTTGATGTCAGAATATATTGATACAGATGTTTCACCCAAAAGAATCTACAACTACAGAGTGTTTGCAAAAAGTTATGATGGCGGTATCTCCGAGCCAAGTGTCACCACACAAGTTATTTTGAAATAAGGAAAAGATGCCACATCTAAAACTAAAACCATTTGATCATGACATTATCAATGCTGAGATTGAAAAAGGAGAACTTCTCACTTTTAGAGCCAAAGCAATCGATGAAACAAAAGATGAAGTGTGGGGAGTCTCTTATAAAGGAGAGATTTTTTTACTCCAACTCAAATTTGATGGCACATCAGAACTCCTAAAATACGACAAAATCACTCGACCTCTTAAAGTCACACTACTCAAAGAGGTTTTAGAGCAGATTGCTACAAAACTTAACGTAGAAGTGGAGTATTCCAATATTGCAATTGCATCGGCTAAACCACCTCTTGCATCAGAAGCTTTCAAAAAAATAGAAGATTTCAAAGAGATGGTTTATCCCAAAAAGAAGATTGCTATTGAAGTAGGATTTGGCAGTGGCAGACATCTGATGTATCAAGCCAAAAAAAATCCTGATACACTTTTTATTGGATTAGAGATTCATACGCCATCCGCACAACAAGTTCTCAAACAAATCACAATCCAAGGAATCGAAAATATTTGGATAGTCAATTACGATGCAAGGCTTTTTTTGGAGATGTTGCCCTCAAACCAATGCGAACGTATCTATGTCCACTTTCCTGTACCGTGGGACAAACGTCCGCATCGACGTGTGATTTCTAAAGGATTCTTAGAAGAGTCAATGCGAGTTTTAAAACAAGGAGGTCAATTGGAGTTGCGTACAGACAGCGACACCTATTTTCGTTACTCTCTTGAGACATTTTTACATTCGGAAATACCCAAAACAAATATTGAGATTCGTAAAAATCAAGCCTTAGAAATCATAAGCAAATACGAGGCACGCTGGTTGCGTCAATCAAAAGATATTTACGATGTTTATGTCACCTCTTTGGAGATCTCTAAAGAGCGTCTCTCCTTAGAAGATTTTAGTTTTGATGAGATAAAATATCAAAATAATCTTGAAAAAGTGTTACCAAAAGAAACAGTCATTGGTGAGAATTTTTTTGTGCATTTTGAACGCATCTACAAAATAGGTGAAAATGCACTGCTCATTCGATGTTCGTTCGGAAGTTTTGATCGTCCCGAACACAGATACATCACAATCGACAAGAGTGGGGCGAGTTATTACGCCTCCAATCCAATAAAAATGGTGGTTACGATCGCCGCCCATCGTACTATCGTTGAGATTTTTCGCAAAGGAGTCAAGATATGCCTAACATGATCACTGCTTCCCATTTGACACTCGCATACCAAAATGAAAAAGGGTATAACGAAGTGATCAAAAACGCGAGCTTTGCTATTCGTAAAGGGGAGTTCATTTTTATCACAGGACCTAGTGGTTCTGGGAAATCTACACTACTTAAATCGCTGTATGGTGAGATGAAACCAATCCATGGAACGTTACATATCAATGGTGCAGATATGACAAATATCAGCAGTGGCAGACTCCAAAAATTACGTACCGAGTTGGGAATTATTTTTCAAAACTATCGTTTGATCAACGAGTGGACTATCGCCAAAAATATTGTATTGCCTTTGATTATTGCAGGTTACAATCAAGAGATACAAAATGCACAAGCCAATCGTCTGCTTCGACACATCAAACTAAGTGAACTTGCTGATCGTTATCCCTTGGAGCTTAGTGGTGGAGAACAACAACGTGTTGGTTTAGCACGAGCTATCTCCAAAAACCCAGTCATTATATTGGCCGATGAACCAACAGGAAATCTTGATAAAAACTCATCAAATGTCATTTGGGATCTTTTGGAGAGTGCGTGTTTGCAGTTTGGTAGCACTATCATAGTAGTAACACACAAAATTCCAGAACTTTTCTCTCTACCTTATCGCCATTTTATTATTGAAGGCAAGGGAATTTATGAAACACACTAAAAACCATCTAATGTTTATTCTTTCATTGATTTCGATACTCCTTGGAGTTGAATTTTTTATGGTTTTTGACCGTACCACAGACAGCTACGAAGATGGACTCAAAAAAGGTTATTCTATTTTAGTAGTCAGCGAAGTACCACGAAGTACTGAACAATTTCATACGCTCAACTCTCATATCACACAAAGCGAAGCCATTGATCGTGAAGCTATCGTCACACAATACATCAACGATATTTCCAAAGAAGCCAAAACAAAACTAATAGGAAATCTTCCTTATTTTTACTCTTTGCATCTTGATAGTTATATAGATGCTTCAGTCATTCAAAAAATCAAAACTGATCTACTCAAAGATATAGAAATTCGCAAAGTAGAAACCTTCGGTGAACACTACTTGGCAAAATACAGACTTTTTATGTTGGTCAAATTTATGCTTCGAATATTTATACTCTTTTTAAGTGTCGTGAGTTTCTTTTTGATTATCAAACAGATGGAAATTTGGAAATATGCCCATAAAGATCGTATGCAAATTATGGAGTTGTTTGGAGCAACAATGACGCATCGCAGTGGTGTACTTTTCCGTATCGCACTCATAGATGCTGTTTTGTCTATGATAATTGTCAGCACTGTTTTTGCGTATACCAAATATGTTTGGGCAATGCAGAGCAATATTGACATTGTGACACAACACTATGAGAAACTTTTTAGGGTTTCTGATATTGCTGTTTTGCTACTTAGTGCATTTGTGTTGGTCATTACCTCTGTATATTGGGTAGTGTACAGTACCAAAGGGGTACAAGAGTGATACACGTTCTGCTTCTCTTTTTTTTAGGTTTTACACTTCTTTTTGGTGAGACAAAAATAGAAAAAAAGATCGAAAATTCCAAAAATGTACTCAAAAGTACTAAAAATGAACAGACAATGACAAATCTCAAACTCAACAAAGTAGTTGGAGATATTAAGGTCAGCGTAGATCAATTAGATCAAATTGAAGAGAAGATTAAACAACTTAATTTTGATGAAGGAAAAGTAGAAAACGAATACGCACGACTTAAAAAAGCACTCAAAAATTCCACTTCAACGCTCAAAGATATCAATAAAGAGATGAAAACAAAAGAAGATGCTTTTATCAATGCAGTTACCAAACAACTCTCTATTACTTTTGCTCTCGAACAGATGGGTACACCAACACAAGAGTCAATCATTCTTCAAGAACTCTTCAAAAGCTACAAAGACTACAATGATCGCCAAATGCAAACACTCCAAAAAGATATCGTATCACTCGAACAAAAAAAAGAAAACACAACCAAACAAGGCAACAGCCTAAAACAACAAATGAGTGCTATCAACAAAGAGCAAATCGCTTACTTGAAACGAAAAGAAACAAAAGAGTTATTACTCAAACGTTTAAACCAAGAGGAAGAGAAATACCAAGGAGAACTTGAGAAAATCATCAAAAAACAAAGCTCTCTTAGAGAGACTCTTTCAAAATTAAAAATCTTGCAAGTTCAAGAAGTAGAAGAGGAAAAAAAGGCGGAAGAAGCGCGCAAAAAAGCGATGAAAATCGAAAGAGAACGAAAAGCCAAACTTCGAATAGCAAAAGAAAAAGAACGAAAAGCTAAAATCGCTCTTGCAAATGCCAAAAATGAAAAAGAGAAGAAAAAAGCAGAAGAAAAAGCCAAACTTGCACTCCAAGAACGCACCAAAGTCGAACAAGTAAGCCAAGAGATGCGCGATTTTAAATCCTCTTACAAAGCCCCAAAAACAGCCCAATACAAAGGCACAAAAGCCATCTCTCCTATGAAGGGAGGAAAAGTTGTCAAACGTTTTGGAACCTATTATGATCCACTCTATCACATCAAAATCTATAATGAATCTATCGTCATTAAAGCGCCACAAAAAAATACCATTGTCAAAAACGTACTCAACGGAGAGATAGTTTACATAGGAACAAGTAGTATGTTAGGCAAAGTTGTTGTGGTTGCTCATAGCAATAAACTACACACTATTTATGCTGGACTCTCTTCGTTTGGAACGACTCTCAAGCAAGGCACAAAACTCAAGCAAGGCGGAACAATAGGAAAAGTGAACAGTAAACTTACTTTTGAAGCCACCCAAAACTCACAACACATAGATCCACTGACCCTCATTAGCCTATAGCAAAATTGGCTTTTAAACAGTCCCTTAGTGTCGATTGTGTACAATCCCAAAATTTTACAAAAGGCGATTGAAGTGAAAAAAAGAGTTTTGGTGAAATTTTCTGGCGAAGCGTTGGCGGGAGCAGAAGGATATGGGATTGACACTCAGATTCTTAACTATATCGCTGGTGAGATTCAGTCTCTTATCGAGGCAGGCATAGAAGTTGGTGTAGTTGTTGGTGGTGGAAATATCATTCGTGGCGTTACCGCAGCCGCAGATGGCATTATTACCCGTACAAGTGGTGACTATATGGGAATGTTAGCGACTGTCATTAATGGCGTAGCAATACAAGAGGCATTAGAGCATATTGGCGTTGAAACACGATTGCAAACTGCAATTGATATGCAACAAATAGGTGAAGCCTTTATTGTAAGACGTGCAAGAAGACATTTGGAAAAAGGACGCGTAGTGGTGTTTGCTGGTGGCACTGGAAATCCATACTTTACTACCGATACAGCAGCTACACTTCGTGCTTCAGAGATTGGTGCAGATCTATTGATTAAGGCAACAAAAGTTGACGGCATCTACAATAAAGATCCAAAAAAGTTTTCTGACGCAGTGAAACTCGACCAAATCTCCTACGATCAAGCACTTGAAGATCATATCAAAGTGATGGACGACACCTCTATTGCGCAAGCCAAAGACAACAAACTTCCAATTGTCGTCTGTAATATGTTTGAAAAGGGAAATCTTCTTGCTATTGTGCAAGGAGACTATTCGCTCTGTTCTATCGTCAAATAAACTCACTTCCCTCTTTTTATCTAATAGAGTTCTTTCAGAACTCAAAATAACGCCTAATGAACAAGTTCATTAGGCTACGCTAACGCTAAGTTGTCTTCG
>DYPM01000014.1:0-2859 GCA_020719895.1 Sulfurovum sp. | reverse complement strand
AAATAACGCCTAATGAACAAGTTCATTAGGCTACGCTAACGCTAAGTTGTCTTCGTGTCGTTGGCTTCACAAACTTTATGTTTAGGCTTTTTTAGATATCTTAGATCTTCAAAAAAGCATTTCGCTTTCTTTTACTCTAAAAAGAGTCATAGTGTAAAATAAATTTTTTTATTATAAGGATTATCAATGAGAATCGAACAAATCACCGCAAAGGCATTAGAAAATGTCGGTCATGATAAATATCTTCTTGCAAAAGCTGTAGGAAAGAGAGCCGAAGCAATAGCAAGGGGTGCTATGCCATGGATCAAACTTGATCCAAAAAAATTTAAATCCTCCGATATTGCATTACGTGAAATTGCCGAAGGTAAAATTTTGGTGCATTTTGAGGAGTAGTGATTGAACCATCTGAATAATTCTCAAATTTTGAACAAGTTTAAGATGAGGTCTTTGGCAGATGACTCTTGCAAAAAGTTTTGTTTATTTAAGAGGTTTTAATTGAAGGCTTTTTTGGAAAGGCTTAAATCTATCCATACGATAGAAGAGGCAGAGAAATTGTTGTGGGAACAGGTCAAAACACCGACACCCAACACCAAGAAAGCATTGGCACTTGCCAAAAAAGCACACGAAGGACAACAACGAAAAAGTGGTGAGCCTTATGTAGTGCATCCCATTTTAGTCGCTGCAACCACAGCATATTTTTCAAGAGACTCACTGATGGTACAAGCAGCACTGCTTCATGATGTAGTTGAGGATACACACTATGAGACAGAAGAACTCAAAAGTGAGTTTGGAGAAAACCTTGCTCATTTAGTAGAAGGTCTCACCAAAATAGTGCGGATTCGAGATGAAAATCTAATACCTTCAGAATCCGATGAAAGACTAATCAGCTCTGCTTTAAGTTTCCGCAAAATGCTTATCGCCTCGTTTAAAGATGTACGTATATTGGTCATTAAATTATGCGATAGACTGCACAATATGCTTACTATCTCCGCTTTACCCACACAAAAACAACGACGCATTGCCGAAGAAACATTGGTTGTTTATGCTCCCATCGCTCATCGTTTGGGAATTTCTCGTATCAAAAATACTCTTGAAGATCTCTGTTTTGAAGTCATTTATCCACAAGAGTATGCTCAAATAGACCGCTATATTCGAGCAAATACACAAAATCTACAATTCAAACTCAACGCTTTTATCCAAAAAATAACCCAACTCATTCTCAAAGATGGTGGATTTAAAGAGAAAGAGTTTCAAGTTATTGGACGTGTCAAACACCACTACTCTATCTATATGAAAATGCAACGCAAGGGAATTGGTATCGAAGAGGTACTTGACTTGTTAGCAGTGCGTGTAATGCTCAAAAGACCGATAGGATGTTATCGTGTTTTGGGGATTGTGCATCTTGGGTTTACGCCACTTGTTTCACGCTTCAAAGACTATATCGCAGTTCCAAAAGAGAACGGCTATCAAACCATTCACACTACACTTTTTTATGAAGAAGGGATTGTAGAGGTACAGATTCGTACCCACGAGATGCATCAACTTGCCGAATATGGAGTTGCTGCACATTGGATTTACAAAAGTGGCAATGTTGGTGTCAATTTAGAGTGGCTTGAGGGATTACACTACCAAAAAGAGTCCGTAGAGGAGTTTTATGCATTGGCAAAAACCGATTTATTTTCTGAAGACATCACTGTATTTTCTCCAAAAGGAGACTATTTTACCCTTCCAAAAGGTTCGGTTGCTCTTGATTTTGCTTATACTATTCACTCCAAGGTAGGAACAAATGCCGTTGGTGCTTTGATCAACAAACAAGAAGGCTCTTTACTTGGCGTTCTTAAAAATGGCGATATTGTACGCATTATCAAAGACAATGCGCCTCACCTCTACTGCTCATGGATAGACAGTGTCAAAACCTCCAAAGCAAAAGAGGGAATACGCACACTCTGTCGTGCAAGAGAAAAAGAGTGCAATGAACTAAGTGCATACAATATCCTCTTCAATCTCTTTGATCTTCCTGTTGATACGTTACATACACTTATCGAAGAGCTTCATATGAAAGAGAGTATTCACAAAATTCCTCTGCTTCTTGATTTTTTCAAAGAGACTATTCATAAACTTGCTCACACTATGGGAACGAGAGAAGTTCGCACTTGGGAACTTTTCAAAAAAGGGTACAAAAAACCTACTCCAAAAACTATTGATCATCTGATCTTTTATAGCAACAAAAATATTGATGGAGTGGAGTTTGACTACTGCTGTCATCCGAAAATGGGAGATTTGGTGGTCGCGTTTTATCACAACAACCGTGCGATTGTGCATCACAAATTGTGCAAAAAAGCGTACGAAAAAATGTGTTCTCAAGTGCCTATGCTCCATGTGCAATGGCAACACTCCAAACTTATCGGTTATCGATTGATTGTGGGTCTACAAAATCGCAAAGGGGTGTTAGCAGAACTCTTGACGCTACTTGCGAAATTGGATATGAATGTCACCAAAATAGAATTAGGGATTCAAAGTTCTGATTCTGCTGAATTTTGTCGTATTGAGGTGGAGAGTGCTATCAAAACCAAAAACGAAATTATTGAGAAGTTTTCACCTCACTTCAAGCTCATTGAGATTACCAGCCTCGATGATGCCTACAACGACTCTTAAGCTTAGGCACTTTTACAAAAAATGGGTAAAGCCTTTATAGAGCTAAGAGCATCCACCCCGTCCTTTGGACACCACTCAAGAGGGGAATTTTGAAAAAAAGCGTGACTATTCACGCAAGAGCCGTCAGCACGAGGACGAACGCACCAAAAGGAACTTGTTCCGATTCAAATTAGCACCAAAGAGCCGTCTGCTGAAGACATACGC
>DYPM01000130.1 GCA_020719895.1 Sulfurovum sp. | reverse complement strand
CCTAATGGACTTTGTTCATTAGGCGTTATTTTGAGTTCTGCAAGAACTCTAATATTAAAAAATATCTTTTAGGAGAAAAAATGAAACAGATCGAAGAGAGAATCAAACCATACGACCAAAACTTTACCACTATGGTACCAGGCAGTTTTGTAAAATTTATGAGAACGTGTCTTATTTGGCAAATTTTTAGATTTATTGTCATTAATATCAAAATGATTATTGTGGTCAGCAAAAGCCACTAATCCCAACGTGGAGCAAAAAAGCTCCACAAGCTATAAACCTCCTTTTATAACTTTCTTACTTCTTTTTTGAATATCAATTTATAATAGAGTATAAAATTTTATATTCTGTTATGGACTTTTATCAAAGGAATCTCAATACTTATGGTACAAAAATTAGTTATTTTTCCTGATGAGCGTGTCAATATCTCTTGTACTGATGTACGAAGTTTTAATCAAACCCTTTGGGATGTGATTGAAGATATTCGCGATACGATGGAGCATCACAAAATCACCGCTCTTGTTGCAATGCAGATAGCTTACCCTTACAATATCATTCTTATCAAAGAGCCTGATGGTAGCTACTCTGAATATATCAATCCTCGTATTATCGGAAGTTATGGAGCATTTGAGTCACAAGAGCAAACTCTCTATTATCCAAATATCACCCAAACCATTCCTCGTGCCGAACGAATCAAAGTGGTTTATGAAGATCGTCATGGCAATGCTTTGCATTGTGATATCGAAGATAGAGTTTACGCAGCGACACTCCAACGCAAAGTAGACTATCTTTTTGGCGGAACTTTTTTGGATAAATTGGACAAAAATCACAAAGAGAAAGTCATCGCAGCATTAGCAAATGACGGATTGGTACCAGAAGTAGAAGTGTGTCCTGCTTTTTCAAACAAAGACTATTTTGTGAGTTTCACTGATAAGCTTCTCATTTTTATGGGATTTACGCTTGTGAGTTCATTTTTGGGATTTTCAAAAGAAACACTCGAGAGTTTCTATCTAATCGACCAATTTTTAGTTCCAACAATTTTTGCTCTCATGGTTGGATTTTTCTTTTATGCACAATATGAAGCCAAAAAGTATTCTCGGTGTAGCTCATGTCAAATCGGAAACAATATCGGTGTGATTGTCAAACGTGTCGTTGTGGCTACCTTATTAGGCATAGGTGCATATTTTGTTTTGGGATAAAATAAAATGCGTATAGATCTTCATAATCACACCATTCGTTGCAGTCACGCCGAAGGTACAGTAGATGAATATATCCAAAGAGCAATAGAGCTTGGAATTGATATCTATGGTTTTAGTGAACATGCACCGATGGATTTTGATCCACACTATCGCCTTGCGTTTGAAGAGATGAAAGCGTATGAGCTGGATATTTTAAATGCTAAAGAGAAATTTCGTGGAAAAATAGAGATTCGATGCGGTTATGAAGTAGATTGGTTGGTTGGATATGTTGATGAGCGTGTTCTTATTGCGGATGTAGACTATTTGATTGGTTCGGTGCATTTTATCGATAAATGGGGATTTGACAATCCAGAGTTTTTAAGCGGTTGGAAAGAGCGAGGTGTCGATGAGGTGTGGGAGGCTTACTTCGAAGCCGTAGAAGCGATGGCAAAAAGTGGAAAGTTTGATATTGTAGGTCATTTTGATTTGATTAAAGTGTTTAAATATATGCCAACCAAAGATGTGAGACTGCTTGCCAAAAAAGCACTTCAAGCTATCAAAGCCTCCAATATGATACTTGAACTCAATGGTGCGGGATTGCGTAAACCAATCGCGGAGATATATCCTTCACGACTACTACTCGAAGAGGCGTTTGCATTGGGAATTGGAATCACTTTTGGTTCAGATGCTCATTCGGTAGAGCAAGTAGGTTTTGGATATGAAAAAGTGGTGAGTCTTGCAAAATCAGTTGGTTATCGACAAGTAGCCATATTTGAAAATAGAGATAGAAAAATGATTAATATTTAATCAATTGAGAATTATGTTTTTCAATTTTTGCAGTTATAATCTAAGCTACATATAATTTTTAGGAGTACCAAAATGGGTAAATTTGTGAATAGTGTTGAAGAGTTTTTTAGTTATTGCAAAGAGAATGAAGTGGAGTTTGTTGATTTTAGATTTACAGACATCAAAGGTGCGTGGCATCACATCAGTTACAGAATGAGTGCTGTAAATAAAGACAATCTTACTTTTGGATTTCCTTTTGATGGCTCTTCAATCGACAACTGGCAACCAATCAATCAATCTGATATGATCCTCAAACCAGATGTTCCAACAGCCTTTCTTGATCCTTTTACAGCTGATAGTACGATTGTTGTTATTTGTGATGTGTATGACATCTACAAAAATGAACTCTATGCAAAGTGTCCACGCTCTATCGCTAAAAAAACATTAGAATATCTTGACGCACAAGGAATTGGCGATATTGCTTATTTTGGTCCTGAAAATGAGTTTTTTGTTTTTGATAGCGTTATCATAGAAGACAAAGACAACTGTCAAATGTTTAGAGTAGACTCTAACGAAGGTCACTGGGCTGATGCATCAGAAAGTTCTGAAACAGGCAATACAGGTCACAGACCAAGAGTCAAAGGTGGATATTTCCCCGTTATGCCAATTGACTCACAAGTAGATTTGAGAGCTGAAATGATGATGGTACTTGAAGAGGTAGGCTTGGAAGTGGTTTTGGGTCACCACGAAGTAGCACAAGCTCAAGGAGAGATTGGTATCGTATTTAATGATCTCATCAGAGCAGCAGACAATGTACAAAAACTCAAATATGTCATTAAAATGGTAGCTCACCTCAATGGCAAAACAGCAACATTTATGCCAAAACCAATCTACAACGACAATGGAAACGGACAACACGTTCACCAGTCCATTTGGAAAGATGGCAAAAACCTCTTTTTTGATGCAGACGGTTATGGCAAACTAAGCAAACTCTCATTGGATTATCTTAGCGGTATCTTCAAACACAAAGATGCAGTAGCAGCCTTCACCAACCCAACAACAAACTCTTACAAAAGACTTCTTCCAGGGTTTGAAGCACCAAGAATTCTTACCTACTCTATGCAAAACAGATCAGCAGCGTGTCGTATTCCATACGGTGCAGGCGAAAAATCAGTAAGAATCGAAACACGCTTCCCTGACTCTTCATCTAATCCATATCTTTGTTTTGCTGTACTTATGATGGCTGGTATAGATGGTATCAAAGCAGGCGGATATCCATTGGTAGGACCATTCAATATTGATCTTTTTGAGCTAACAAGAGAAGAACTCAAAGAAAAAGGAATCCCTGAATTGCCAAACACGCTTAGAGAAGCACTCGAAGGACTCGAAAACGACAATGAATTCCTTGCGCCAATTATGAATAAAGAGTTTATCAAAAGCTATATCGAGTATGGATTCAATAGACACGTAACGCCTGTAGAGGGTCGTCCAACTGCTCACGAATATATCACTACTTACTCTTGCTAAAAACTATATTATCACTCTATTTTTACGGAGTGGTGAGGTTTGTCTGTCAATAGAGTTCTTGCAGAACTCAAAATAACGCCTAATGAACAAAGTCCATTAGGCTACCGCTAACGCTAAGCTGTCTTCAACAAACGGGTTCACGCACTTCGTGCTTAGACTTCTTGTTTTTCAAGAAGTCTAATACTCTCCCACTAAAACCTTATTTTTATCATAA
>DYPM01000129.1:1667-3750 GCA_020719895.1 Sulfurovum sp. | reverse complement strand
GATTTACTCTGGATACTCTTCTACTTGATAAGTGAAAATTTCAGGGTGAGAGTGGAGGCAATTTGATTGCAATCTTGCCTTTTGGCACAAATAGTCAAAAAAGTCTCAAATTGAGGTAGTTGCTCCCATACTTGAGGCAAAAAAGTAGCTTGACAAGAACCTTTCTTAAGTATGACACCGTGCGTATGGGGAATAATTTTTGCTTTGAGATCATCAATTGAGCTATAGTATACTACCCAAAAAAAATCAACAATTTTTTTAAAATACCTACTCCAATTCCCCATTTTCATCAATAAAATCATTATTAACTAAGCTTTATAATGGTACATTTTTTGCACTTATCATAAAGTAGTCTAAGCAGTCTACACAAAGGAGCAATCATGGAGTTTTTGTCTGGTTTGAGCCTTGCAAATGGAGAGCAGTCGTTTCTCCTTGAGAAGAGAATGGCACTTTTAAGGGCGATTGAGACGACGGGAAGTCTCAACTCTGCTGCCAAAAAAGTCCCACTTAGCTACAAAGGTGCTTGGGATATGATTGATGCGATGAACAATCTTTGTCCTGTACCAGTTGTAGAAAAGGTAACTGGTGGGGTAAATGGTGGTGGTACAAAACTCACAGAGTACGGTAAAAACTTGGTGAAAACTTATAAGGTGATTGAAGAAGAGCATCAAAAGTTTTTAAACACAATATCGCATATCACAGATTTTGATAGTGGTAATTTAAAATTATTTCGAAGGTTTAATATGCAAATCAGCGCAAGAAATCAACTTGTAGGTGTTGTAGAACTGATAGAAAATGGAAAAATCAACGCTTCTATTTATATCAAATTAAAAAGTGGTTACACAATGGTAAGTGTTATCACAAATGGAGCAGTTGAAAATCTTGGTCTTATAGTTGGAGATGAAGTTGTAACGATATTTAAGTCAAGTGCGGTGCTTCTTGCAACCGATATGGGCTTAAATATCAGTGCTAGAAATAAACTCAGTGGTGTCGTTGAAACTATCAATTTTGGCGAGGTAAATAGTGAAGTAGTTGTAAATATAGGCAGTGATTTGATAGCTTCTGTTATCACAAAAAATGCTGTTGGAAATTTGGATGTCAAAGTTGGTGATAGAGTAACTGCCATTATCAAATCAAGTGATGTGATGATTGGGAAATAACTTTATTGGTTAAATGTTAAAAATGAAAAAATGAAAAAAGATGAAACAAATGAGTAAAAAATTAGTAAGTACAATGTTGATAGTATGTGGTTTAAGTGGAAATTTGTGGGCAGAAAACATCAAAGTTTTTGTTGCTTCAAGTGCAAAATTAGCGATGAGTGAAATAACAAATGAATTTAAAAAATCAAATCAAAATGATGAAATAGTTTTGACTTTTAGTGCTACAGGAAAGGCTTATGCTCAACTATCAAATGGTTTTGAGTATGATATTTTTATGGCTGCAGATAGCAAACATCCAGCTAAAATCGTAAGCGATGGATTAGCAATTAGTAAACCAAAAATCTATGCAATGGGTGTTGTCGCACTCTATAGTAACGATAAAAATTTGATAAAACTTGGGATAAATGCTCTTAAAAGTGATAAAGTAAAACATATCTCAATAGCAAATCCAAAAGTTGCTCCTTATGGAGTTGCTGCGATGGAAATCTTAACAAATTATGGAGTAAAAGATGCTGTTGGTAACAAAATTGTAATGGGCGATAATATCGCTCAAAGTGTTCAGTTTGTAGATTCAGGAGCTGCTGATATTGGACTTGTCGCTTATTCACTTTTAAAAGAAACAGAGCTAAAAGGGGAATATTTAGTGATAGATAAATCAAAATATGCTCCAATGGAACAATCATTTGTAATCACAAAATATGCTAAAGCCAAATCACTTGCAATTAAATTTGCCTCTTTTATCACTTCAAAAAGTGCAAAAGAAATTTTCAAAAAATACGGATTTGAAACAAAATGAATCAACTTAGTGGAACTATCAAACATATCAAAAGTGTTGAAGGAATCACTCATATCTCTGTAAAAGTTGGGAATATTATTTTTAGTTCACTCATCCTAAGCGATGAACAAGAGTACCAAAAAGATGA
>DYPM01000129.1:0-1567 GCA_020719895.1 Sulfurovum sp. | reverse complement strand
ATTGCAAAGGTGTAAATATGGATGAATCTTTTTTTGAAACAATGAAACTAACATTTGAGTTGGCGGGAATTACAACATTTATTTTACTCTGTATTGGGATACCTCTTGGGTATTACCTTTCACAAACTACATCAAGGTTCAAACCAGCGATTGAAGCGATAGTTTCTATGCCTTTGGTGTTGCCACCGTCAGTTCTTGGATTTTATCTCCTTCTTGCTTTTAGTCCAAAAAATAGTTTTGGGGGATGGCTTGATGAAAACTTTGATATTAGGCTTGTTTTTAGTTTTGAAGGACTTGTTGTTGCTTCAATTATCTTTAGTTTACCCTTTATGGTTCATCCAATTCAAAGTGGTTTTAGTGCTTTAAGTAAATCACTCCGTGAGGCTTCTTATATCTTAGGAAAAAGTAAATTTCAAACTCTTTGGTATGTAATGTTACCCAATATCCGCCCTTCACTTCTAACAGGAATGGTAATCACATTTGCTCATACCGTTGGGGAATTTGGGGTGGTTTTGATGATAGGTGGAAATATCGCTGGAGAGACAAAAGTAGCAAGTATCGCTATTTATGATGAAGTGGAGGCTCTCAATTATGGTTTAGCAAATCAATATGCTTTTACTTTATTTGTTATCTCATTTTGTATTTTGCTTTTTGTGTATGCGGTAAATAAATCTATGGTAAGGAGTGAATTTAAATGATACAAATAAACATAACAAAACAACTCCACAGCGCAGATGGAACAATAGATTTGGTAGTCAATAAAGAGATACAAAACGGCGACTTTCTCACAATATTTGGAAAAAGTGGAAGCGGAAAAACGACACTTTTGAGAATAATAGCTGGACTTGAAACTCCAAAAAGTGGCACAATTATCGTTGATGGTGAAGTGTGGTTTGATAGTGATAAAAATATAAATTTACCTCCACAAAAGAGGAGAGTTGGATTTGTTTTTCAAGACTATGCCCTATTTCCAAATATGACAGTGAGACAAAATCTTGAATTTGCTTTGTCAAATAAAAATGAGATAGAAAGAGTTGATGAGATTTTGGAGATAATGGAGATAGAAAATCTTGATAAGTTGAAGCCAATTCACTTAAGTGGAGGACAAAAACAAAGAGTTGCCGTCGCAAGAACACTGATGACAAATCCAAAAATCCTCCTCCTTGATGAGCCACTTTCAGCACTTGATATGGAAATGAGACTTAAACTTCAAGATGAACTCTCCTCAATTCACAAACGATTTAGTATCACTTCTATTTTGGTAAGCCACGATATTAGTGAAGTTTTTAAACTTTCCAATCGTGTTTTTAAAATCGCTTTAGGGCAAATCACAGATGATGGAACTCCAAACCAAGTATTTGCCAATCAAAATATCAGCGGAAAATTCAAAATCGTAGGGGAAATACTCTCTATCAAAAAAAGCGATATTTTGTATATAGTCGAAGTTTTAGCTCACAATGAAATCATCAAAGTGACAGCTATGAAACATGAGATTGAAAACTTAAATATTGGAGATAAACTACTCCTTTCAAGTAAAGCTTTTAATCCAATTTTGACAAAAATGTAA